>CAZYYT010000070.1:0-9802 GCA_964651775.1 uncultured Oscillospiraceae bacterium | reverse complement strand
TTCTTTTTCAAATACCCATTCTATGTAATCAAGATTTGACAATCTTTCATCTGATAGGTCGATATGTCCCTTTGCAACATTTTGTAGATTTAAAACACCCGCAAGCTCACTTATTTTCATAACTTCAGCCATTAAGCTCCTCCTTAACTCGTTTGCACGTTTGATACAGTTGTTATAATTGAAATATGGCAAACATTTTTTTGCTGTGTTTTCTCCGTATCTGTATATTAAATAGGTCCCATTGAAAATGCAATAATTCTTTTATTAACACCAATCATGTTGGCTGCCATACCGACACATATATCACCATTAGTACGCAAAGTATCAGCTAAATCTATTACAATCTGCAAATCATCTTTTGTTGCAAGTTCAGCTTTCCTAAATAAGAAAATATCTTTTATAATTTGCATTTTTGATAATTAGACGGTGATATGCCAAAATAGAATTTAAACATTTTTGAAAAATGGTACACACTATTATAGCCTACAGAATAAGCGACACTTTCGATGGAATTATAGTCACTTTTAAATATATCAGCAGCCTTATTCATTCTAAGTATATGCAAATATTTCATAGGTGGGACTCCGTGAATTTTAGTAAAAAGCTTTCTGAAATAGACATAGCTTACACCCGAAATTTCGCTTAACAGTTCAAGGTTTATCTCAGGATTGCTAAAATTTTTTGTTATATAGTCAACAGCGGGTGCAATTATATTGGCTTTTTCTGTGGGAATATATTCTTTTGTGTTGCTTTCTAAAAGTATCGTTAGGATTTCATATAGGTATTTTATATTCTTTATTTCCAATCCATTTTTCGTTCGATTTCTCTCTATGCTGTTAAACAAACTGACGATTCTTGTGGATTCATTGATATTAAACGAATATAACATATCACTTTCAATATTTGCATCAAATTCAATCATAAGGCATTCGCCACCAAAGCTTTCCCACGAATAGCAGGAACCCTTTGACAGAAGTGTGATATGTTGATTATCAGAAATAATAGACTTCCCCTTACAAACATATTCAGTGTACCCTTTGGGTTTCATTGCAATTCCCCATAAATTTCTGTTCTCTCTAGCTGTTTTTGTATTAACCTTTGCATAAACTCTGTTTGCACCTTGGACACTTAAAACCACCAAATTTGATAAAATATTATTTTCCAAAATAATCACCATCCAATAGATATTATACTTTATTTTTGAAATAAAGTAAATATTTTAGTATCAGAAATGATAAAAATATCACATTATGCATTTACAGTAATTGTATATATCGGTATAATACTCATATAAAAACTCAATAGAGAGAGGATTGTATAAAATGAAAAAAAGTTTTGCTGATTTAAAGTCGCCCGTTTTGACTCTTTCCGCGAGAGAAAGAAATGTTACCGAAACAATTGCATCGATAAGAAATGCAATGTTGGCAGGAGCAGATGCATTTAATCTACATCTTTCTTGGCTTGACAAGGATGAGATTACTATTGATAAATTAAAAACCATCTTTGAATTTACTGACAAACCTATATTGGCACTACATTATAATCAAGGGGCATCAACTGATGACAGCGACGAGGAAAGAATACGACAGTTTATGATTGCTCTTGATGCCGGTGCGGCAGGTGTTGATATGCAGGGCTATACCTTTGAGCCGAATCGCGATGCAAAGGCAACCTTTAAGAAAGCGTGGATAGGTGATAATATGAGCTTTGTTTTGGCTTGTCCGAATGAAGTTTCGTTAAATCCCCAAACAATAGAAAAGCAAAAGGACTTTATCAGCATAGTTCACGCTAAAGGCGGCGAGGTTTTGCTTTCCACACATACAGGTTGTTTCCTCGATTGCAAACAGGTAGTAGATTTGCTTGATTTTATTCACGAGCGCAAGCCTGATATTATAAAGCTTGTCACGGCAGAATGTGATACGGGGGGGCAGCTTGCAGAATATTATAAGACAATGCTTTATATAAAAAATCGTTATTCTGATTGTAAAATCTCATATCATTGCAATGGTAAAATGACAAAATATACTCGAATTATCGGGCCAATGCTTGGCTCTCATATTGCTTTTTGTGTTGATAGATATACAGCTTCAAGCGCCATTGAGATGATCCCTCTTGCAGAAGCTTCAACAATATACAGGCTATTTGAAAAAAATGTAATTTAATCAGATATATGCTTTGTTAAATGGAAAAGTAATTATTTTAACCGGTGCGGCAGGCGGAATTCTGATACTCTATTCGCACCCGGCTCAACCTATATGGGGCCGAGTGGTGAGGGTGGGAATTCTTCTGATATTGGTGCGGCTGTTGTATTCTTTTCATCGGATGGTGCGGATTATATTACAGGCGAAAATTTGCTTGTGGATGTTGAAAGAACTCTTGGGCCAAGAGGTTAATGATATTATTAAAATATAATTTGAGGTTGATTTTATGAAGAACAAACAGATAATTTTTACGGGTATTCACCAGGCTGAGCTTTTGGAAAATGAAGTTAGTGACAACATAGAAACAAATGAGGTTCTTGTGAAAATGGATTACACTGTTGTAAGCGGTGGTACAGAAAGAGCTTGTATAATGGGTATGAATAACACATCACAAAAATTTCCGATGTCATTAGGTTATTGTGGTGTTGGATATGTTGAAAAAATAGGAAATGATGTTAAGAATGTATCTGTTGGCGATAGAGTTCTTGTCTATCATGGTTGCCATTCTAAGTATAATATTCGTACGGACGAGGAGATAACAAAAGTTGAAAATGATAATGTTTCATCACTTGAGGCAGCCTTCGTAATAATAGCATCTATGGGACTTGGCGGAGTGAGAAAGCTTGAACTGGAGCTTGGCGAAAGTGCAATGGTTATGGGGCTTGGACTGCTTGGAATATTTGCGACTCAGTTTTTAAGGCTATCGGGTGCAAATCCTTTGATTGCTGTTGACCTCAATCCTGCAAGGCGCGAGCTTGCTCTAAAGCTTGGTGCAGATTACGCACTTGACCCATCAGAAAACGATTTTGTTGAAAAGGTTAAACAAATCACCAAGGGAAAAGGTGTTAATGCAACAGTTGAAGTTACAGGAGTATCTAAAGCCATGAATCAGGCATTAGAATGTGCTTCATGGATGGGTAGAATTTCGCTTCTTGGTTGCACAAGAGATTCGGATAGTAGCGTTGATTACTATCAACAAGTGCACAAACCCGGAATTAAAATTATTGGTGCACATAATTTTGTAAGACCAAAGCTCGAGTCATATCCACATCATTGGACACACCATGATGATTGCAGAGCAATAATTGATATGATTGCATCAAAACGAGTTTTAGTAGAGCCTATTATTTCAAGAGTAGAAAACCCTGAAAATGCTCCGCAGATTTATAATGAGCTTTGTGATAATCCCGAATTCCCAATGGGAACAATATTTGACTGGAGGAACATTTAATGAAAATAAAAGTGGGGCAAATAGGTATAGGCCATAATCATGGTGAGGGTAAAATGCTTGCAGTACAAAAATTCCCCGAACTTTTTGAAGTTGTAGGATATACAGAAAGTGATGAAAAGTGGGTTAAAAAGCGTGGTAGTTTACCTTGCTATAAAAATTTAACGATAATGAGTGAAGATGAACTTTTAGAAAAATGTGATTTAATATTGGTAGAAACAGATGTTTGGGACCTAACCAAGACGGCACAAAGATGTGTTGACAAGGGAAAGCATGTTCATATTGACAAGCCTGCAAGCGGAACTCTAAATGAGTTTGAACATTTATTAAATACTGCAAAAGAAAAGAATCTTACTGTACAAATGGGATATATGTATCGTTATAATTATGCGATTCGAAAATGTATGGAAATGATTAAATCAGGCGAGCTTGGGGAGATTTATCAGATTGATGCAGAAATGAGTACATATCACTCTGCTGAATACAGAGAATGGTACAACCATTTTAAGGGCGGTTCAATGTATATTTTCGGCTCTCATTTAATTGATTTGGTGGTGAGCGTCATGGGTGAGCCGAAAAATGTTTTCTCGTTTATTAAGCAGACGGGTTTTGAGAGCATATATTCTGACGATAACTGCTTTGCAGTTTTGGAATATGACAAAGCCGTTGCAAAAATTACAAATCTTTCTGTTGAGGTAAATGGTTGGGGGATGAGAAGATTTGCTGTTATGGGTAGCCGTGGAACTGTGGAAATTAAGCCAATTGAACTTAATGTAGAAATGACAAAATCAACAATAGATAATGTGGAAGGACACTATTGTGATGATAAAGAAAAAGTAGAAGTGGCTGATGTGCCGTCTCTTTCAAGATACGATGAAATGATGAAAGATTTATATTTATCGATTATCGGAGAAAAGGAAAATCCGTACGGATACGACCACGAATTGGCAGTACAAAGAACTTTAACAAGAATTGTGGAAGAAAACTAAGGAGGAAATTAAGATGAGAAAAATATTGGTTTTAGGCGGAACAGGTGCAATGGGACGATATGCAGTCCCCGAGCTTTTAAGACTTGGCTTTGAGATTCACAACGTAGCTCTCGACAAATTATCAATAGAACATACAAATCTCACACACGAAGTTGCAAATGCAATGGACGATGCTTGGCTTAAGGAAAAGCTTGAAGGCACAAGATATGATGCGATTTTAGATTTTATGTCATATACGGTTTCTCGTTTCAAAGCAAGAATGGATGTACTGCTTGATAATACAGACCAGTATATGTTCCTATCAAGCTGTAGAGTTTATGCAAACGAAGAAGTGCCTGTAAGAGAAACCTCACCAAGACTTCTTGATGTTTCAAAAGATGAAGAATACCTCAAGCTTTATGAAACAGAATATTCCCTTTATAAAGCAACCGAAGAAAACATGCTTATAAATTCCGGCAAAAAGAATTGGACCATCATTCTTCCGGCAACAACCTATTCAACAGGAAGAAGCCAGCTTGTAACCTTAGAGGCAAATACTTTTGTTTACAGAGCTTTGACTGGGAAGCCAGTTGCTATACCTGAGCAAGCAAAGAACTGCCCTGCCACGTTGTCTTGGGGCGGAGATGTCGGTGTGATGATTGCAAGACTTGCAGGAAAACCGGAAGCACTTGGAGAGAAGTTTATTGTTGCTTCAACTGAACACAACACATGGGGTGAAATTGCAGAAATTTATCATGAACTTATTGGACTTAAATACGAGTGGGTAGACAAGGAGGATTATCTTCACATTCTGTCAGGAGAAACAATTTCCCCATATGCTCGCTATCAATTGGAATATGCCAGAATGTTCGACAGAATCACTGATAATTCCAAGATATTGCGTACGACAAATATGAAGCAAGAGGAGCTTATGACCTTCTATGATGGGATGAAATCAGAACTCACAAAAATATCAGTTAACGATATCACGCCCAATGATCCTGTCAATCAAAGAATGGACGAATATTTTGCAAACAAAAAATAAATTGTATTGGAGAACTATACTATGAAAGCAATGCTTATTAATGATAATCAACAGCTTGTTTGGTCAGAGGTTACAAAACCAACGCCAAAAAATGATGAAATTTTAATTGAAATTTATGCAGCTGCTTTAAATAGGGCCGATATACTTCAAAGAAAAGGTACATATCCATCACCTAAAGGCTGGCCTGAATGGATGGGACTTGAGGTGGCAGGTATTGTCGCAGATATGGGTGATGAAGCAAAAGTAAACAGTGATTTTAAAATTGGTCATAAAGTGTGTGCACTACTCGGTGGTGGCGGATATGCAGAATATGTGTGTGCTCCTTACAAAATGGTAATGCCTATTCCGAAGGGTATAACTATGGTCGAGGCATCATCACTTCCTGAGGCGTATGCTACATCATACCTAAACTTATTTTATGAAGGATATTTAAAAGAAGGACAAACTGCCTATATTGCAGCGGGAGCAAGTGGTCTTGCTTCTGTTGCAATTCCAATGGCAAAAGCTTTTGGAGCAAGGGTTATAACTTCCGTTTTATCTGATGAAATCGCAGAGAAAATTGAAAATCTTGGTGCGGATGTAATTGTAAATACATCAAAAGATAAATTGGCTGAAGCATTTAAAAAAGAGGAAGAAAATGGACACCCCGTTAATATGGCAATGGACTGTTTATGTGGTGAAATGCTTGGCGAAAGTCTGCCATATATGGCGGAAGGCGGATATTGGGTAATAATTTCTACCCTTGCAGGAATTGATACAAACATCCAATTAAGACCGATTTTAACAAAAGGCCTGCATTTGGTTGGAAGTATGTTAAGAAAAAGAACTTCTAAGGAAAAATCAAATTTATTATCAGAACTTGTAGAAAGAGTTTGGCCTAAACTTGGAAATGGTGAAATAAAGCCGTCTGTATATAAAGTTTTGCCTGTTGAAAAAGCTATGGATGCTCACGCGATATTAGAGCATGGCGAAAAAATAGGCAAGGTTGTGTTGGAGGTTAAGAGTGAGTAACTTTGATATTTTAATAAAAAACGGCAGAATTTGGAATGGGATTGAATTTTTGATAGCTGGTGATAGTGTTGCAATTAAAGATGGTATTATTGCAAAAATTGGAAGTATATCAGATGATGAAGACGTTGTTATTGATGCAAAAAGTTCAATCATTTCACCAGGACTTGTAGACATTCATACACATATTAAAGGCTGTTCATGCGATGACTTTGGTGTGCCAATAGAGGCGGTTTGCTATCCTAATGGCGTTACAACTGTCGCTGATGCAAGTGCTGAGAATATTATGGGTAAAACTCACCTTGATAATATGTGGCTTAACAGCTATGTATTTATTGCTACAAATGTGAAAGATAATACTTTTGACTCAAATCGTATAGACGCTTTGCTAAATGCATATCAAGATATGCTTTGGATTTTTGATTATAAAAGATGAAAAGTTTTCTATATATAAAATTATTGGAGCAATAATAGGATTTTGCGGTATTATTTCAATTAACTTCACCGGAAAAATCGTGAAATTCTCATTAAGTGATATTCTTATAATTTTAGCATCAATTTGCACTGTATTAGGAAGCTTAACAAGCAAAAAAGGAATGAAAGATGTTAACCCTATTACAATGACTGGGTTATCACAACTATTTGGAGCAATTTTACTGGGCGAAATCATTTTCAGATGGCAATACTTTGCTTCATTTTTATTCATTGCTCTTGGTATTGTTTTAGGAAATTTAAAAAACAATGCAGAAAATTAAAATCTGTATCTTCATTTAATTACATTTGTAATGAGTAATTAGGAATAATTTATAAATATATTTTATAATAACAATAGTTAAAGAAGTTATTTTCTCAAACGAGAAGATGACTTCTTTTTTTGTTGTCAATTTTCCTTCAATTCACGCTCAATGTGTTTTTATCCACACTCTGTTATTATAAAATCACAGGAAATCGGTACGACATAAGTATCATTTTCTGAAAATTTTAGTATAGGAGGAACAAATAATGAGCTTACAATCGGCAATGTTTCCTTTGTCATTACTGTCTGCGGACACTCTGACAGCAAGAAAAAGGCTAATGATTCATTTGCTCGTCATCAATTACTGAAAAACCATCCGGCAAATTATATTGGGTCAGCTCTGAAGGAAGGTTTTCAATAAACTCTACTTTTGTGTAAGTAACCATGTATTGCAAAGCATTTTGCATCGCGGTTTGCTTTTGAAGCGGTAAATCAGTTTTTTTATCAACCCAAATTTTATATGGAAGCCCCCCCTTAGGTGATGTTTCAAGAACAGTGCATAATCTTTCCGAAATACTCTCATCACCGATAACTTTAATTTTTTCTGCATCTTTTACATCCTTAAGTTCACTTGAAAGTTCAAATGTAAAATGATAAGGGTCCGGGAATGAAGGGAAGATGGACACTTGCTTTTGCTCCGGAAGCAGCTGCCATTTCTTTTCCCCATTGTTGACTGTAATTCGACCCTTACAAGAGCCGCTTAATTCTTTTATATAATAATGGCCCTTTCTATCCGCCCATACTTCTCTTTTTGACTGCAAGGTTTCTTCCCCCTGGGCATTAATCCCTGAAATCTCTATAATTCCATGATAAGCCTTTACCTCACTAAAAGCCTTATTCATTGCATTTACTATATTTTTTGTGCCAAATGGAGAGTACATAAGTGAAGTTATAAAAACAATTGCGACTGCTGCTACAGCTACTGCATACCATGGTTTGTAAGACCTCTTTTTATTCGTAACAACATTGGAGATTCTCTTGGAAAAATCATCACCCGGCATTGCTGGGCTTTTTAAGCTGCGAACTGATTTCATGACTTCGGCAAGCTCTATAAGCCCGGAAGAATCCATATCAGCAGGCTTTTTTTTGCATTTAAACGATCTATAAAGTGTGATAATTTCTTTTCATTTTTTCTCATCATTAAAACCCCCTTCATTAAGAATTTTCGCAAGTTTTTTTAATGCTCTGCATTGCAATACGCGAATCGTCCCCTCTTTCATATTCATAATTTTCGCTGTTTGAGAGACAGATAAGCTTTTTAATATTCTATATTCGATAATTTACGCTGATCATGGCTTAAAGTACTTAATGCATTTTCAATGATAATACGGTTCTCAATATTTTCTGTAAAGTTATCAGATTGCATTGACAGGCTATCTTCTTTTAAGTCTAAAAAGTCGGGACTCTCTTTTTCCTTCGCCATTTATCCCACACAGTATTTAATGATATTGTCTTTAGAAAGCTTAGCAATTTCTCTATGTTTGCATTATGCTTTTTAAGGTAGATAAATGCTTTTGTATAAGCTTCCTGGGTTATGTCCTCTGCTTTTTCCCGATTAAGTATTTTATAATATATAAACCTATATAGGCTTTCCCATGCTTTTTTAATGGGCTGTAAAAGATTCTCATTATTTAAATTGTCTCCATCCCACTATTAAATGATCTCCTTTTCATCAATAAGTATATACAATAATTAAGACGTTTGTATGCCATAAATTGTTACAGTGATTATAATTATATACGAAATTACTAACAAATTAAAATTGACTCTTGACAGTTGCACTACTCTGTGGTATTATATACAGGTAATAAGTAATACATGATACAAGTCATACATAATAGCAAGGAGGAGATATATTGGAAAACCTTACGGAAATGCTCAAAGGCGTGCTGGAAGGCTGTGTTCTAGAAATTATCAACCACGAGGAAACCTACGGTTACGAGATCACACGACGGCTGAATGAACTCGGATTTGCAGATGTGGTTGATGGAACAGTTTATACTATCTTGGTTCGGCTTGAGAAAAATAAGCTGGTGGAAATTACGAAAAGGCCATCTGATATGGGGCCACCCCGAAAGTTTTTTAGGCTTAATGATGCAGGGCGTACTGAACTACGGAAGTTTTGGGAAAAGTGGGAGTTCGTATCATCAAAAATTAACGAGTTAAAGGAGAAATCACAATGATATTTTGGGATAAAATCACAGGGAGTGACATAACGCGCGAATTAAAAGCTTTTGAATTGCGAGCTAAAAAGCTACCGACTGAATATTATGCGGCATGGGAAAAAATTAATGCCATTCTTTGGTCACACTCAGATTTCACCGGTCGCAACATTATACCAATACTTGATGGTGTGCTTGGTTTATTTGAAGAAACGGCAGCAGACGGTCAAAGTATTGGGGAGGTTTTGGGTGACGATATCAAGGGCTTCTGCTGCGCGCTGGTCGGCGAAGAAGGGGCAACGTCGTATCGCGACAAATGGCGCGCGCAACTCAACAACAAAATCGCTGAAAAATTAGGGAAGTAGAAGGATAAAAATGAGTATACAAGATATCA
>CAZYYT010000069.1:0-10165 GCA_964651775.1 uncultured Oscillospiraceae bacterium | reverse complement strand
ACCCATGACCTCCAGCGTGACAGGCTGGCGTTCTAACCAACTGAACTACCGGGCCATACAATGGCAACTGTCACGACGAGATGCATCTGCATTCATCCGCTGACTTGATTAAGTATAATGGTTTTCACCTAATTTGTCAAGACTTTTTTAAAATTTTTATAATTTTTAATAGACACAAATAAAAGCCCAAAACTTTTATGTTTCAAGCTTTTATAATTTCATAATTCACATAGGGAATTTTAACCAAAAACAAGCTGTCACAACTAATATAACAAGAATCACGCATATTGTTAAAAACATATTTTTAACAAACCTTCTTTCTAGTTTGCTAGTTGCTTTAAGTACATAGTAAACTTGTGTCATCAAAAACACAAGAATCAGTGCAATATAGTTAATATAAAATGCCTTAACACTACCGCGACTTGTGCAATACAAAAGAACTGTTGTGCTTAAAAAAATTGACATACAAATGCCGCAATATATGAAAAATGAACGTTTTTCTTTATACGCGCTCCAAGCCGCACACATCATTGCACCTGCAAGAGAAACCCAACGAATAATTTGTATAAAGGCTTGAGCGCCATTGACAGTTAATGAGTTTTCCGACATCTTCTGGATAAAGAGAAGAAGAATAGCATATAAAAATGTAATAGAAGACAAAAGCACAATTCTGTTATCGAGCTGTTCCTTCTCCTGCTTACAAAGATTGGTTTTCATTTTATCCCTCCGCTGACTTTCATAGGTTAAACAATAATAACATTTTACATTGTAAAGAGTAAAAAGTCAATAATTTTATAAAAAATTCCAATTAACTGGGAAAAAATACAAATAATATTGCAAAATTCATGAATTTATTTTATAATACATTTATCCTAATTTTAACTAAAGCGAAATGGGGAATATATATGTCACTTGACAAAGCAAAGGCACATCTTTCAAAATATAATTTAGAGTATAGGATTCTTTTATTTGAAACCTCAAGCGCCACTGTAGAGCTTGCCGCACAGGCAGTTGGATGCGAGCCACAGCGGATTGCAAAAACACTGTCTTTTCAATTGGATAGTGGCCCTATCCTAATTGTTTTGCCCGGAGATGCAAAGATTAACAATTCAAAATTTAAGGCTGTGTTTGGGCAAAAGGCCACAATGCTTGGTTTTGAAGAGGTAGAAGAAAAGATCGGTCACGCAGTTGGTGGGGTGTGCCCTTTTGGTGTTAAATCAGGCGTGGATGTTTATCTTGATGAGTCGCTTAAGCGCTTTGATATTGTTTATCCTGCCTGTGGAACATCAAGCAGTGCAGTTAAGCTAACTATTGAGGAGCTTGAGAAAACCTCACAGTTTAAATCGTGGGTGGATGTTTCCAAAATTCCGGAATGATGTTTAGCAAAACTGTGTAACTATATTTTCAAATATTTTGTCTATTTTACTATAATCCATAGCAGATACGTAAAACGCTTCCAGTTCATCGTGAAGCTTTTTTGCTTTTTCAACACATTTCGCCGCCTCATTAAGCAGTCTTTCACTGTCGATAATACGTTTTTCAAAAAGTGATCTGTTATCTATGCTTTCGTACATTTCCTCTATTGTGGCGGTCGCTTCTTTTTTCATACTGTGTGATGGTAAAGAGGTTGTAAGCGCAATCCTTTCAGATGGAATAATAATATGCTCAAGTTTATCAGGGTTTATAGAGCATGGGCACGAGATAATGTCAACACCCCGGCCAAGCGCTTCTTCGCGGAATTTTTTCAAAAGATAGTCGCTTGCACTGCCAAACGGGTCTTCAATAGAATAGATTTTGTCAGCACATGTGCGAAGAGTGTCCGAAAAGAATTGTATTTCACCTACTGTAACTGCACTTAAAAGACGTTTTTCTTCATAACCGCCATATCCCATCGCAAGCCCTGCGCCAATTCTTGCAGCAAGTGTAAAAAGTGATTCTCTTTTCATATATGGTGCACTCTTTGTGTAGTTTTCTTCAAGAAGGGCTGCGCCTGCTTTGATGTATGCAGTGGCACTTTGGTGGTAGCTTGCGATTGTTTTAGTAAGGCTGATTATTTCAAGCCTGGTATCGTACAGAGCTTGTGTGTCCCAACATTCACCAAGGTTTATTATGTGGCCCAGCGCCCCCGGGTAAACCGGGTCAAGCACGTGCGGTGCTGTGCCATCCACCATTCCAAAGCCAAGGCTTTTATCAACAAATGCATCAAGTGAGCTTGGGTCAGATGCACAGGGAAAATACACAATCTCGTGATTTTTGTCTACCAAGAGGGCCGCAACCCTTTTCATAAGTGAAGATTTTCCGCTACCTGGACCACCCTTTAATATAATAAGCTGAAGTGACCCCGTCTGAAGCCCATCAAAATACGATACAAACCCTTTTTTTGAGTTTGCGCCAAGAAAAAATTTTATATTATTTTTCATAAAAAAATAATCCCCCTTTTTAATAAGTATATTAAAAAAGGGGTTATATAATGTTATTGAATTTGCAATAAGTCTATTGTATATAAGGTACGACCTGATGCGGTGTTTACGTACCAGATTAGCTGATTGTTTGCCACAATCGGACTGGAGTCACTTAATCGTACATCGGAAAGCTTTTTGGTTGTGCCAATTTGATTTCCGTTTTCGTCAATCACTGCGCAAAATACACCGATTAAATCCCCGCTAGAGGATGGGCTGTTTGAAAAAACAGCCCACAATGCCAGATAGTTTCCATCTGAAAGAGGTGTAAGCATTGGCGCGCTTGCAGTGCTTTTGGTGCCATGAAACTCTGCAAGAAGGGTTGTTTTTATTTCGGTTGAGCCTTTTTTTGCCCAAATTACGTAAGCATTTCGGTTTTGATACTCTGCACCTTCAATTGAAAAGTTATCATAGCTAAGTGCGGCGGTGGGATCAATCGCACTCATAGAAATAAGATAGCCCGTTTTTGTTAACTTAAGGTCACCCGTCATAACGCCTGTAGAGTTAGCACCAAGCTTGCCACTGATGGGATAAATATTTCTTTCGCTTGTTACATTTCCTGTAGAATTAAGCGTGCGCAGTATAATTCCGCGCTGGGGTGCGGCATCAGACAAATCTGCGGTTACGAAAATGTCGCCATCTGCTATTGCCAGCGTATTTAAAGCATGACTTGTATGGTTAGGTTGGAATTTACCTAAAGTATTAGTTACCCTTGATGTTTTCTTATCAATAATAACCGTAAGCTGTGTTTGCGGGCTTTCTTTATATTCATCTTTATATTGGCTTCTTGCAGTGTGAAGAATGATATATTTATCGTTTTCGGTTATTTCACAGCCCGATGCATCAAATGGTACGGTGGTGGCGCAGTTATTTACCGAATATTCCTTCACTTTTTTAAAGGTTTTATCATATGCCACAATCTTAATAACTTTTTTTGCGTTGTTTTCAGCCTGATTTTCTTCACCAAAGGCGATATAGTTATAATCCTTTCCATTATAAAAAGCGCCGAAAATTGGCAGTTCATATGAAACTGTGAAAGATGAAACGTGGTTAAAATCAGCGTTGTACTTTTCTATGTTGATTTTATCCCCCGCTTCTACTGTGTAGAAGGTATCATCTTCTTTGTATACTAGGTGAGATTTTTTTACGCTTCCGAAGCGGCCTATGGTGTCTTCAAGGGTAAGAGGGTTAGAAGAGTAGCCAAGCTCCCTTCCCGAAGATATTTTAACATTTTCCATTTCGGGAATTTTTGGCTTTGCAATATTAACGGTTCTTGCCTCTTCATCCCAAGCTAAGGTACCGTAAAATTTTGCAAAATCCTCCGCATAAACGCAGGTTAAACCACCTATATTAAAGCTTGTTATGGGCGCCCCTTCAAAATTGGTAGTAATATCTGTGTAAAGCACGTTTCCAATCGGCGTACCAACGGGAATGTCCGACTTATCCAGTGGCACAGAAAAGGTTGAAGGAATGCCACTGCCCTTTGATATGGTAAGCACGCGCGTAGCTTCATCAAACATAACATCAAGACCAAAATTGGTAAGCTCCTGTGTGATAATTGCTGTGCGACCGGAAATGTTATACGATGTAGCCGGCTTGGAATCTACGTATGTTACAATATCTGTACTTAAAATTGTGCCTATAACATCCCCAACATTGTATGCATGTACGCAAAATGATGGGATTGTCATAGCCATAGTAAGCGCAAGTATTTTTTTAAATTTCAATAATTTCAATAATTTCATTATATATAGCACCTCTAAGCCCAATTATACTATGCAAAGTAAAAAAAATCAACTGGTAAAAACCTATTACTCGAAATTCTGTATAATGGACTTTTTCGTTGTAATCTCAAAGAGAAATTGAGTTTAATGTGTCCATATTTATGCATAGTTGGTTGTATGATGTTATTTTATTGACTGCGAACATAAAAAATGATAGAATAAGTACGAGAAATAACTATCATAAAAGTCTCCCTTGTGTAAAGGGAGGTGGGGTGCGAAGCAACTCGGAGTGATTGTAATGAATTATAGACACAATAAAGAAATCGTACCACTTGCAAAAGCTTTGAGAAAAAATATGACAAAAGAAGAAAGACATCTTTGGTATGATTATTTAAGGGGATACCCCATTAGATTTATAAGACAAAAGGTTATAGGCAAATACATTATTGATTTATATTGTGCGAAAGCAAAACTTGTTGTTGAATTAGATGGTTCACAACATTATGAGGATAAAGGGATAGAAAATGATACTTTAAGGACAGAGTTTTTAGAGCAATATGGCTTAAAGGTTATAAGAATATCTAATCTTGATGTTAATAGAAACTTTGAGGGAGTATGTATGTTTATTGATAATGAAGTAAAACAATCCCTCAGTCAACTTTGTTGACAGCTCCCTTTACACAAGGGAGCCTTTTACAAAAAAGTGTCGGTTGAAAAGTGTCGTTTTTATTTGGGATATCCCCCAGAATGAGATATCCCAAACAGGGCACTTTGCTGAAAATGGGGGAACTCATTGACAGAAATGAAAAGAGTTATATAATAGATAACAGAAAATAGAACTATTTGTGAATATGTACTTTTAGAGGGGGATTTTTTGATGGGGTTTTTTAAGAGTGAAAAAGGAACTATCATTAGTGATATGTTTCAATTAGTTGAAGAACATTCTAATATGCAACCAAATTGGGCATATGAAGTTATGTTATTTGAAGACCATCTACAAATTAAACAGAAGGTTGGCGGCAAATCAGATGCAACACTAAAATATAGTCAAATTACTGATGTATTTTATGGATATAAAACAGAAATGGTAGAAAAACAAGGTTCTCCTATAGGAAGAGCGGTTGTTGGTGGTTTGTTATTTGGTGGAGCAGGTGCTATTGTGGGTGCATTGACTGCAGATAAAAAGGAGAAAAAGGAAAGTCACTTATACTTTATTATATCATATAAATCTTCAAGCGGAGAGGATAAATATATTCAATTTGAAGATAAAAGACAATACAAAGGGAAAAAGTTGGCAAACAAACTAATGGAGTTGTGTAATATCACAAATGAACCTAATATAGATAGTACTTCCGTGGAACTTTAATGAATCATAGTATATAAATAAGTTGCTGGCGAAATAATTGATCACTTTACAATTATTTCGCTTTTTTCTCATCATAAAAGGCATTTGTTAGTTGAAATCTCAACGAAAAAAATATTATACAGAAAATAGAGTTATAGGAATAAAAATGGCTTATTGACTTATAGAATAATAAATGATAAAATTGTAAGGATTGAGGGAGGCTTGTTTATGAGCTATGCAGATTTAATTTTCAAACAAAATTGCGAGGATATACTTAAAAACGGTTATTCTGATGAGAAGCTTTCCGTCCGCCCTGTGTGGGATGATGGTGCACCAGCGCATACAGTTAAAAGATTTTGCGTTGTAAATCGTTATGACCTTTCAAAGGAATTTCCGATACTTACACTTCGTAATACAAATATAAAAAACGCTGTTGATGAGCTTTTGTGGATATGGCAGAAAAAAAGCAATAATGTAAATGACCTTAATAGCCATATCTGGGACTCGTGGGCGGATGAAAGCGGGTCTATCGGCAAGGCTTACGGGTATCAGCTTGGTATTAAACATAAATATAAAGAGGGCGAATTTGATCAGGTTGACAGGGTGATCTTTGACCTTAATAATAACCCACAAAGCAGAAGAATTATGACAAATATCTATAATCATCACGACCTTAGTGAAATGGCACTTTATCCTTGCGCCTACAGTATGACATTTAATGTAAGCGGTAATACTCTTAACGCAATTTTAAATCAGCGCTCACAGGACATGCTTACCGCAAACAACTGGAACGTGTGTCAGTACGCAGTGCTTGTGCATATGCTGGCGCAGGTAAGCTCGCTTAAAGTGGGGGAGCTTGTGCATGTTATTGCCGACGCGCATATTTATGACAGACACATCCCCCTTGTTCGGGAGATGCTTAGTAAAGAGCCGTTTGATGCACCTACATTTAAGCTTGACAGCTCAGTTGATGATTTCTATAAATTCACTGTTGACAGTGTAGAACTAGAAAATTATAACTACCATAAGCTTGGGAAGAAAATCCCTGTTGCAATCTGATTGGGAGATAATACTATGAATTTAAAAATGATAGTCTGCGTTTCCGAGGATTACGCAATAGGAAAAGGTGGCAACCTTTTGTTTTCACTTCCACCCGATATGAAGTTTTTTAGGGAAACAACAAGTGGTAAAACAGTTGTAATGGGGCGTACAACACTTGATTCATTCCCTGGGGGAAGGCCCCTTAAAAACCGCACAAATATTGTGCTTACAAGAAACAAAGGGTTTGCGCGTGAGGGGGTTATCTCTCTAAATAGCCTTGAAGAGGTGCTTGACTACATGGAAAAAAGCCAAGAAGAGGCTTACGTTATCGGCGGCGCTCAAATCTACAAAATGTTTGCCCCATATTGTAATGAGGCTTTCGTTACAAAGGTAAAGGAAAAAGTGCCTGCTGACACGTATTTCTTTAATATTGATGAGGCAAAGGACTGGACACTTTTTGAAGAAAGCCCCGTTATGGAGTACGAGGGGTTGGAATTTACATTTTGTAAATATATAAGGAAGTAAAATAATTTCAAAGGAATGATAGTTTGTGTTTTGTCCCAAATGTGGTAGAATAAACCCAGATGAAGAAATAGTGTGCAAGGGTTGTGGTGCAACTCTTCATGAAGAAAAGGAAGAAGTGGCACCCCAAAATAAAGGACTAATAAAAAAACTTGTGATAGCGGCTGTTATTATCATTATTGCGGTAGCAGTAGTGATTATACGATTCAAATAAGAAGGTGTTTTCTTGAAAAGAATAAAAGAATTTTTTTCTGCGTTAGGAAAGATGGTTGATCAACACCCACTGCTTTTTTGTGCAGTGCTTAGTGTGGTTGAAACCTTTATAATAGAAAGCATGAGTAGGCACAGTGTTATAAAATGTTTTAAGCATATATTTGAAAGCCCAATGGTTTTTCTTTATAATTCACTTATTATATTGGTTACGCTTTCTATATGCTTGCTTTTTAAACGCAGGGTATTTGGTATAGTGCTTCTTTCGGCGCCGTGGATTCTTTGCGGACTTATTAACAGTGTTGTTTTAAGCTACCGTGTAACGCCACTTGGTGCAATTGACTTTCAGATAGTTAAGCTTAGCCTCATTTTGGTATATCTTTCAAAGTGGCAGCGTCTTTTGGTGTACATATTGTTAGCTTTGCTTGTTGTCTCGATAATCGCATTGTGGGTAATTGGACCCAAAATAAGCGGAAAGGTTAACTATGGTAAAAACACTGCATCAATCGTGGGCATGCTTATATGTGTTATTATTGCAACGAATCTTGGACTAAACTATAATGCAATCAGCAATGATTTCGGTAATATAGCGGGTGCGTATAATGAGTATGGCTTTGCGTATTGCTTTTCAAGCAGTGTGCTGGACACTGGCATTGATAAGCCACTAAATTATAATGAAGAAACGGCAAACGAGATGGCTTCATCCGTTTACGTAGAAGGCAAAACCCCCGCGATTAAGCCCGATATAATACTTGTGCAGATGGAATCTTTTATGGACCCTAAAATTATTAAGGACCTTAAGTTTTCTGACGACCCTGCACCCATACACACATATTTGAAAGAGCATTTTACCCACGGGAAGCTTAAGGTGCCCTCACTTGGTGGTGGTACTGCCAATACGGAGTATGAGGTTCTTACCGGTATAAACCTTGACTATTTTGGCCCAGGTGAGTATCCGTATAAAACAGTTATGCTTAAAGAAACTATAGAATCACTTCCCAATAACCTTAAGGAGCATGGCTATAGTACACACGCAATCCATAATCATACAGGCAACTTTTATGATCGTGATAAGGTATACCCCAATATGGGATTTGACACCTTCCAATCAAAGGAATATATGTATGATTACGAAACAACCCCATACGGATGGTGTAAGGATAAGGCGCTTACGGGTGAAATTATGGAAGCGCTTACATATGTTGATCAGGAAAAGGGGATTACAGCGGATAGACCACGATTTGTGTGGACAGTATCTGTGCAGGGGCATGGCGCTTACCCGACAGAGCCTATCGCAGGGGCAGATAACGTAATCAAGATAGAAAGTGATAAATATACCAAAGAAGAGCTTTGCTCAATGCAGTATTATATAAACCAAGTTTGGGAAGAGGATATGTTCCTTGGAAGCCTTATTTCTGCAGTTGAAAATAGGAAAAGGCCTACACTTATTGTTGCATATGGTGACCATCAGCCTTCAATCGGTCTTGAGGAGGACGAGATTACAACAGGCGACCTTTTTGCAACTGAATATGTAACATGGAATAACTTCGGTCTTGAAAAAAAAGAAGGAAAGTCAGTATATTCGTATGAGCTATCAAGTCAGATTATGGATATGGTGGGCTTTAATAACGGATATATTACAATGCTTCATCAAAAAAAGCTTAACTCCCAAGAAGGAATGGATGAGAAAGAATATCAAGAAAAACTTAAATTCTTTGCATATGATATGTTATACGGGAAAAATTTTATCTTCGGAGGAAATAAACCTTATGTGAAAACTGCCATGCAGATGGGTACAATCCCGATTAAGATAGAAAATATTAAATCTATGGGAAATTCTTTATATGTTCAGGGATCAGGCTTTACCGATAAGAGTAAGATATTTATAAATGGTATTAAAACCAAGTCAACAGTTATGCTAAGTCAATTTAGCCTGATGTCATCGGATGTAGAGTTAAAAAATGGTGATGTTGTAACCGTTGGTCAGGCATCAAGTAAGCGTGAGGTGCTGAGTTATTCAAACCCAATCACCTTTGATGCAAGCATCCATTATATTTCTGACGGCACAGAGCCAATCGCAAATTAAAACAATTAAAAAGCACAAATAAAAAGCCCGCAGCCACACAAGGAAGTAATGCCCTTCTGTTGCTGTGGGCAAAGCTTCGGCTTTTTGGTTAAATAAATTAAAATTACACTTGACAACAGCGCCATCATTTATTATAATGTACTAGTAATAAATCTGGGTGTAGCGCAGTTTGGTAGCGTGCTTGAATGGGGTTCAAGAGGCCGAGAGTTCGAGTCTCTCCACTCAGACCATAACTGCACACCAATTTTGATACGATAGTATCTTAAAGGGTGTGCAGTTTCTTTATTTCAATGTCAGTTGTTTTCAAGGATTTCTATATACGATTTAACGATAACAGGCTCTATGGATAGAATTTTTCTAATCCACAGAGCCTGTTTTGTTTTTTAAATTTATACTTTTTATCGTAAGTATGTCCATTTTTCTATTGTCCGTTTTACTGGTTTTGTTCATTTTTGCAAAAGGGCTTTATTGGTGGATATAGTGCCTTTCTGTTTCAACCTTGAGAAATTCAAGGGGTGTCATTCCTTCTATTTTTTTAAATTGTGTATAGAAATAATTATAGCTATTAAAGCCGACCGAAAATGCAATGTTGGAAAGCAGCGTTTCGGTAGCAGTGACGGCAGCGGCCATTTTGGATATTTCTTGTTTGGAGATTTGAATGCGATAGGAATTCAAAACGGTTGTAAAGGTGGAATTCATGTATTTCTTAATCAGTCGTTCCACTTGTTTTATAGTGACTTATAATTTCGGAATTTGAACAAAAAGCCTCATTTAAATG
>CAZYYT010000068.1:5958-10300 GCA_964651775.1 uncultured Oscillospiraceae bacterium | reverse complement strand
CACAATATACAAGCGGAATAGGCTCGCCCCAATATCTCTGGCGACTGAACACCCAGTCACGAAGCTTGTAATTTACCTTGCTGTGGCCCTTACCTTCTTTTTCAAGCCTTTCAATCATTTTTGCAATTGCTTCTTCACAAGAAAGTCCATTAAGCTCCCCAGAGTTTACCATAATACCTGAGGAAACATCTGTAAACGGTTTTTCATTTACATCAAAGTCGCAATCAACAACCTTTATTATGGGTAGGTCAAATTTTTTTGCAAACTCCCAGTCACGCTCATCGTGTGCAGGAACTGCCATGATAGCACCTGTACCATATGTCATAAGAACATAGTCAGAAATCCAAACAGGTATTTCCTTCCCGTTAACGGGATTAACTGCCATTACACCTTCAAGCATAACACCTGTTTTATCCTTAGCAAGCTCTGTTCTTTCAAAATCACTCTTTGTTGCAGCCATTTGACGATAATCACTAACAGCATCTGAATTTTTAAACATGTCCATATGCGCATCAACAAAAGGATGCTCCGGTGAAAGAACCATATAAGTAGCCCCATAAAGAGTATCGGGGCGTGTTGTGTATACAGTAATTTTATCACCTGTTGTAAGTGTAAAATCAACCTCTGCACCCTGGCTTCTGCCAATCCAGTTTTTTTGCTGAATCTTTACCTTTTCAATAAAGTCAAGCTCATCTATGTCATCTATAAGACGCTGTGCATACTCTGTAATTTTAAGCATCCACTGGCTTTTCTTCTTTTGAACAACCTCTCCGCCACAACGCTCACAAACACCATTTACAACCTCTTCATTTGCAAGGCCGCACTTACAGCTTGTGCACCAGTTAATAGGCATTTCCTGCTTATATGCAAGACCTTTTTTATAAAGCTGAAGGAAAATCCACTGTGTCCATTTATAGTAGCTTGGGTCAGTTGTATTAACCTCTCTGTTCCAATCAAATGAGAAGCCAAGGCTCTTGAGCTGGCGCTTAAAGTTGGCAATGTTATCCTTAGTAACCTTTTCAGGATGAATATTATTTTTAATTGCAAAGTTCTCTGTGGGAAGGCCGAAAGCGTCCCATCCCATAGGATAAAGAACATTATAGTTTTCCATTCTGCGTTTACGCGAAATTATATCAAGTGCAGTATAGCTTCTCGGATGGCCTACATGAAGTCCGTGACCGGAAGGATAAGGAAATTCAACAAGTCCAAAAAATTTAGGCTTTGATTTATCTGTACCTGCAGCAAAGGACTGATGCTCGTCCCAGTAGTTTTGCCATTTCGCTTCAATCTGTTTAAAATTGTATTCCAAAATATCCATATCCTTTCGGTTTAGTCGTTTAGTTTAATATCAAGCTTTTCTGCTTCTGCCCACAAATTATCAAGTGCATAAAAATCACGCATTTGCGAACTGAAAATATGAAGGACAACACCCTCAAAATCAATTAGCGCCCAATCAGGATTTTTCATGCCCTCACAAGAGCTTGCGTTTATACCACATTTCGCCATTACCTCCATAGCCGCTTCAAAAAGTGCGTGCATTTGAGGAGATGACCCTGCAGTACATATTACAAAATAATCTGCAATTATTGTAGCACCCTTTAAGTCTAGTGCAATAATGTTGTGCGCTTTTTTCATATCAAGTGCATTTACAAGCTTATTTACAATTTCAATTTGAGTCATTATTTATTCTCCTTTGTCTGACAAGATAGTTAAAGGCATCGATTGAATCAGGATGAATAAGTGTACCCTTACGGATAACATGCTTTATAGAGCAACCTATAGAATAAAGAAGCGCTTCATCAATATCCTTATCCACAAGCTTTCTTATTTCATCTGACTGTTCAATTGTTCTGCCCGGCTCTGTCATGTCGGCAATATATATAACCTTTTCAAGAGGAGTCATATTAGGTCTTGCAGTTGTATGATAATAGATTGAATCTAAAACATCACTATCAGTAATGCCATAGTCCTTTTTTGCAACTGCCGCACCTAAAAATGCGTGGATAAGCGCCTTTTCCTCTTTAGCATATTCATCAAGCTCCACGTCATATTCTTTAGATATTTCAATAAGGCTTTTCCCCTCTGCCTCATCTAAATTTTTTGCACAATCGTGTAGCAATGCTCCAAGCTTTGCTTTTTCTTTATCAACACCTATTTTTTCCGCAATACGCACAGCCTCACCCATAACACCAAGGGTATGGGTGTATCTGAGTGGATTTTGTTTTTCTTTCAGTTTTGATAACATTTCACTTTCTGTCAAAGCAAATCACCTCTTATAAAGATTACCTTTTATTATATAATCAAATACCTCTTTTGGCAATAATTTTCTACAATCTTTTCCATTTTTTATTTGTTCTCTTATATCACTTGAAGATGCTTCCACCTTATCCATATAAATAAACTTTGCAGGAGGTAAAACCTTTACCCCTTCACGCGGGAAAACAAGAAGTGTGCATACCTTTATTATTCTTTCAGGCTGATACCATTTTGGGAGATCTTTGTAGGAATCATCACCAATTATAAAGTAAAGCTCATCCTTTGGATACAGCTTTTTAAAATGCTCTACAGTGTCTGCACTGTATGACACTTCTTCCCTATTAAGTTCAAAGTCACTGATTAGCATTTTATCTTCATTTTCGATAGCACGCTTTATCATTTCAAACCTGTCAAAACGTGTGATATCTCCTTCTTTTTTATGTGGTGCATTGCCGGAAGGAATAAAGATAAGCTTATCAAGATTTTCACTTTCTATTGCAGCGTGTGCCACACTCATATGACCATTATGCAGTGGATTGAATGCACCGCCAAAAAGCCCTATTTTCATAATAATCTATCTCCGATTAATTATTTAGGAAGCATAATCTCTTTATTTTCTTTAGACTGTCTGTAAATAACAAACTTGTTACCGATGCACTGGACACCCTCTGCCCCGATTTGCCCGCAAATCTCATCACAGGCAGAACGTGGGGTCATAAAAGCAGTTTCTAAAACTGTAATCTTTATAAGTTCACGCTTTTCAAGTACGATATCAATCTCAGTTATAATCTCATCTGTAATTCCGCCTTTACCTATCTGGAAAATAGCGTTTTGTTTATTTGCCAATCCACGCAAAAATGCGCGTTGTTTAGATGTTAACATAAAAGTCTCCATTCCGCCACGTAACAGTGGCACATGTATAGGAAAATTAGATAATCTCTTTATGAAAGAAAAGAATGTTAAGAGATTATTTTACAGCGCCTCTTATAGTGCAAAAATTTTGGCTGTGAATAAATTTCACCAAAGCCTTGTGAAAAAAACCTTCACACTATTTACTCCGTATAATCAAATTCAAGCTCATACATACGAACTGGGTCACCCTCACTACAGCCTGCCTTTACAAGGGCATCAATAACACCTTTGCGCCTCAGTGCAAGCTGGAAATACTGCACACTTTCCCCATCATCAAAGTTAGAATGGCGAAGCAAATTTTCAATAAAAGGACCTTCTACAACGTAGGTATCGCCTTCTTTTCTTACCTCGAAAGGCTCTTCTTCAAAGTTATCCTCAATATAGTCAGACTCAAAAAACTCAACAGGTGCTAAGGTATCAAGCATTGCCGCAATCTTATCAACAAGCTTATCTGTTCCCTTGTGTGCTGCTGCACTTATTTCAAAAAGATCAATTCCCTGCTCTTTTAAATACGAACGGAAATCCTCAAGAAGTGAAGGGTCTGTCAATATATCGGTTTTATTAGCCACAACAATCTGTGGCCTTTTTGATAGTGTTTCACTGTAAAGTGAAAGCTCGCTATTAATCTTTTCGTAATCCTCGATAGGATTCCTGCCTTCAATTCCCGACACATCCACCATGTGCACGATCAGTCGTGTACGCTCTATATGGCGCAAAAATTCGTGACCTAGACCCACACCTTCGTGTGCACCTTCAATAAGACCTGGAATATCGGCCATAACAAAGCTTTTACTATTACACTTTACAACACCTAAGTAAGGTTCAAGCGTTGTGAAGTGATAGTTTGCTATTTTAGGCCTTGCCGCACTTACAACTGAAAGAAGTGTTGACTTACCAACATTAGGAAAACCTGCCAAACCAACATCAGCGATAAGCTTAAGCTCAAGAATAATATCACGCTCTTGTCCTTTAATTCCATCCTTAGCAAATTTTGGTGCCTGTCTTGTGGCAGTTGCAAAATGTATATTTCCCCAGCCACCATTGCCACCCTTTGCTGCAATAAATTCTTCTCCATCAAAGGACATATCTTTAATAATGCCACCGGACTTCTCATCTTTAATCACTGTACCAATCGGCACTTTAATATAAAGGTCTTCCCCTTTTTTGCCATAGC
>CAZYYT010000068.1:0-5935 GCA_964651775.1 uncultured Oscillospiraceae bacterium | reverse complement strand
TGTTACGGGCTTTTCCGTCCTCACCATTTTTTGCATTGAAAACCTTTTTGCTTGAAAAGTCAATAAGGGTGGACATGGTTTTATCGGCAACAAATATTATATTGCCACCTTTACCACCATCGCCACCATCAGGTCCACCAGCAGGCACATACTTCTCTCGATGAAAAGACACCAAGCCATTACCGCCATTGCCTGCTTTAATTGTAATATTAGCTGTATCTATAAACATATTATTACCTCATAATTATAGTATAAAAAACAAAAGCTCGGAATATCCGAGCTTTTTTGATTTATGCAGTATAAACACTAACCTGCTTTTTATCTTTGCCCTTACGCTCGAACTTAACCTTACCGTCAACAAGAGCATACAAGGTATCATCGCTACCAATGCCTACATTGATACCGGGATGAATCTTTGTTCCTCTCTGACGAAAAAGAATGTTACCGGCAAGTACAGCCTGACCGTCAGAACGCTTAGCGCCAAGACGCTTAGACTCACTGTCACGACCGTTCTTTGTAGAACCTACACCCTTTTTGTGAGCGAACAACTGAATATTTAATGCGAACATTATGTTTCACTCCTCTCATAATCTTTACGAAATATCACATTTATGTGATACTTTAATATACTTTTTATATTGTGTCGAAAGCTCATCCATAAAATAGATAAGAGAATTCAACATTGCATCTGCTGATGCATTGCGCTGTTGTGGTATTTTACAATCTACAAATCCATCAGATTGTTCATACGAAAGCTTTGCTAAATTTTGTTTTTCGATGCCGTTTAAGGTTAACCATACAGCACTTGAAACCGAAGCACAAACGATATCCTCACCTTCACAGGCAAAATCCGAATGGCCACGAACAGTGAACTGAATTATTTTACCGTTAGCATCCTTAGTTGTTTGAAATTCAATCATAATTATGCATTAATCTTTGTGATTTCAACTTTTGTGTAAGGCTGACGATGACCGTTCTTATTTCTGTAACCCTTCTTAGGCTTCATCTTGAAAACGATAATCTTCTTACCCTTTGTCTGACCAATAATTTTAGCTTCTACACTTGCGCCCTCAACAATGGGAGCACCTGCTGTAAATTTACCTTCATCACCAATAGCAAGAACCTGGTCAAAATTTATGTTAGCACCGTCTTCGCCTTCAATCTTTTCGATAAAAACAACGTCACCAACTTTAACCTGGTACTGCTTTCCGCCTGTTTTAATTACTGCGTACATGTTTGTTGCACCTCCTGTTTTTACAGACTCGCTATTAAGGCAAGCAAAGCTTTTAAAACCTCTTCTATGCGGTTACCGTAATATAATAGCATAAACAAGGTCCTATGTCAAGCTATTTTATCATTTTTTTATTGTGTAGACATTTTGTTAAATTGGGTGTATAATTAAACTGAGGGGGTTGAACCTCTATTGGTTTTAATTTGTTAATTTTCCTGATTACTACGGAAAATTTCTTGTGAATACAAAGTTAACTTCGTAATTTTCCTTGTTCTAAGAAAAACTAACTAAATATAAACAGCTTGCACCTATTAAAGATATATTTTTTAGATAATCTTGGTGCGGAGGACGAAGTTAGGCTGACGCCTTACAAGGACGACAAGCCGAAAGAATCCGAAAAAAATGCTTTAATAGGTAATAACGGTTCGACACTCCTACTGATGATTGGTGGTGATATTATGTACTTTTTTGATAGTGAGATTAAAAACGATTTATCAAAGGAAATAAATATAATATCCTTTGAAAAGGGCACTCCGGATGGTCATAAATATATGATAAAACATATACTTGATGAAAACGAATACTTTATTCTTTATGTAACGGAGGGCATTGCCGCATTTAAGCACGCTGAAAAGAATTTTAAACTAAAGAAAAACAACTTTATTATTGCACGTGCAGAAGATAGTCTTGAATTTATGTTTTCGCAAAGAAACCCTTGTACATATTACAAGCTTAATTTTTATGATAATAACTTTACATCGCTGGTTGATAAATATAACCTTGTTTCAGGAAGAAACAACTGTTATGATTTTAACTATGTAACATCTATATTATCTAGGCTTCTTCGTCAATACATATTGTTAGGGAATGTCCCTACTTTACTTTTGGAAAATCTTTTTCTTTATCTTTCATTGTCGACAAAACAAGCAAGCATTACAGATAAAAATATCATCCTGCTCGCAGAAGATATAAATGCAAAATATCGTGAGAACATCGACGTTAATTTATACGCAGTCAAATGTTCTTTGTCTCATGAAAGGTTTTCTCAAATTTTCAACCAAACACTCGGAGTTGGTCCACACAGATATCAGCTTATAAAAAAGATTAATCATGCACAATATCTTCTCAAGCATACTGATTTAGCTATAAACGAGATAAGTAGTGTTCTTAAATTTTCAAGTCCGTTATACTTCAGTAATTTGTTTAAAAAATATACAAATCAATCACCGAAGCAGTATCGTTCTAAAATTCGTAGCTAGCCTAATATTTGTTTTTGGGTGTATTTGATTGTTTTTCGGGTTTACAAAAGACTCTCTAAAAAAGCCTTTGACATCCAAGGCTTTTTTGTATTTTTATTCCCGATAAAAATGTGCATAATATATATTATAATACCTAAACCTACTATTCCACAGTTCCCGGAGATGAAACGGAAAATTCAAACTATCGTTCCCAAAAAAATCACAAAGAAAAATTATCTTAATATGAATGTGATCTATAGAGCTTTGGGCAGAGGTTTGATGATTTCTGCCTTGTTATTTTGTAGATAGCAGGCAAAGGGCTTATTGGGAGTAAAAATGAAATTCAGTATGCCACCCGTAATAAATAAAGACTGTAAGATATTAATTCTAGGCTCCTTACCGGGGGAAAAATCTTTACAACTTCAAGAATACTATGCACACCCGCAAAATCAATTCTGGAAAATAATGTCTTGTATATTAAATGAGCTGATGCCACAGACATATCAACTAAAAAAGCAGATGCTTTTACAGAATAAAATAGGGCTTTGGGATGTAGTCTATAGTGCTCGTCGTGATAACTCTTCCCTTGATAGTAAAATAAAAAATGTTACACCCAATGATTTAGACAGTCTTTTAAGAGAACATGAAAATATACAAAGAATCTTGCTTAATGGCAACAAAGTAAGTAGTTTGTTTAAAAAGTATTTTAATCACATTGAGATTGAATCAATTTCTGTTCCATCTACAAGTCCAGCATATGCAAGTATGAATATTGAAACAAAAATGAAGCTTTGGAGAAACGCCGTCTTATAAAGCGCGGTAAAAACATTGGATAGAATAAGTAATAGCAAGTTTCTTTTTGCTTATGAACAATTTATATCCAATCAATATAACATTTGTTGGCGTTTTATATTGGCTGAAAAAAACCCGCAGGAGAGTGTAGTCATATAAAAAGTTAAAAGTATTTAATATTTTTTTTTGATAATAAAATAGCATACCCAATATAAAAGAATGAGAAAACATACCCCATAAGCAAAAAACAAAGATTTATCATACATGCCTACAAGTTGCAAAATGATAACTGCAAATCCTGCGATGATAATTGACAGGTTGAAAGTCATGCTTTTAGCCTTTTGTATAATCTCAACATTTCTTTCATCTGTTTCCCTGATTTCAAGTGTTCGTATGGTTTTTTCATCCTTTGTGTTCCTAAAATATACTCTAATTCTAGCTATGCCACAAAGTAAGAGCACAGTTCCGAATGTAAATAAAAACTGATTATCAGTTTTTGTTATGTTAGCAACAATAATTGTTAAAACCCCGAATATCATATACCCTATTGCAAGATATAACCTCTGCTTCAATTTCTTTTTAAAATCCATTGTTATTCCTCCTCAAAAATAAAAATATCTTCAATTTTAGTATCAAAGTAATTAGCTATCTTAAAGGCTAATTTTAACGAGGCATTATATTTACCTGATTCAAGCGATATAATGGTTTGTCTTGTTACGCCAACGACTTCCGCCAAATCGTCTTGAGTTATTTTTCTTTCTTTCCTGTATTCTTTTATTTTGTTTTCCAAACGGCTAACCCCTCTTCTCGAAATGTAATATAAACTTTACATTTCAATTGTAACATATATTTTAAAAATGGCAAGTATATTTTACATTTAAAAATAAAAAAATGCAGACAGATTAAAAATAGACATCAAAAAAGCCCTGAAATTCAGGACTTTTGAAAATCGGAATTATTCCAACTCTCAAATTGGAATGATTTTAGGCTATTTATCGCCTCTTTTAGGTACGTTTAAATGGTTTTATTATATCATTTCTGGACATTCTCTATATTCTAAAAGAAAATGTTATCATATATTTTTTTAAAAAGTCAATATAATAGCGAAATACCTTATATTTGCCTAATTTTATTTATACTTATTTGAAAATATGTAGTTGAAAAATACAAGTTAATATCCATATCGTTTGCGCAGCCCAGTGGAGAGCACGTAATTAACTCTGATTAATTTTGGTTTTTTGTATACACGCTCTAGGATAATATACTACTATTAATTTATACTATTACGATTGATTCGGTAATAATGTCCGTCAGAAGTGTCATACAGTAATTCAACTATATATTCATTTCTATTCATTTCTCCAAAAGCATTTTGTGAAGAGTAATCAAGTGTCACCATGATAATTTGTAAATTTTCATCATCATTATAAGTAATTCTATTCAATGATGAATCATTTATCACAAAGGATTGTTCGTTATTTAAATTTACTTCTTCATGAAATACAATTTCAGCCATCTCTGTTGCTTCTTCTTTTGAAGCCTCATATGGTATATCGCCAAATACATCATCAGGTATATTGATGAGTGCAGCAAAAAAAAGAATAAAAACTAACAATCCGCGTACAACATTTATTAACACTCTAATTTTTTTCTTTCCGATTGTTTTGTTTTTTATTGTTTTAACTACTATTGGCAATAATAACACTATTACCAATGTAAATAGTAAGGTGCTTCTATATGATTTTATATCTACTTCTACTATGAAACAAATATATAATAAATTTACAAGAATGAAGACATATTTTAACACTTTTATAAAATAATCAAATATGCTAGGCTTAATTTTTTCGTTGCAATTTGTACATTTATCAGCATTCTCCTTTATCTCATTTCCGCACCAAGTGCAAAATAAACGCTCAACATTTCTTTTTTTTAATGTTTTGTTTGAAGATTCATCTCCCCATTTTAAACAGTTTTTCATTTTCTCATTCTCTTTTCCTATAATTTACAATTATTATACCTTAAAATTTTATAAAATTCAATAATATTTCAAAAATTGACAACACAAAGTGTTGTCAATCCTAATTTTAGACATTAAAAAAGCCCTGAAATTCAGGACTTTTGAAAATCGGTATTATTCCCATTCGCTCAGGTATTTCTTATTTCAAGCAAATTATTTAATAATCCGTTGCACTCAGTATTTCTATTATTTGTATTATACTTATTTTTCTGACTATTCTCTATTTTGTTGTCATATAGTTGCCACGTTAATCTTATGTATTGGTTAATTCTTCATAATCATTATTGTACATATTTATTTCTCCTTAATATTATATTCTTCTTTTAGTAATTTATTCTACACAAACCTTTATTATATCAATCAAAACCTTATAATCATACACCGATTGTATGGACGATTCCAATAATTTTGTTTTATCTACATTGCCCCAATTCAAATCAAATCCCATGCGCTTTGCCATAACGCGGATAAACTCACGAATAGAGCGGCCATTACCTTCTCGGAAAGGGTGGATTATATTGAGTTCTGCCATCACATATGCCAAATTATCAAAAATCTTTTCCGCATAAGTTTCCTTTAGCATATTTTGTTCTTTTATTTTTGATGAATTGTCAAGTCAAGTGCGCCACTTCGTGTAGAAAAACTTGAATAGGT
>CAZYYT010000067.1:0-10397 GCA_964651775.1 uncultured Oscillospiraceae bacterium | reverse complement strand
GGCTTTTTAATGATTATTGCAGGCTGTTACTGCATGATTCGTACATATCACATGCTTAAAATCATTATCGGAATAGAGGTTGCAATGAAGGCCGTAACAATGTTTCTTATTTTGGCAGGATATATGAACGGACACATGGGGCTTGCGCAGGCTTATGTTATCACAGCCATAGTTATTGAAGTTATTGTTGCGGTGGTATTTTCGGGTGTTACCATAGGGCTTTATAAAAAATATGGAAACATGGATGTCCGTAACCTGACGCAGCTGAAAGGATAAAGTGATATGGAATCAGTATTATATTCTCCTCCGGTATTATTTACCTTAATATTAATATCTTTATTGATATTTTCAAAATGGTTGTCAAGATTTTCTAACAAAAAAGAATCGGGTGAGCATGCGCTGGATTCATATGCATGCGGTCAGCGTGATGTTGAAAACTATGTAAACCCTGATTACAGCAACTATTTTTCGTATGCATTTATTTTTACAGTTGTACACATTTTAATACTTGTTGTGGCGACTGTCCCTCCCAATGTTGGGTTTACTCCTATTGTTTATATTTTATCAGGTATACTTGCAATTTTAATTGCGTTTAAGAGGTGATTTACTTTGAGTCTTATAAAAAAAGCAATTGACTGGGGAACGAAAAAATCCCCATGGATTATTCATTTCAATGCCGGTGCCTGCAACGGCTGTGACATTGAAACAATCGACTCGCTTACTCCCAGGTATGACTTGGAGCGTGTTGGTATTTTAAAACAAGGAAGTCCGCGTCATGCAGATGTTTTAATATGCACCGGAGCTGTAACGCTTCAGACAAGAGACAGGCTTATACAAATTTATGAACAAATGCCTGATCCCAAATTTGTAATTGCTGTAGGCACTTGCGCATGTACAGGTGGCATTTTTGAGGACTGTTACTGTGTTACAGGCGGCATTGACAGCGTAATTCCGGTTGATGTTTATATCCCAGGCTGTGCAGTACGTCCCGAAGCTATTATCAGCGCGGTAGATAAGCTACTTTGCAGTTTAGACAATGACAAAAAGGAAGGTGACGTAAACGATGAAACGTGAAGAAGCAATAGTAGAATCTATTTGTGTCAGATTTCCTTTTTTGGTTGATAGAATATATATTCAGAAGGATAAACGCATATTTACTAAATCGCTTTTAAGAGAAGAATTTGAGGAGGTAATAGCGTATGTTCACGATGAATTGAATTTTACCCGTGCCAGCCACGTTGTCGGCACAGATGACGGTGAAAATTTAGGACTTCTATATATTCTTTTCAACAGCGAAGATATACTTCTGATGTTAAGAGAAAGTGTACCAAAATCAAATCCGGTGATAAAAAGCATATCAGATATGTATCCGTCAATCGTACTGCACGAACGCGAGCTTGTAGATCTTTTTGGGGTTGTAGTAAAAGGGCTTCCTAAAGGGCCTCATTATCCGCTTCCCGACGGTTGGCCGGAGGGTAATTACCCTATGAGGAAGGAATGGAATCCGAAGTATTTTAACAAAGATACCATGACCTATGAAGAACCTCAGAAAAAGGAGATAGAGAAGAATGAGTGAAAACATAAGTAATAATAATAAAATAGTTCTTCCCATCGGGCCTCAGCATCCATCCCTTGATGAACCGGGCAGATTTGATATTACCTTGGAAGGCGAAAAGGTTGTAAATGCCGTTGTCGGTGTAGGATACAATCACAGAGGGCTTGAAAAGGTTTGTGAAAGCAAAAATTATATTCAGGATTTATATATAATAGAACGCGTCTGCGGAATATGTTCTCATTCTCACAGCACTGCATTTTGCATGGCTGTTGAGGAGCTTTCGGGTGTTACGGTTCCACAGCGTGCGGAATATATCCGCGTAATCGTAGCAGAGCTTGAACGTCTGCACAGTCATTTGTTATGGCTTGGTGTTGCCTGCCACGAAATTGGTTTTGATACAATGTTCATGTATACATGGCGTGACAGGGAAAAGGTGCTTGATATATTGGCTTCTGTCGGCGGAAACCGCGTAAATTATGGCGTTAACACCATAGGCGGTGTCAGAAGGGATTTTGATGAAACGATAAATTCCGAAATTCTTAAAACCGTAGATAGCCTTGAAGAAGAAATAAAACGTTATCTTGAAATTGCTTTGACCGAAACCACGCTTATGTCAAGGCTTAAATCTAAAGGTAAGCTGTCTTATGAGGATGCCTTAAAATATGGCGCGGTAGGGCCTGTTGCCAGGGCTGCGGGAATTGTAATCGATATTAGAGTAACAGAGCCTTATGGTGCGTATAAGGAAATACCTGTTAATGTAATAACAGACACCAATGCGGATGTTTACGGAAGAACTGCTGTACGAATTCTTGAAATGCAGGAAAGCATAAACATCATCCGCCATTGTTTAGACAATATGCCTGATGGCCCGTTAACGGTCAAGGTGCCACGCAGAATACCGGAAGGCGAAGTCATAGTCCGTGTTGAAGCACCACGTGGTGAAGATATTCATTATCTGCGTTCAAACGGGACAGATATTCCGGACAGAGTACGTGTCCGCGCCCCTACAGAAGCAAACTGGCATGGTATGAAGCATATGCTTAAAGGTGGAAATCTTGCGGATGTTCCTATAACAATTGCGGCAATTGACCCATGTTATTCCTGTACTGACCGCGCAATAGTCATTAGTTCTGAAAAAAATACTGAGGTTATGGATTGGCGGGGTCTCCGCCAGTATGGTATCGACTGGTATAAGAAGCAGAATATTGATTTAACTTCATTAAAACTTAAAGAGGTCTAATATGATAGAATTCTTGATAATTTTATGCAAATTATTTATTTTCCCCGGATTTTTATTTCTGTCCGTGTACAGTTTTCTGCTCGATTTTTTGGATCGTAAACTGTATGCGCGTATGCAGAATCGTGTCGGCCCGCCATGGTATCAACCGCTTGCCGATTTTTTAAAACTGATCGGAAAGAAAGCCATTATTCCTGCTGATGCTAATGCAGTAATATTTTCTGTCATGCCGCTCGTCTCGCTTGCGGCTGTGACAGTAGGCTTTATATATTTGCCTGTATTTGGTCAGAAAGCTATATTTTCTTTCGATGGTGACTTTGTAATTGTATTATACTTATTGGCAATACCTCCGCTTGCTACGTTTTTGGCGGGATGGTATTCAAGGGCAGTTTACTCTACTATAGGAGCTACACGTATCCTCACGCAAATGTTTGCATATGAGGTACCCCTGTTTGTTTCTTTGCTCGCGCCCACGCTTATTGCCGGGACATGGTCTATAACTGAATTGACAGAGTTTTATGCTGCGCATCCGCTGTATATTTTTATTAATTTGCCCTGTGCAATTACAGCATTAATTTCGTTCCAATGCAAATTGGAACGCCCACCTTTTGACTCTCCTGAAGCTGAAACAGAAATTGTATCAGGAGCACTTGTGGAATACAGTGGCAAACTGCTGGCATTCTTTAAATTAGCTCATAACTGTGAACTGTTGCTTGTAATATCACTTTTCTCAGCGATATACCTACCATTTATGACCGGTATTATCTGGGTTGATTTTATATTGTACATTGTAAAGACATTACTTATTCTTTTTTCGCTTACACTTATGAGTGTAACAATGGCAAGATTGGAAATTAATAATACTTTAAAATTTTGCTGGAGATACTTAGCACCTATTGCATTGGGGCAGGTAATACTGAATTTACTGTTAAGAGGTGTATTATAATTATGAAAAAAACCGGACCTGGCAGAATCACATTGCACGCAATTGGAAATTTGTTTAAAAGCCCAGCGACTTTGTCTTATATGGGCAAAGGCGAACCTGATGTTGAAAAAAAATACCGCGGACGCATATGTTACGATAAGACCGATTGTATCAACTGTGGCCTTTGCATGCGTGACTGTCCTACAGGTGCACTAAAAATTATTAATGAGGGAACAAAAGAAGATAAAAAAATGAAAGCTGTTTTGAATGTTGGCCACTGTATTTTCTGCTGTCAATGTGTTGATTCCTGTATGAAAAAGTGTCTGACATATTCGCAGGATATTGATTTTGCGACTACAAACAAGGATGATCTTACGGTGGAGCTATGAACCTGCAATCTTTTTTAAAAGAGAAAATGCCAAAAGCACAGAAGACGGCTATAATGGGTGTCGGCTCTGTTTTACGGTCAGATGATTGTGCCGGAATGCATTTTATTGAAAAGCTTTCAAGTTATATTCAAGATGAAAATATGCTTTTAATTGGCGGCTCAACGGCGCCTGAAAACTTTACCGGTGTAATCAAAAATTTCGGTCCGGATAGGCTTTTCATTGTAGACGCGGCACATATGGGACTTAATGTGGGCGAGATATATGTGCTTGATACTTCTGAAATTAAAGGTGCTTCATTTTCGACTCATATGCTTCCGCTGGATGTAATGCTGGAATTTCTTAAACTTGAAATCGGATGTGAAGTAATCTGTATCGGAATCCAACCGAAAAACACTGAATTGGGTTTATCTATGTGCGAAGAAGTAGCCGCCGCATCAGAAAACCTTGCAAAGATGTTTGTCGAAGCTTTAAACGGATAATTTAAGACTTTATCAAACAAAAAAGAGCAGTTTTAAACTGCCCAAAAATGTGCGTATAACAATAAAAGCCGCTTGATTTCAAGCGGCTTTTATTGTTATACGCAGTTGTTTTATGTTGCTATAACTTCCACAAAACCCTCCTGCCATCTCCAAAGCCAAACAGAATCAATGTAGGCATTCCCAATTAAGTATACTTTTTTCATAATTCAATACTCACACCTAAATTACTATTTTCACAAGCTAAAATAAAGCCATTTCTGTTTTTGCACAAAGATAATGATACACAGGTAAATGAAGCTCCTGTATTTTATATGTTTCGGTTTCAGGTACTCGTACTGTGACATCACATATTTCTGACAGTTTGCTTTCGTTTTTACCTGTCAATGACAGCGTTTTTATTCCAATGCATTTTGCAACTGTTACAGCGTTTACAATATTTTTTGAATTTCCCGAGGTGGACAGGCCTATCAGTAAATCATTTTCTTTTGCATATCCATACACAAGCTGTGCATACACCATATCCGGTTCAACATCATTGATAAATGCTGACAAAATCCCACACTGGCTGGGAAGCGAAATCGCCGGAAGTGAGCCTTGCAGATTTTTTCTTATTTCTTTAGGTATTCGCTCATCCGTAACCTCTCTTTTGCTGATAAAGCCTTTCATTAACTCGCCGACTATATGCTCGCTGTCCGCAGCACTTCCGCCGTTTCCGCAAACAAGAATTTTGCCGCCGTTATTGTATGTATCTATCATCATATCCAAAGCTTTTTTTATATCTTTGCTGCATTCTGAAAGCTTTGAATAGCATTTAATTAATTCGTCCATCTTTTTTTCTCCTTAAAAATACATCCTCTGCAACTGCAATTGCTGCATAATCACCTATGGAATCACCTAATTTTGCAGGCACTATACTGCACACCGCTTTTGAATATTTAAGTGCCTCACTGTTTATTACCTGCTCCATCCTATCACGTAAAAGCCCCTCACTACGTTCAAAAACACTCCCTATTACTATTAGCTCCGGATTTAATATATCAATTAGTATGGAAAGTCCTGCTCCTAGCTTTTCTGCGCACATATCATAAACCCTTATTGCTGATTTGTCACCGGATTTTGCATATTCGGCAATAGATTTAGCTGTTATTTTATCAAGTTCATCATAGCATTTACAAAAGCCAACTGATTCTCCGCATTGCAGATTTTCTCTTGCAACAGTTTTCCCTAATTCCGCAATTCCGCTTCCCGAACAATATCCCTCAAAAGAGCCTGCTTTTCCATATCCGACTGGACCGATAGCACTCATTCTGATGTGTCCAACCTCGCCTGCCATATCATTTGTACCGCTGTAAAGCTGACCATTCAAAATCAGTCCAGCTCCCATACCTGTACCAAAAGTAAGAAAAATCATATTTTGTGTGCCGACTCCTGCACCATATTTCCACTCTGCCAAAGCACAGGCATTTGCATCATTTTGAACAGCTGTCGGCACTTTAAATTTTTCCTCAATAAGCTCTACAATCTTTATATTATCCCAGCCCAAAAGATTCGGCGGTGACATGATAATTCCGTTTTTTGAGTCAAGCGGTCCCCCACAGCTTATACCTATAGCGTCTGTCTTCCCGAATTTCTCCGTCTCAGAAATTATTTTATCAATTGTGCTGTTGGCATCTGATGTATCAAATTTCACTTTGTTAATAATTTTCTTACCATCACTTAAAATAACTGCACATTTTGTTCCGCCAATGTCAATTCCTGTATACATATCTTTCCTCCGATTATTTTCTTTCAGGCACGCTTTCCCAATCCTTCAAGAAGCGTTCAATTCCTGCATCAGTTAATGGGTGTTTTATCATTTGACAAATTACCTTATACGGAATTGTAGCAATATGTGCACCGGCTAATGCTGCATCAATTGCATCCTCAGGGCTTCTAATGCTTGCAGCAATTATCTCTGTCTTTATTGAATGCATATCAAACATAGAAGCAATACTTTCAACCAAACTATTTCCATTTGCAGATATATCATTTAATCTGCCTATGAACGGACTTATATAGGTTGCTCCTGCTCTTGCAGCCAAAAGTGCCTGTGCAGGACTGAATATCAATGTTACATTGGTTTTAATTCCTTTTTTGGAAAGTATGCTTACCGCTTTTAACCCCTCGGCAACCATAGGAATTTTAATAACAATATTCTTGTGAATTTTTGCAAGCTCAAGTGCTTCTTCTACCATTTTGTCTGCTTCAAGGCTTATAACTTCGGCAGAAATAGGCCCATCTACAATCGATGTGATTTCTGTTACAACATCACGAAAAACCTTTCCCTCTTTTGCTATAAGCGACGGATTTGTGGTAACACCGCAAATTATACCAAGCTCGTTTGCTTTTCTGATTTCATCAACATTTGCCGTATCAATAAATATCTTCATAAAAACCATCTCCTATTAAGATTAATTATATTTATAATACCCCTTTTTTGAAATAATTTGAATATACATATAGGACATTTTTTATTATAATTTATATTATTATGCCATTGACTTTTAATTATTTATTATTTATAATATTATGTGGCAAAATCATTACAAGGAGATTAGTATAGTGACAAATAAAAAGCAAAAAAGCATTATTGACCAGCTTAGTATAATAATAATGAAAGCATACGACTTTAACAATACCAAAATTGAAGTAAACTATGTTGCAAGAGCCAAACACTCAAAAACATGGATTATAGACATACACAATCATCCATGGTTTGAATTTAATTATGTTTCAAAAGGATCAGTATATACAACAATGAAAGATCATGAGTTTTTAGTAACCGCGGGACAATCATATATTATCCCTGCCGGCGTACCGCATTCGCATAGACATAATAATACAGGTGATGACGGTTTCTGTATTCGTTTCAGTCTGGAATCAATAAATAATAATAATGAGAGTAATGAAATAATAAAACTATTGTCAAAACCTCATATTGCGCCATTTTATTCTGATATTGAAAAGCTTATTTTGACAGGAGGTGTGTATAGTACACAAGCAGCTTTTGCATTATGGCTTATGAATTTAAATGATAAATGGGATAAAAATGAAAAACCCATTTCTTCCGCCGAAATAACGCTCTCACCGCAGGTAATCTTATATCTTAATGAATACTATCAAACGAAAATAAAAGTTAATGATATTGCAAATGCGCTAAATACAAGCTATCGTAGTCTTTCCCGAAATTTCAAATTAGAAACAGGTATTACTATATATGATAAGCTAACTGAAATTCGCTTAAAAAAAGCTAAGCAGCTACTCATTTCCACTAAAATGACAATGTACGATATTGCAGTCGCATCGGGCTATGAAAATGAATTCTATTTTTCTAAAATCTTTAAACAACAAGAGAAAATATCACCATCATGTTATCGAAGCAAATTTCGGATTCATACTTAAAACATTTTCAAGAATAGTCTGAGCCAAATAATATTGATTTTATATTGAAAAACTGTTTTTCCCGAATTATCCAATTTATGCGGAAAAGTATTGATTTACGCCCAATTGTTTGATTTTCGCCAAAAGGTATAGGGGGGTCAAAAGGCGGGCGTGCAAATTTGAATGAAACACGAAAAGACACAAAAGATGGCAGTTTTATACTGCCAAAAATGTGCGTATAACAATAAAAACCTCAGAAATACTGCGGTTTTTATTGTATCAACTATTCAGTTTCTTTATGTCTTTGCACCTAATAATTGATACAATTTCGCATAATATACTTTTTCGCAATATATATGGGAAATTCCTCCGAACTGTTTTAAGGGATACCCCCCTTTTGTGATTTCAATTTACTAAAATAAGTTACTTCAAATAATCATTAGACGAAGTTCATAATTTTATTCTGTAATAGACTGCCAAATCGTTGATGCTTTATTTAAGTGATCATTAACTTTTTGGATTGAATTTCTTTTCTTTAATGATTAGTTTTCATTTTCGATATTATAGTGTGATTCGAGATTCCTCTTTTTTCTTTTTAGCATAAACAAGAAATCTTTGTCGTTGCGAATCTCTTCAACCTCCATGCCTAAGTCTCTAATCATCATTCGAGTATGGGTATTTAAGTTTTTATAATCACCTTCTATCAAGGCGAGAATATCTTTATTGCTACATACATTTAGTAACTTTTGCATTCTGTATGTATATGGCAGTTCATTCGAACTTAAGGTTCTTTCGTTTAATTTAAAACGTTCCCCTTCCAATCTGCAAAGTTGGTTTTTTAACGATTCAGTTTCTCTTTCCTTGTTTTGCAATTGTTCCATGAATTTAGCCTTTTCATCATTATTGTACTTTGCTTTTTCCAGCAGTTCATCAATCATTTTTTGCTTCTCATCTTCAACATTTTCCAATTCTTCAGTTTTTTCTGCTTCAGCATTAGATAGATGTCCTAATTTTTCATTCATATTGTTTAGCTTTTCACCAAACTGTGCTTCAATTTTACCAAGAGTTACTGAAACATCCTTCATTATATCGTAGGACTTATCATAAAAGTCATTACTTGTATCAGATGCCTTAAAATAAAAAAACACTGATATAAAGATTGAGAAAAATGCAAGCAACAACGAGAGAAGACTTTCGATGGAGAAATTATTTTTATACATCATTACACATAAAAACGAAATAACAACAAGAGCTGCAATGCAAGCAAAAATGCATATTGCCTTCTGCATCCAATTATAGTTATGTTCACTTTTACGTAGTTCTAACATTTTATTAAGAATATCTGACAAGTTTTCTTTTTCTGGTTTCATATTATCTCCTTTATTCCACACCAACTTGTACATTCATCAACGTTGGTGTCCATTATTTCTATAATGTCACATACATACTAAATGAATCACCATAGTACCGTATTAGTTACACATTATTGCTATAACCAGTCATTATTAATAGCATTAGCAAATTTAAAATTTAAATTTTATATTAAATAATGATAGGACAAATTTATATAACAAAAATACTATACCACTTATTTCCAAATATGTCAATTATAAATACCAAAGTCTTACATAATATTACAAAAAAATACCCGCAGAATGTATTCAAACATTTCTGCGGGTTCTCATCTATATTAAATTATTTATTCCAATTAACTTCCGAGCCGTCTTTAAACTTAAAAATTATTTCCTTATTGGCTTTCACTGTTATGACATCAACCAAGCTATAAAACAGGCTTTCATCAAATTCTGATATAAGGGTATTGCTCTCGTTTAAGGTATCAAGCAGCTTTTTTATTTCTTTCTGCTTGAAATTCTGCATTGTACGCATATTTTCAAGTTCCGAAAGCTTTGCGTCCTCGCTTTTGTATTTATCCGCTACATGCTGATAGCGTTTTTCATATTCTTCCTGATTTAAAGCATACCTTCCGTTTTCGTCGACGCATATTTTTATCTTTTACGCGGCTTTGGTTACTTCTGCCTGTTGTTTTTCTATCTGTTCATCAATACTGCCTGTATCGGCAAGGGTACTTATCATTGGAATGCCATACCTTGCTGCCGTAGAAACTACCACATTCACCGCAGACAAGCTTGCTTGCGAATACCCCTGCTGTGCTTTTCCGCAGTCCTTTGCGCCTGTCAAACTCAATCTGTGAAAGGTCAAAGGTTTGGGGTGGTATAATGGCGGGATGACTGTCCTCAATATAATATTGCTGAACCTCACCCTCATTGACAAAATATATTACTAAATACTGTCACTTAAATACATTTTGTTTTGAGTAGTAGAAAATTTTTCAGCTTTCCTTTCGCTGATTTGTCTCAAATTCTTTATACAT
>CAZYYT010000066.1:6793-10805 GCA_964651775.1 uncultured Oscillospiraceae bacterium | reverse complement strand
TTCACCCTTGTCTGAAAAAATATGTATATTTTGCGGAAAAAGGCCATCACTTAAAAAAATACTATCGCTGCACATATAATCGTGATTTCCACAAACAATAAATATGTGGGTGTCGGAAAGTGAAGACAGTTTTTCGCATACAAAATCCGCATCGTTTTTTGAAGGGTAAGGGTTATCAAAAAGGTCTCCGCTTATTATAAGAGCATCAAAGCGGCCTTTTTTACAATAATCAACAATTGAAGAAAAGGTTGACAAAATCTCCGCCCGCCTAACGGCTGCCATTTTATAGTCAAGTCCTAAGAAGGGTGCGCCAATATGAAAATCTGCACAATGTAAAAATTTTAGTGCCATAATACCTCCAAAAATATATTGAAAATTTTGTATATTTGTGATATAATTTTCCTGAAATGAGGGTGATAAAATGATTTCACATACTGTCTGCTTCAAAATGAAGCCATACGCTATGGGTAAAAGCAAAAGTGAAAATATTGTAATACTTAAAAATAATCTGGAAAAACTGCCACGTGATATTTCCCAGATAAAGGGCTATAATTACGAAGAAAATAGCCAAAAAGGGGAATATGACGCTGTTTTGGTTGAACTTTTTGAAGACGAAGCGTCACTTGAAATTTATAAGAAGCATCCCACACATCTGAAAATAGTCGATTTAATAAATAAAATCTGTGACCATATGGTGGAGGTTGACAACGCCTTTTAAAGCCTTGCTACAAGTCGGCATATAGGTGTGCCGATTGATAAAAAATGTGATTCATACTCTGTCATAATGTTTCCTTCAAAGCCACTGTTGTGAAGGTCAAAGGTTACATCGGAAAGTGTAAACCCGCCTTTTTCAAAGCTTTTAAGTGAAAATTCAAAAAGTGCTTTGTTATCTGTCTTAAAGCAAATTTCACCACCGGGTTTAAGAATTCTTTTATAAATTTCAAGAAATCCCCCGTGTGTAAGGCGACGCTTGGCATAGCCTTTTTTTGGCCATGGGTCACTGAAATTAAGATAAATTCTTTCGATGGAATTATCCTTGATTCCATCACTTAAATAACGAAAATCACCACAAATAAATGAAAGGTTTTTAATCTCAAGAGATTTTGCCATTTCCATGGCAAGCACTATAACATTTGAAATCTTTTCAACTGCTATGTAATTTATATCAGGGTTATTTATTGCTGTTTGTGTTATAAAGCCACCTTTTCCGCAACCTATTTCAATATGAAGGGGCTTTTCATTACCTTCAGCGGCCCCTATATCGAAGCCGCTTAGGGTAATATCACTGCACTCATTTAATCTTTCTTCAAGACGAGCGCGGTTTCTCATTCGCATAAGATATCTCCTTTATGATTTTGCATAAATTTTTTCGTGTGAGTTAAGCTTTCCGTAAATCTCAACAATTTTAAATTTTATATTAACGGGGACTTCGCCATTCTTGCTTTTTGCAGAAATAATGTCATATCCATTTTCACCTAATATTGATTTCATTTTTTCACTTACAAGTGAATCATCTGTTGTTCCATCAACAAAGCAAAGTGGCGGGAAAAGAACGCACCACCAATTTTCACCTTTGCCTTCACCGATTACTATTCTCACTGCATCATAATTGCCGGCAGGAAGGGATAGGTTTTCGTAATGCTTTGTAGGAAAGTTGAAGTTTCCGTACTCAACGGATACGTCATAATCACAGCCGCATTCCTTTATAATGGAATTTGCTATATCCTTGTAAATGGTAAGATTATCCTTTACGTCATCCTTTTTAGTAAAATCTGCCTTGCTTTTCTCTAAAATTGCATCACGCACCTTAAGCTTAAGAAGCTGGTCTGCATCACTGTCACTGTTTGCAATAATATGAAGCCTTACAATCCCTTGGGAAAGGGATGAACTGACATTTACGCTATATCCTATTAGCAAAGAAATTATCAAAATTATAATTACTGAGAAAGCTATAAATTTTTTCATAAGTCAACACCTCATTAATAAGTATTGACTTTGTGTGTGATTTTTATACAGGTGAGCAGATATAAGCTGACTTGTATTTTTTACGAAGCACTTCCTTTGCCTTGTATGCATCATTGTAGGAGGTGAAAATTCCGAATATAGTTGGACCGCTACCACTCATTTGCGATTTCATAGCACCAAGCTCAAGCATTTCTTCTTTAATTACTCCTAAGACCTTGTGCTGATCCAGGCAAACTGCCTCAAGCACATTTCCCATGCCACTTACAAGCTTTTCTAAATCTTCATTTTTAAGCCCTTCTATAACAGCATCTGTATCGGGCTTTTCAAAAATTGTGTAGGAATCAAACTTTTTGTAGACTGCTGGTGTGCTTACGGAAAAAGCAGGCTTAACCAAAAGAATTGTACAATCGGGCATATGTGGAAGCTTGGATAGTTTTTCCCCAATTCCTTCCGCAAGCATTGTACCACCTAAAATGCAATAAGGCACATCGGCGCCAAGCTTTTCACCAAGTGAGCAAAGCTCTTTTTTTGAAAGGTGAGTATTAAATAAAACATTAAGCGCTTTAAGTGTTGCAGCAGCGTTTGAACTCCCGCCTGCAAGACCTGCACCAACAGGGATACGCTTTGATATTTCGATATTAACACCACAATCAGTTATATTTGTATACTCAAAAAAAAGCTTGGCTGCTTTGTATGCAATATTATCTGAATTAATGGGAAGATAATGAAGGTTTGTAGATAGCGTTATGCCTTCGTTTGTTTTTGTGACGGTAACTATATCGTAAAGTGATACGCTTTGCATAATCATTTTAATTAAGTGATATCCGTCTTCGCGCTTTCCAAGCACATCAAGTGTTAAATTTATTTTTGCAAATGATTTTTTTGAAATCTTATCCATTTGACTACTCCTGTAATTATTATTACAGTAATTATATTCTAAATCAAAATAAAAATCAAGGAGGAATTATAATGCTTAACATTGGTTGTCATCTTTCTGCTTCAAAGGGCTTTTCACATATGGCGAAGGAAGCTATTTCTATTGGAGCAAATACATTTCAATTTTTTACAAGAAATCCACGTGGGTTTGCCGCAAAGGATTTAGACGATAAAGATATAGAAAGTTTTAAAAAAATTGCAAAGGAAAATAACTTCAGCCAAATCCTTGCGCACGCACCATATACGCTTAATCCTTCATCTGCCGATGAAAAGGTCAGGGATTTAGCCCTTCGTATAATGCAAGATGACCTTGAAAGAATGGAGCACGTACCCGGTAATTTATATAATTTCCATCCCGGTAGTCACGTTGGTCAGGGTGCAGAAAAAGGAATTGAGCTTACGGCACAGCTTCTTAATAATGTTTTAAAAGAGGGGCAGACAACTACCGTGCTTTTAGAAACAATGTCCGGAAAGGGCAGTGAAATCGGACGATCATTTGAGGAAATCAAAAAGATTATTGACCTTACGGAGCTTGACGAATATGTAGGCGTTTGTCTTGACACCTGCCATGTTTTTGATGCGGGTTATGATATAGCCGAAAAGCTTGATGAAGTGCTTGATGAATTTGACAAAGTATTAGGTCTTGAAAGGCTTAAGGCAATTCATATGAATGATACCAAAAATCCTTTTGAAAGCCATAAGGACAGACATGAAAAAATTGGAGAAGGTGCACTTGGAAGGGAAGCGCTTGTAAAGGTTATAAATAGTCCCAGACTTAAAAACATACCAATTTTGCTTGAAACCCCTAACGAGCTTGACGGTTATGCAGAGGAAATAGAATTTCTGCGTGAAAATTACAAAGGATAATAAAAAAACTATTCCATTTTATACAAATCTGTGTTAAAATAAATACGTTATACCCAAACCGAAGGGAGTTAATAGAACATAATATGCAGAAAAATATAAGAAATTTTTGTATTATTGCACATATAGACCATGGTAAAAGTACCCTTGCTGATAGGCTTCTTGAGCTTACGGGAAGCGTTTCTCAACGTGATATGTCAGAGCAGCTTCTTGATAATATGGAGCTTGAGCGTGAGAGAGGAATTAC
>CAZYYT010000066.1:3616-6783 GCA_964651775.1 uncultured Oscillospiraceae bacterium | reverse complement strand
AGGAATATGTTCTTAACCTTATCGACACCCCCGGCCATGTTGACTTTAACTATGAGGTTTCGCGTTCGCTTGCAGCTTGTGAGGGGGCGCTTTTAGTCGTTGATGCATCTCAGGGGATTGAGGCGCAAACCTTAGCTAATACCTACCTTGCGCTTGATCATAACCTTGAGATACTTCCCGTAATAAATAAGATTGACCTTCCAAGTGCAAGACCTGAGGAGGTTATCAAGGAGATTGAGGATGTTATTGGTATCCCTGCGGAGAATGCACCGAAAATAAGTGCTAAAACGGGACTTAACATCGAACAAATCCCCGAATATATTATAAAAAATATCCCCGCACCTACCGGTGATGAATCTGCACCACCACGCGCACTTATCTTCGACTCATACTATGATGCATACAAAGGCGTTATTGTATACGTTCGTATGAAGGAGGGCGTAATCCGTCAGGGAATGAATATAAGGTTTATGGTAACCGGTAAGGAATTTGAGGTTGTTGAAACGGGATATCTTTCAGCCAAGGGCTTTATTCCTGCAAATGAAATAAAGGCTGGTGAGGTTGGATATATTGCGGCAAGTGTCAAAACTGTTCGTGATACACATGTTGGTGACACTGTTACAGATGCCGATAACCCCGCAAAAGAGCCACTCTCAGGCTACAGGACTGTTAACCCAATGGTTTTCTGTGGTATATATCCTGCAGACGGTTCAAAGTATGGTGACCTGCGTGATGCACTCGATAAGCTTCAGCTTAACGATGCATCGCTTTCGTTTGAGCCCGAAACATCGGCTGCACTTGGATTTGGATATCGTTGCGGTTTTTTGGGCCTTTTGCATATGGAAATTATTCAAGAAAGACTTGAGCGTGAGTATAATTTTGACCTTGTAACAACTGCACCAAGTGTTGTGTATAAGGTAGTAAAAACCTCTGGTGAGGAAATTTGGGTTTCTAACCCTACCAATCTTCCACCCGTAAGTGAAATTGACTATATGGAAGAGCCTTTTGTTAAGGCGGATATCTTTGTGCCCGGTGAATATGTTGGTTCAATTATGGAGCTTTGCCAGGAACGTAGAGGCATATACAACGGTATGACCTATCTTGATGCCGAAAGAACAAATCTTCATTATGAACTGCCTCTCAATGAAATTATTTATGACTTTTTTGATGCAATTAAAAGCCGTAGCCGTGGCTATGCATCTTTTGACTACGAGATGTCGGAGTATGTTAAGAGTGACCTTGTTAAGCTTGATATTCTCTTAAATGGTGATGTTGTCGATGCACTCAGCTTTATCGTTCACTCCACAAAGAGCTATGCGCGTGGTAGAAAAATTGCAGAAAAGCTCAAGGAAACAATTCCACGTCAGCTTTTTGAGGTGCCTATTCAGGCTGCAATCGGTGGCAAGGTAATCGCTCGTGAAACTGTAAGAGCTATGCGTAAGGACGTGCTTGCAAAATGCTATGGTGGTGACATCACACGTAAGAAAAAGCTTCTTGAAAAACAGAAGGAAGGTAAAAAGCGTATGCGTCAAGTTGGTAGCGTAGAGCTCCCACAGGAGGCGTTTATGTCAGTTTTAAAGTTAGACGACTAATATGATTTATATACACATTCCTTTTTGCAAACGCAAATGTCTTTATTGTGATTTTTACTCTGTCTGTAGTTTAGATAAAGCGCACAGCTATGCAGATGCAGTTATTGATGAAATAAAAAATCGTGGGCTTAAAAATCCACAAACAATCTATATCGGTGGCGGTACGCCCTCTTCAATAGGGGACGAGCTTGTAAGAATTGTAAAAGCCACAATGGATTATTTAAAACCACAGGAGGGCTACGAATTTACTGTTGAGGTAAATCCGGGCGCTACTGAAAAAATGCTTTTTGAAAAGCTTTACAGTTGTGGCGTTAACAGAATAAGTGTTGGTGCACAATCCTTTAACGATGATGAGCTTTTAGCTCTTGGAAGAATTCATAATTCGTCTCAAATTTTTGAAACCGTGTCAGATATCAAAAACGCCGGCTTTAAAAACTTTAGTATTGATCTTATGCTTGCAACACCAAACCAAACGATGAAAAGCCTTTCGCATTCACTTGACTCAATTGAAAAGCTTGGCGCACCACACGTTTCGGCGTATTCTCTTATCATTGAAGAAAACACCCCATTTTATGATATGGAGCTTCCTCTTCCGGATGAGGATATGGAGCGTGAGATGTACTACTACGCTACAAAAAGGCTTAAAGAAATGGGATTAAACAGGTACGAAATTTCAAACTTTGCAAAAAAGGGTTTTGAAAGCAGGCATAATTCACGCTACTGGCAGGATTATGAATATATCGGTATTGGCGCAGGCGCACATTCTTACTATAATGGTAAGCGCTATAATAATGCTTGTGACATTGATAAATACATCCGTGGTGAAGGCAGGCGTGAGGATGTTATAGAAATATCCCCTAAAGAAAGACGACTTGAGCTTTTTATGCTGGGCCTTCGCATGACAAAGGGTGTTTTATATAATGGGGAGTTTCCCGAAAGGGTAAACCCGCTTATAGAGAAAAATTTGCTTGAAATAAAAGAAGGCAGATTGATGCTCACAGAAAAGGGTATTGATTTGGCAAATCTTGTTTTTATGGAGTTTTTAGATGATTAGTTGCAGAGAACGTGCCTTAAAGATTATATCTATTAAGGATAGAACTGAAAAAGAGCTTCGTGATAAGCTTAATGAAAAGGGCTATCAGGAAAATGACATTGATGTTGTTATTGAATTTCTGAAGGAATACAAATATATAGATGATACAAGCTTTGCAATTAACTATGCAAAGGATTGTGTTTGCCTTAAAAAATGGGGTAAAACCCGCATTAAAACAGAGCTTGTGCGTAAGGGCATAGATAAAGAACTTGCCCAAGAAGCAGTAGAAAATGCCTGTGAGGACAGTGGTAGCCTTGTGCTTTCAGAAATGAAAAAAAGGTTTAAGGATGCGGATTTCAGCAATCCCAAAGAACGTATGCGAATTTTTGGCTACTTTGCAAGACGTGGATTTTCCCCGAACGAAATAAAGGGTGCAATAAATCAGTTATGCTCATTTGAGGATATCGAGTGTGATTATGAATAAAGAGGTGTAATGCTTGGATATAAAAATTGGGTTTGTATCGCTTGGGTGTAATAAAAAC
>CAZYYT010000066.1:0-3606 GCA_964651775.1 uncultured Oscillospiraceae bacterium | reverse complement strand
GGGACTTTTGGCAGAGAATGGATTTTCACTTACCTCTGATCCAGCTGATGCCGATGTTATTGTGGTGAACACCTGTGGATTTATAGAAAGCGCAAAACAGGAGTCAATTGATACAATTCTCGAAATGGCACAATATAAGGAAGAAAAATGCAAGCTTCTTGTCGGTTGTGGGTGTCTTATTCAGCGTTATGCAAAGGAAATTGAAAGTGAGTTTCCGGAAATTGATGTGCTTGTCGGCACAACTGCAATAGAAGATATTGTTGAGGCTGTGAAGCTTGGATTAGAGGGCAAAAAAACTGCAATTATAAAAGACATAAACGAAAATATCAGTGAAGATTTGCCGAGAATAAGAACAACTCCAAGCTACACTGCATACATAAAAATTGCAGAGGGGTGCGATAATAACTGCACATATTGTGCAATCCCTTTCATTAGAGGAAAAATGCGAAGCCGTAGTATGGAAAGCATTATTTCAGAGGCAAAGGCTCTCTCAAAAGACAAAGTTAAAGAGATTATCGTAGTTGCACAAGACACAACACGCTATGGCATGGACCTTTATGGTGAGAAAAAGATTGCGGAGCTTTTAAGCGAGCTATGCAAAATAGATGGTATAGAGTGGATAAGACTTCACTACTCATATCCCGAGCAGATTGATGATAAACTTATACAAACAATAAAAAATGAAAAAAAGATAGTAAAATATCTTGATATGCCCGTTCAGCACGGATGTGACAGTGTCCTTAAACGAATGGGAAGGCGCACAAATCGTGAAAGTATGGAAAGCCTTATTAAAAAGCTAAGGCGTGAAATTCCGGATATAACGCTTCGCACAAGTATTATAACGGGCTTCCCGGGTGAAACAGAGGAAGAGTTTAACGAGCTTTGCGATTTTCTTAAAGAGGTTAAGTTTGACAGGGTTGGTGTGTTTGCCTTTTCTTGTGAGGAGGGGACCGCTGCCGAAAAGCTTCCAAACCATATCCCGACGGAGATTGGTGAAGCAAGAAGAGATATTGTAATGCAAATTTCGCAAGAAATATCACTCAATCGAAATAAAAATATGATTGGAAAAACAGTAACTGTTATAACGGAAGGGTTTGAAGATAACCTATACTTCGGCAGAAGTGGTGGTGAAAGCATTGAAATAGATCCTAAAATCTATTTTGGTGCACATCGTGACCTTAATTTGGGTGACTTTGCCGAGGTAATAATTAAAAATGCAGAAACGTATGATATGTACGGAGAAGAAAAAGGAGAAGGAATATGAATTTACCAAACAAGCTAACAGTAATAAGAATGATACTTGTGCCAGTGTGCATGGCACTTATCCTTTTAGAGTATAACTACATTGCAGTCGTAGTTTTCTCAATTGCATGTCTTACGGACTTTTTTGATGGATACCTTGCGAGAAAGCATAACCTTGTATCATCCTTTGGAAAGATTATGGACCCGCTTGCAGATAAGCTTCTTACCTTTGGTGCACTTTTCTGCTTTATTCAAAACGGTACCGTTTCTGTATGGGCGCCCACAATTATCATTGCGCGTGAGTTCTTTGTAACAAGTATGCGTGTTGTTGCAAGCTCAAAGGGTAAGGTTATTGCGGCATCATGGTGGGGCAAGGTTAAAACAAATGTACAAATGTTTTCACTTATATTTGCCATCGCATTTTATAATGTGTTCCCGGTGGCTTCTTCAGTAGTTATTTGGATATCTGCAATCTTTACAGCAGCAAGCTGGGTTGCGTATATCTTAGAAAATATTGATGTATTCAAGGATTGATTTAAATGAAAAAGTATATGCGTGTCTATGCCTGTGTGAGCAAGGCGGCACTTATTCATAACATAAAAGAAATAAGAAATAAAGTACCCAAGGATATTCTTTTGATGCCTGTAATAAAGGCTGATGCTTACGGCCATAGCTCAAAAGCTGTAGCAGAAGCACTTAATCCATATGCAGACTATTACGCGGTTGCAATTATTGAAGAGGCACTCTCTCTTCGCGCGATAGGTATTACCAAGCCCATAATTCTTTTGGGCTACACCTCTCCGAGCTATTTTTGTGACGCAGTAAAAAATAATATTACTGTAACAGTGTTTACGCTTGATGCCGCAAAGAAGCTTTCAAGCGAAGCATCAAAGCTTGGAATCGATGCTTTGGTACATATCGCAATTGATACTGGGATGTGCAGAATTGGATTTCCCTACACATTGGATAGTGTAGACATAATAAAAGAGATATCAAGATTGCCAAACCTTAAGCTTGAGGGAATATTCACGCACTTTGCAGTGGCTGATGAGGTTGACCACAGCTTTACAAATCTTCAAGCTGAAAGATTTAAAGCGCTTATAGAAAAGCTCTCGGAAGAAGGCATTGATATTCCCATTAAGCACTGCTCAAACAGTGCGGCAGTTATGGAATATCCTAAGTACGGGTTTAATCTTGTGCGTACAGGTATAATTGTTTACGGGCTTTATCCGTCTAACGAGGTTGATAAAAGCCACCTTTCACTTATCCCTGCGATGGAGCTTATATCTAACGTTGTATATGTTAAAAGCATCCATAAGGGGGACACTGTAAGCTACGGGCGCACCTTTACTGCAGAAAAAGAGATGAAGGTTGCAACAGTGCCTGTAGGTTATGCAGATGGATATCCAAGAATGCTTTCAGGTAAGGGAAGGGTGCTTGTAAACGGGAAATATGCAAAAATTCTCGGCAGAATCTGTATGGACCAATTTATGATAGATGTCACAGACATTGAAAATGTAAAAGAGGGGGATAAGGTAACACTTATCGGTGTTCAGGGTGAAAATAAAATTACTGCTGATGAGGTAGCCTCCCTTGCACAAACGATAAATTACGAAATCGTCTGCGGAATAGGAAAACGTGTTCCAAGGGTGATCGAGGAGTGATTTTGTGAAAAGTAAAACAGTTTTTGTATGTAAAGAATGTGGACACGAATCATCCAAATGGGTGGGCAGGTGTCCGGGCTGTAATACGTGGAACTCAATGATAGAGGAGGTTGTGGCTAAAACATCCTCCTCTTCTTCGGGTAAGGCAATAAAAAATACCACCCCTATAGCAATAACAGAGATTTCGACAAAAGAGGGAGAACGTGAAAAAAGCGGAAGTACAGAGCTTGATAGGGTGCTGGGCGGTGGGATGGTGCGTGGCTCTCTTGTACTTTGTGGCGGTGAACCTGGCATCGGTAAATCAACACTTCTGCTTCAGGTTGCACAAAATGTTTCTAACATGGGCAAAAAGGTGCTTTATGTATCGGGTGAGGAATCTGATAAGCAAATCAAGCTTCGTGCTGATAGACTTGGCGCACAGTCACAAAATCTTTTGGTGCTCAACGAAACTGACCTAGGTTGCATTCTTTCTGTTATAGAAAACGTAAAGCCTGATTATGTAATAGCAGACTCTATACAAACCTTTTATTCCGAGGATTTAACATCTGCCCCTGGAAGCGTAGGTCAGGTAAGAGAATGCACTATGAAGTTTATGGAAACTGCAAAAAAGAATACGATAACATTTTTTATTGTCGGTCACGTTACAAAGGAAGGTTCGATCGCAGGCCCAAGGGTGCTTGAGCATATGGTTGACTGCGTG
>CAZYYT010000065.1:8770-10905 GCA_964651775.1 uncultured Oscillospiraceae bacterium | reverse complement strand
TTGATGGAATAGAGATAAAAGAAGATGAAAAAGCATATAGCTTGTCATCATTTAAAGAAATTGCAAACTATTGCAAAGAAAAAGATATGAGGATTTGGGAATATGTCATAGAACAGGAAGGCGATGATGTATTCGATTTTCTGGAATCTATTTGGAATAAGATGAAAAGTTGTATAAACAACGGCTTAAATGCAGAGGGAGAGCTTCCCGGCGGATTAAAAGTCCAAAGAAAAGCCAAACATTTATATGGGCAAAATCATATTGATGAAACCCCCGAAACAAAACAAAACAGATTAGTATGCTCCTTTGCTTTTGCTTGCGGAGAAGAAAATGCAGCAAGTAAAGAAATTGTTACCGCACCGACTTGTGGTGCTTGTGGGGTTCTACCTGCTGTTTTATACTACTATCAGCAACAAAAAGGTTTCTCTGACAAAGATATATTAAAGGCGTTGGCCACGGCATCTATTGTTGGAAATTTAATAAAAACAAATGCTTCTATCAGTGGAGCAGAATGTGGCTGTCAAGCAGAAATAGGAACTGCGTGTTCAATGGCTGCTGCCGGATTGGCGGAATTATTAGGTATGAGTATTGAACAAATAGAATATGCGGCAGAAATAGCGATTGAACATCATTTGGGATTGACCTGCGACCCTATTTGTGGACTTGTGCAAATTCCGTGTATAGAAAGGAATGCAGTAGCTGCAATGAGGGCAATAAACGCGGTAAATTTAGCTAATTTCCTTACTGATTCTAGGAAAATATCGTTAGATTTAATAATACAAACGATGTATGAAACGGGAAGGGATTTATCCAAAAAATACAAGGAAACAAGCACCGGCGGATTAGCAAAATTATACGAATAATACTTTATCCCTTGATGCAAAGTGTCAAGGGTAGAAAATATTTTTTGCTTTATAACAGATGCTACAAAGATAAAACACACTCTTTGTACCTTGCAAGGAGTGTGTTTTGTCTTTGTTAAAAACACCGCTATAGGAACTTTTATTGTTCTTTCAACCACAAAATTACTTTTGTGTAGTTTTTGTATAATGCTTGTGTAAATTATAAAAATATGATAATCTTAAATATAGTAACTAAATGAGGCTTAATTATTTATGGAAAAGTAAGCTTTAATTTAAACTTTATTTATTAAGGAGAAACATAATGCATACATATGAAAGTCTGAAAAAAGATATTATGGCACTTGGAATTATGCCAAATGATAAGATTAAAATTCATTCATCCTTAAAAAGTGTAGGAGAAATATCAGGTGGTGGTGACACCCTTCTGGATGTTTTTTGTGATTATCTTAAGGATAATGGTCTTCTTGTGTTGCCAACACATACGTGGAAAAATACAATTGATAATGGCTTTGTTTTTGAACCAAAGAGGACTGCATCAAATCTTGGGGTGCTTCCTAATTTGTTTTTAAAAAGAGAAAATATACATAGGTCACTTCACCCTACACATTCAGTAGCTGCATTTGGTAAGGAAGCAGAAAGCTTTGTAAATTGCACCTTTCCTCCGCATACCCCCTGCGCAAGGGATGGTTGTTATGGTAAGCTATATGATATTGGTGCAAAAGTACTTTTGTTGGGTGTAACACTTACCACGAACACTTTTTTTCATTGTATAGAGGAGACAGAACAAAAGAATTCTGGAATTATGTCGAAGAAGCCACTTCCTACTAAAATAAAATTTGAAACAGGTGAAATTGTTGATTGTCCCGTACACTACGCTGTTTACTGGACAAGCGTTAATTTTGACAAAGCTATGGAAATTGTTTTAGCCGAAGAAACAACAAAAACCGGAAAAATAGGTGATGCAGATTGTATATTATTAGACTGCAGAAAAATATATCCTATTATAAAAGAAATGCTTGATAAAGAGCCGGATATCTTTTTAAGAGGAGTTTCAAGAATATCCGAGGAGACATTAAAACCTGCTGATTGAGTATTGGGCAATATAACCTGTTGGAGAACCTTCAGTGCTAATATCAATTATATTATCTTTAGGTCATTGCCAAGCTCATTAAGGTAATCAGTCCGGTGATAGGTTCCATTATACCTCACCCCCAAATATAATACTGTGGAATTTTTCAGTAATCAGTTCTGTGTCAAAGGATAATTAATCAT
>CAZYYT010000065.1:0-8760 GCA_964651775.1 uncultured Oscillospiraceae bacterium | reverse complement strand
ATTTTTCAGATATTTCCTTGTAACGACTTTTAGATAAAGGAAGCTTCACGCTTTGATAGAACGATAGTTATTCGCAAATATTTAAAATATAATTTTTATCATCATCACAAACAGAAATATACATAATTGTTCTCCTAAATTATTTATAATAATACATATTATACCATAAACTAATTAGGCAGTCAATGAAACCTACAATCATAAAGTAATACATTTCGTGCAGATAATAGTACATTTCACGCAATTAAATGCAAATAATATACTTTATATAGTATACTATATATATTAATAAAATTAAGCGGAGGTGATAATGTGCTGCCCTGGCTCACTGGTATTGTTTGCCTTGCTGCTTTTGTGTGGCTGTGGTTTAAGATGTCGTACAAGGAGCTTGTGGCAAGAAAGCGTGCTTTGGAGAGTGAAAAGAATCAGTATCAGTTGGTTTTAAAGCAAGTCGAGCAACTGGAAGCGGCTTCATTTGAGAAAAAGGCACAAGAGCGTTTGGAAAACGAGTTGATTTTATATGAAGATGTTAAAGAAAAATATGAAACAGCAAGGAAAAAGTACACAAATCGTATTCCTGCAAGCATCTTTGGATTTGACTCGTTTACAGAAATTAAATTAAAATATGAAAGGGAAAAATTATGATGAAAAAAATTTTAACACTTATTATGGCAGTTGTACTTTGCTTAGGAGCTTTTGTAGGTTGTACAAGTGACCCGGTATCTGATGAATTTGAGAAATTCATCAACACAGATATGGTTGAGCCAAACAAACTTTATGAGGATTTTAAAGCTGAACTTCAAACCTGGGAAAAGTATACGACAAACGAAGAGCTTATAAACAGTGTAGAAAATGTTATACTTCCAAACTTTAAATCTGCTAAAGAAAAGGTAGAAGCTATAAAACTTACCACAAAAGAGATTAAGGCAATTAGGGGTAAATATAATGCTGTACTTGATACATATATAGAAGCTTATGAATTAACTCTTACAGGTTTAAAAAATAATGATACAAAACCAGTGGAAGACGGAAATAATAAGCTTGAAGAAGGACTGAAGCTTTTAGAGAAATACAACAAAGCATTAGAAGACTTGGCAAAAGAAAAAGGATTATCCATAGAATATTAATGAATCATGGCAGGAAAAAACTTGTGTCCTGCCAAATCTACATAAATTTATAGGAGATGACGTAATGACAATTATAATAATAGCGATAATTGCAATAGTAGTTTTGTGGTTTATTTCAGTTCAAAGAAAATTAGTAGTATTGGATGAAAATATCAGTAACGCAATGAGCCAAATCGGTGTTCAGCTTTCCTCACGTTGGGATGCTTTAACTGCACTTTTGGACTTAACAAAGGGTTACGCAGAACATGAGTATAAAACAATATCAGATACAATTAAGATGCGTACATCAATCAACGGAAAAAGTACAGCTAATGATGTAGAAAGTCAGGAAAATGTATTTACAGAGGCAATGGGTAAAATAATGGCAGTTGCTGAAAGCTATCCTGATTTAAAAGCAAATGAAAACTATATAAAAACTATGGATAGTGTTAATGAATATGAAAATATGGTTCGTAAATCAAGACTTATTTATAATGACAGCGTAACAAAACTAAATCGTTCAATTAGAATGTTTCCTACAACTCTAATTGCAGGTGTTCTTGGATTTACCCAAAAGGATTATCTTGAAACAGATTCGAATAAGACAGATATGCCAAGTATGAAATGAGGAATCTTTATGAAAAAGATAAACAGAATAGTTTCCATTGTTTATGTGCTTCTGCTTTTCTTTTCAATGACTGCCATTGCCAACAACAACGTTTCCGAGATAAATATTGATGTTACAATAAGAAATGACGGCAGTGCATATATTGTTCAAGATTGGATTGGAACCTTTAGTGAAGGAACGGAAAATTATATTCCTATCAATACCAACGGAATTGAAATAACTGATTTTTCTGTTTCGGATGGAGATGGAGCGTATAAGCTGGTAGATTCATGGAATGTGGATGCCACTTTTAACGAGAAAAAGAGAAAATGCGGAATTAATGAAACATCAGACGGTATTGAGCTTTGCTTTGGTATCTCGGAGTATGGAGAAAAACGATATTCTATAGAGTATGTAGTAAAGGATTTTATAAAATCCTATTCAGACTATGACGGCACAAATTTTATGCTTGTAAATTCTAATATGAATACATTTCCCACAGATTGCAAGGTTAATATACTGCTTCAAAACGGGGAGAGGCTTACTGAAGAAAATGCAGGTATATGGGGATTTGGCTATGAGGGCTATATAGAATTTAATGACGGTAAGGTTACAGCATATACAACAAGTGCACTTGATGATGAAAACTCTGTTATTGTTTTGCTTAGACTCAACAAAGGTGTCATCTATCCGACGTATAATGAAAGCTTTTCTTTTGAAGAAGTGAAAGAAAAAGCAATGGAAGGCAGTGATTACGGATACGATGATGGAGAAAGTAGATTTTTAAAAGTGGTAAGCTATATCACTGGTATTCTTCTTCTTGCCATTATTATATGGATAGCTTTATTTTCAATAAAACGAAAAAAGGCAATTAACAAGTTTTATGCTGAAGTAGATTATTTCCGTGATGTACCAAACAAAGGCGATTTGAAAGTATCGCACTTTTTAGCACAGCAGTTTGATTTAGGTGAAAATGAAAATCTGATTATCGGTGCAGTTTTACTCCTAATGATTAACAAGGGTGAAATTGAAGCGTTGACGGACGAAAATGTGGGAATGTTCGGAAAAGTCAAAGAAAGCGTATCGCTTAAACTTATAAAAGAACCTAAAGATGAACTTTCAAAAAGCCTGTATTCAATTCTTGTAAGCGCCGCAGGTGATGACGGCATCGTACAGGAAAAGGAGCTTGAGAAGTACACCTACAAAAAACCACAACGATTAAAGAGTTTCGTTGATGGAGCAAAAAATAGCGGTGGGTTAACCTTTGCGTCACTTGGCGGATTTTTAAACGGAAGCGGAAACTGTATCAAGGATTTAAGCGATATAGGAAAGAAAGAGCTTGCTGAGGTTATGGGACTTAAAAAATATCTTGAGGACTTTTCCCTTATTTCTGAAAGAACAATAAATGAAGCGGAAATTTGGCAGGAATATATGGTTTATGCTTTGCTTTTTGATATTGCAGACAAGGTAAAGGCGCAATTTGAAAAGGTATATCCCGAAAGAATAGCAGAAATTGAAACCTATAACAGAAATGTTATTATTTGTCATAGCTACTACTACACGATGTATAGAAGTTATCAAAGGTCTATAGAAGCGCAAAGAACTTCGGGTGGCGGTGGCAGAAGCTCCTTTGGTGGCGGTGGTGGATTTTCCGGTGGAGGCTCCGGCGGTGGTTCACGTTAAATTTTAAATTTGGCATGGAGATTGATAATGAAAAAACGAATTATTTCAAGTCTTATTACTATAATGATGATTTTCACAATGCTTACCCCTGCGTATGCAGAAATAAGTTTTGTGGAAGTAAACCAAGGACTTGGTAGCTATATTCATAAGCAAAGCGGCGAAATCAAAGAGATTACAAGCTTTGTTGCTGAAAAAAACACTGTTATATTAGTAGAACTTGATGAGGAAGTTAGTATAGACCCAGCCACTCAAAGGGTAGAAATCTATAAAGATGGCAAATTGGTTGTTACTCTTTCGCCCAAAGGAAATGGCAAAACAAGTCTGCTTGAGTTTTTACCTAAAAGTATTGATGAGGTTAACGGATGGCTTGCAGGCAGTTATACCATAAAAGCTTATGTTAATGGTTGGACAATGGAAAGAAAAGCTGAGTTTAAGAACACACAACAGCTTAATATTTTAGTTGTCCCCGTTAAAGCTAATTATGGCGGAACAGTTAAAGGTTGTACCGGACTCTATAAAACTGCAAGAACATTTTTAGAACAGACCTATCCTGTTGCAGAAAAAAACATAAAATGGGTTATCGGGCCTGAGCTTGATTGCAGCGGTATTGAGTATGATCTGCAGACTGATGACGGTTGCTATTATGTTTGGGAGGATGCAAAAAATCTTCAAGCAAAAGACCAAAACGGAAAAGATGTTTATGATTTAATCCTTGCCTTTGTTCCGGACAGACAGGGGGCAGATGGCACAACACAAGGCTATACCTACGGAAAACCTGCCAACATTATAACCGAAAGTGATGAAGATATGGAGGCAACTATTGCTCACGAAATCGCACATTGCTACAAGGTTGGAGATGAATACACAGGCGGAAGCTTTAACCCTAGTGTTAATGACCCACCTTATGGTATGGAAGGTAGAGATTTTAACACCGGCGAAGGTCAAATCATCGGTAAAAACCCTGCATTTGTAGGTGATGAAGAAATTGGTGAAGGAAGTCTTATTGACTATCGCACAAGACCTTATGAATTTGGTGGCAGAGGTGTAATCGAAAATCAGACCATCAGTTATATGGGCAGCGGCGCACTGCAGGCATCCTATTGGACAACGCCTGTTATTTACGAGCATCTTTATAATGAATTTTTAGTTGATGAAGATAAACCTATATACGATGAAGATATTAACATTGTTGAAGTTTATGGTGTTATCAATAATGATATGAGCGTCGATATTGACCCGTTATATACCTTTATTGGCAATAAATACGATATTGAAAATGAAGGCGATTACCGCTTTGCGGCAAAAGATGCAAACGGAAACGTTCTTTCATCAAATAATTTTGAAGCAAGCTTTTATAATCCTTCAATGAATGAAACCATGGAATATGCACCATTTGAGCTTTATGGGGAATTTCCTAATGGCACCTCATATTTCGAAATCTCAAAGGACGGTAAGGTTCTCTCAAAAATACCCGTAAGCAAAAACGCGCCGACAGCTTCATTTGTAGAAAACCCCAACAAATTTGTTGGCATTCAAACCTTTTCTTGGGAAGTAAATGACTCTGATGGCGATGATGTGGTAGCACAAATTCTTTATTCTCCCGATGGGGAAGAGCTTTATGTTTTGGAATATGACTATCAAGAAACAGAGGTTACTTATGATTTTGAAGGGCTAGAGGGCGACGAAAACGCATACATGTGGCTAGTTCTGTCCGATGGTGTAAATTCAACAAATCTTTTCACAGATATAGAAAATACCGATGGTGGAATTGTTGATGATGAAAAATCTGCCCCAAGCAGTTGGGCAGTAGATGAAATTAATCATGCAATTGAAGCCGGACTTACCTATGACGATATTTTATATAATTATCAGAACAATATTACAAGAGAAGAATTTTGCAAGCTTGTTGTAAAATATTACGAATCTATGGGTGGAGAACTGCCTGTAGCTTCAACATCACCATTTGTTGATACAAACGACAAGGATATTATAATTGCAAATAAGCTTGGTATTGTAAATGGCATGTCAGCAAAGGAATTTGCACCGAATGCAGAGATTACGAGAGAGCAGATTGCAACAATGATGAAGCGTGCTATAGACATTTTGTTTAATACGGAGTTATCAGATGATTTAACACATTACAAAGATTACAGTCAGATTTCTTCATGGGCAATTGAAAGCCTTTCATATCTTAATCAAATGGGAATTATAAAAGGTGTATCAGATACCCAAATTGCGCCTAAAAATAACACAACAAGAGAACAGGCAATTTTAATTGTTTACAGAACCTTCAATATGGAAATAGCTGTAGAGCCCGAAAGCACCGAAAATGATGAAGAAAACATTGAGGCTTCAGATGCTTTATTAGAAGACGGAGTGTATTACATAAAATCCGCAAAAAATCCTTCATATAGCTTGGGGATTTCTGCGGGAAGTGAAGAAGCAGGGGCAAAGCTGATTGTGTGGGAGCATTCCACAAAGGAGAATCGTAAGTTCATGGTAACAAATTATGAAGATGGGACTTGTACTATTATCCCTATACATTCAAAAATGCCAATTACATCAGACGGTACCAAGGCTACAGTGATAAGACAACAGCCGGATGAGAGTTTGGAATCTCAATACTTCACTATTGAAAATAAAAATGGTTCATATACTATAAAGGATTATCAAGGCTTCTATTTGGGTTTATCAGAAGCTAATGTGAAGAATGGAACAACAGTTATTCTTTGGACTGCTGCAGAAGATGGCAGTCAGACCTATTTCTTTGAAAAGGTAAAATAAAAACCATTCGTACCTTGTTCTAATGGACATTGACAATAGTAACAAGTATGACTATTAGATAAGAACCTTAAATTCGTTTAAGGTTCTTATTTTTTTGCAATATTATTAAACAGGGGTGTAAAAGTGACATTTTTGCGAATAAGTGAATGGATATTTTTTCATTTCAAGTTATGGAATCTGTTACTTGGCAAAAGTATTTAAATAGTATTTTCAATAAAAGGGTTATGACGATGGTCGAGAAGAAATATTAATTTGCTTTTTTAAACTATTTATGATAGAATACCTACACAGGAAAATTTTTGACTATTGTTTAGATTCTGTGCAATAATTATAATAAACAGTGAATTTTAGGTAAGACTTAGTTAGCCCTATTTTTCTCCATATTTCATCTTAATATAATCTTAATGTAGAGGATAAACCCTTAATGCCATCTTTAAAAAGTTGGCGATATAATCATAATAGATAATAAAGAAAAGGGGCGGAGTATTATATGACCTTAGGCCATAAAAGACATCTAACATCCCCGCAAATAGCAATTTTAGGATTTGCAGGGGTAATTTTATTAGGGGCGTTTTTATTAATGCTTCCAATATCATCATCAGAGGGGGTTGTAACACCTTTTATTGATGCATTATTTACATCTACTACTTCGGTATGCGTTACGGGACTTGTGGTGCGAAACACAGGTGAATATTGGTCACTGTTCGGCCAGATAATAATTATGTTTTTAATTCAGATAGGCGGTCTTGGTGTTATAACGGTTGCAGCTTCACTTTCGATGGTTGCAGGTAGAAAAATAGGGCTTTTTCAGAGAGGTGCACTGCAAGATGCGGTGTCCGCGCCAAAGATAAGCGGTATAGTAAAGCTTACTGGTTTTGTCTTTAAATCCACTTTGTTGATAGAGTTTATCGGTGCTGTAATTATGGGACCAACCTTTATAAAGGATTTTGGCTTCGCAAAGGGTTTGTGGATGTCTGTGTTTCATTCAATATCAGCCTTTTGTAATGCCGGTATCGACCTAATGGGAATAAGAGAGCCATACTCATCTATGACAAGTTATGTAGGAAACCCTGCGATCAATATAGCTATTATAGGACTTATCGTTGTTGGTGGTTTGGGTTTTTTGACCTGGGATGATATTCGTACATACGGAATAAAGTTTCGTAAGTATAGAATGCAAAGTAAAGTTATCTTAGTTACAACAGGGCTTTTAATTCTGCTTCCCGCAATTGGGTTTTTCTTCTTTGAGTTTTCACATATGCCTATTGGTGATAGAATATGGGCATCATTTTTCCAATCTGTTACCCCGAGAACAGCGGGTTTTAACACAGTTGATTTAGCAGCTATGACAGAAGCAGGACAATTGGTAATGATTGTTTTAATGCTTATTGGTGGCTCCCCAGGTTCTACTGCAGGAGGTATGAAAACGACAACATTTGCAGTTTTGATTCTTTGTGCTTTGGCAATATTTAAAAAGCGTGATGAAGCACAGATTTTTGGAAGAAGAATTTCAAAAGATGTTGTATCTACTGCGGCAACTGTTGCTTTTATGTATATCACGCTCTGCGTAGGAGGTGCAATGATAATAAGCCTTTACGAAGGATTACCGATGCTGGTATGTATGTATGAAACAGCATCTGCAGTTGCAACAGTAGGTTTGTCCCTGGGCATAACACCCGGACTTGGATTTTTGTCGAAGTGTGTATTAATTTTATTAATGTATATAGGACGCGTGGGCGGACTTACGCTTATTTATTCCGTACTTTCAAGAAACATAGTTCAGGTTGGGAAGTTACCACTTGATAAAATAACGGTAGGATAAATTAAAAAGTATATGGAGATGGAGAATCAGTTATGAAAACAATTTTATTAATTGGACTTGGAAGATTTGGAAGACACCTGGCAATCCAGCTTAACGATTTAGGTCATGAGGTTATGGCGATTGACCATGATGAAGAAAGAGTAAATGATTTGATGGGTGTTGTTACGAATGCACAGATAGGTGACAGTACAAACAAAAGCTTTTTAGAGTCTCTCGGTATAAACAATTTCGATATTTGCTTTGTTACTATATCAAATGATTTTCAAAGCTCACTTGAAACAACATCACTATTAAAAGAGCTTGGAGCAAAGATGGTAGTATCAAGAGCTGAGCGTGACGTCCAGGCAAAGTTTTTGCTTCGTAATGGCGCAGATGAGGTAGTATATCCGGAAAAGCAGGTTGCAAAATGGGCAGCTATCAGATACACAGGGGATCATATCCTTGATTTCATTGAGATTGATGACACATACGCGGTGTTTGAGGTTACTGTCCCTAAACAGTGGGTTGGAAAGAGCGTTGGACAAATAAATATTCGCAATAAATATAATATAAACATTATGGCTTTAAGGGAAAATGGTAAAATGAATATCTCAATTACTGCGGATACCATTTTCACAGAGGATACAACAATGGTAGTTTTAGGTGAGTATAAGGCACTGCAAAAGTACTTCTATGTCTAACGCAATCGGGTATGATGCTATGCATGATGTAATACTTCTTACAGTGGTGGTTCTTTTTATGATTATCGAATATTTAGT
>CAZYYT010000064.1:5397-10935 GCA_964651775.1 uncultured Oscillospiraceae bacterium | reverse complement strand
TAAACCAGTAAGTTCATCTGCAGTATCTGAAAGTGCTTCTACCATAGCAAGAAGAAGCTTACCTTCTTTTGTAGTTTCATCGATTTCGAGGCCTTCTGCAAGCCCTCTGATGTATGACATTTTTTCTGTTAAATAACTCATAATTATCCTCCTAAATATAAAGTTTAAGCTCTACCCATGTATTCGCCTGTGCGTGTGTCAACCTTAATTGTTTCCCCATTGTCAATGAAAAGTGGAACCATAACTGTTGCACCTGTTTCAAGTGTTGCGGGTTTTGTAGCACCTGTTGCAGTGTTTCCTGCAAAACCGGGCTCTGTTTCAGTGATTGTAAGCTCAACAAAGTTTGGTGGTTCAATACCGAAGATATTTCCCTTGAAGGAAAGAATCTTAACCTGCATATTCTCCTTAACAAACTTAAGAGCGTCACCAACCTGGTCTGCGCTAACAGGCATCTGCTCATAGCTTTCAGGGTCCATAAAGTAGAAAAGGTCGCCGTCATTGTAAAGATACTCCATATCCTTACGTTCAATATGTGCCTTAGGCATCTTATCTGTAGGATTGAAGGTTTTTTCTACAACGCCACCTGAAATAACATTTTTAATCTTTGTTCTAACAAACGCTGCACCTTTACCGGGTTTAACGTGCTGGAACTCAATTATCTGGTAAACACCCCCGTCATATTCAAATGTTACGCCGTTTCTAAAATCGCCTGCTGAAATCATAGTAATTTTATCCTTTCGTGTTCTTATAAATATTATTGACTTAATAAGTAAATTTTACAACATTTTACTTATAATTTCAAGGGTTTTTTAAATAATTGTAAAAATAAAGCTATATTTTCTTAAGATTTCATAAAATAGCCCCTTGTATATAACTGTGGCTTCACAATTTGTGCCTTTTTTCGGTACATTTCCATAATGTTTTTTGTGGTTTTAGAATCCTCATCGGTAAACACAAGCCTTATTGCATAAACTCCGGTTTTTTCAAGCTCAATCAATTTGTCTGCCATAAATGTCGGGCGTGAATTTAAAACCGTATTTAGATGCGAGATTTTATCACCCAAAATCGTAAATTTTGCACCCGTTTGATCTGCTATTTCTATTGGGGAGGAGCAGTCACATTTTCCTGTAATTCCCCTTATAAGGCAAGCGCGTGATGTCATAACAGCCTGCTTTCCGTAAGCAAGCACCTCACAGGGGAGGCTTACTCTGGTGCAAATATTTTTTATATCCGAAAGCATAAGCTCGGGCGATAGGGTTATAGATTTACATACCCCGTTTAGGCTTTCTGCTGCTATTGGGTTATAGATATTCATGCCGAAGTCTGAACAAACACTTATATTTTTGTCTTTAAAATATGAAATTATACCAAGCGATGATAGATAGATCTCTTTCGGAAGGGTTATTTTACCCATCCATTTTTCAAATTGTGAAATATCCGTTATAACTTGGGGAAGCACAAGCACACATTTTTCATTAGGTGTGATCTTGCCCCATATACTAAGCGGCACTAAAATTTTATCGGCATCTTTCACTGCTTCAAACTGATGTGGAAACGTTATCTGTGCATAAAGCTTTGGCTTTTTGCTATTAGCATTATTTTTTATTTGAGGGAAGGTATAGGGGTATGTATCAAGCACCTTTATTTCCCCCCGAATATAAGCAAGTTTTTCTGCACAATCACGACGAAGCGCGTTAAGCGCCGCAGCAGAAAGTGTTGTACCATTTTCTATGGAGCATTCAAATCCTTTAAGCTCAAACGGTGTTTGACCAAGCTTTCCCATTCTCTCTTTTGCATATTCCGCTGTAAGAGGTAGGTTAAGTGCCTTTTCGCCATTTGCACCATAGGCCTCTACAGAGTTTTTGTCGTCATCAGTAAGTCTGAAAAGTGAGTTAGCACCCTCAGAAACCTCTAGATACCCATAAACGGGTATTTTTTTATTTTCTACACCATCACGATACGAATGGCGTGCTTCCTTCAAAATATCATCATCGGCACGCTGGGTGATTTTGTCGTTACTAATATCATAATTCATCATTTGTGGTGTGTTTATGCCTTTAAAGTATGCCTTTGTAAAGCCATCACCACGTACAAATATTTTTTTAAGCCTATCCTCATCCTCTATTAAAAGGGGAGAAGCACTGTCAAGATATTTTCTGTAAACATTTGTTACGGTTGCAACATATTCGGGGCTTTTCATTCTGCCTTCAATTTTAAAGCTAAATACGCCGGCGTTTTTCATTGAGGCAAGCTCGTCTGCAAGGCATAAATCACGTGGACTTAAAAAGTACCCCGAGCGCCCTTTATAGCTATAAAGCTTTCGGCAGGGCTGTGCGCAATTACCACGGTTACCGCTTCTTCCACCGATAAATGATGACATCAAGCATCTTCCAGATAGGCTTATGCAAAGTGCACCGTGGCAAAAAGCCTCAAGCTCAACATCTGTATTTTCGTGTATTGTTTTTATTTCGTTTTCACTAAGCTCACGTGAAAGTACATCGCGCGTGAAGCCACGTTTTTGAAGCTCGTTAACATCATACTCATTACAAGCGGTAAGCTGGGTGCTTGCGTGAATTGGCATATCGGGGCAAACTTTTTTTATAATATCTGCCGCACCAAGATCCTGCACAATTATAGCGTCGATGCCGGATTCAGCACATTTTAAAATGGTTTTTTCAAACTCAGCAAGCTCACTTTCACTTATAAGTGTGTTAAGTGTAAGATATATCTTAACACCGCGCGTGTGGCAATATTTTGCTGACGCTTTAATTTCATCCCAGGTGAAGTTAGCTGCATTTTTTCTTGCGCTAAAACTCTTTTCGCCAAGGTATATTGCATCAGCGCCATTTTGCACTGCCGCACGAAGTGCCATTGGGCTTCCCGCAGGGGACAAAAGCTCTGTTTTCATAAATATCCTCACTTAATAAGTGTGGCTAAAGCCACACCTTATTAAAATTTGTTTTTTATTTGTGTTTCAAGTTTTACAATATCAATCTTAAGTGCCTGATTTTCTGCACGAAGCCTAGAAACCTCGGCATTTATCTTGTCAAGTGCAAGTTTTGATGAGCCTGCCTCTTCAGCATATTTTAAAAGCTTCGCACGAAGCTTTTCGTTATCATCTTGCGCTTGCATATATTCATCAGCCATATTAACCGCAGTAAGCACCGCCGCCATTGATGTTGAAAGACGCCTATCACGAACCATAAGCTCACGCATATTCTTGTCAACGTGATAAGCAACATGGCGCACGTATTCCTCGTCGGCAGAGCTTACAATCCTATATTCTGCATTATTAATATTAACAACGGTTGTTATTTTCTTTTCTTCCATTGTATTTCATCCTTTCAAATGAATTATAACCCCTCATAAGAAGAATCGTGAAGGCGTGAGTATAAGATATTGGCGTCAGCTAAATAATGGAAATACTGTGTATCAAGAAAATTCAGTGGCGGTTGGCCAACTGCATCTCTTTCCTTCTAAAATATTATACCTTAATATAAGACGGAATTCAACAAATTTTTAACGATACTTGTAAACTATATAAAAATGTGATATTATGGAATTTGCGAGGTGTTGTTATCGGTATTTCAAAAGCTAATTGGATACGTTATAACGGCAATAGTGAGTCGCCCGTTTTTAGAAAGAAATTCAGCACACCGCACCCTTTTACGATGCAGGCGGTGGCAACGGTGGTTGGGCTTATGGAAATTTTAAGCCGTTTGACCTAATCTCCTAACACCCGAATATGTAAATACTGCGTACCTTGTAAAGTTTTATCAACAGATGCCCCAGCTTAATGAAAAGCTTAACCTTAAGCTTGATTGTGACGAATATAATAAGCGTATTGTGCTTCACAAAAATGCTATTGTAGAGAACTTTTATGACGAAACAACAGGTGACTTTTGTGAAAATAGCTTTGCCGCAAATGCCTTCGCAATTGATGTTGGATTGGGTGATATAAAGGGTAGCATGATGGTGTCTTTCGGGAAAATTCAGTCAGCTTAAGGCGTGAAGGTGAAAACGTTAAAATATCAGTTACCATCCCCGAAAACACAGATGCACAATTTGTTTTCAGGGATGGTAAATAGAAACTACACAGCGGTTCTACTGACTTTTCGTTTTAAAGCATCCCTCATTGCACACCATAATGCGGCAGTCATCACGATAGCGGTGCTTTTCGCGGGGATGGTTGCAAAAAGTGCCATTATGGTAATGGGATAAAAAAGGAGAAGCTTTCTAGGCCTTGATGCCGCATATATAGCAGATGTACCAACAAGCAATATACTTGAAATAGTATCCGTGTGATCTCTTAAAAAGATAAATATAATAGAAGAAAGCATTACTCCGATAGGGATTTCCCAAAAGGTTTCGGAGATATCCGGATAAGATAAAATTATAAAAACTGGTGTAAAAAGAAACCATATATCTACCACGCCGGAAAGTTTACATATAACATAAGAAAATGCAAGTGCTAAAATTTTTTGCATAATTCACCTCAATAAACGAAATATATACTTATTGTAATATAAAAACGTAAAATTATTCAAAACGGAGGGCATATAGGTGCACGAAACAGAAAAAGAAATTGAAAAAGTAATACTGTGCGGAGTTCATACGGGAAGCCTTAACACGCTTGAAGATACCACTGCGGAGTCTATGGCGGAGCTTCGTGAGCTTGCCTATACTGCCGAGGCAGAGGTTGTCGGGGAGATTGTGCAAAATAAAGACCGCCCCGAGGGCGCTACTTATTTTGGTGAAGGTAAACTTGAAGAATTAAAAGTGGCCGCAAAATCACTTGACGCAAATCTTCTTATTTTTGATGATGAATTAAGCGGAAGCCAAATAAGAAACATAGAAAACTACAGCGGTATAAGAACAATTGACAGAAGTAGCCTTATTCTTGATATTTTTGCAAAGCGTGCAATATCAAAGGAAGGTAAAATCCAAGTTGAGCTTGCACAACTTCGTTATAATCTGCCAAGACTTATTGGAACGGGAACACAGCTATCACGCCTTGGTGGTGGTATTGGTACAAGAGGCCCCGGTGAGACAAAGCTTGAAAGTGACCGTCGTCATATTTACAGAAGGATAAATGCGCTTGAAGACTGCCTAAAGGATATAGAAGCGCACAGAGGGCTTCTTCGCACAAGACGTGACAAGGATGAGGCCTCTTGCGCCGCACTTGTAGGCTATACAAACGCGGGAAAAAGCACAATTCTAAATTATTTTACAAAGGCTGACGTTTTTGTAAAGGATATGCTTTTTGCAACACTTGACCCGACTGTAAGAAAGCTTGAGCTTTCCGATGGCAGAAATGCTGTTTTAACCGATACTGTAGGATTTATTAGAAAGCTACCCCACCACTTGATAGAGGCTTTTAAATCAACACTCGACGAGGCTGTTTTAGCTGATGTTCTTGTGCATGTAATTGACTCCTCAAACCCTCAAATACTGGAACAGATGAAGGTTGTTGAAAATCTAATCAAGGAGCTTGGTTGTAGGGCAAAGCGCACCATAGCGGTGTTTAATAAGTGTGAC
>CAZYYT010000064.1:2955-5387 GCA_964651775.1 uncultured Oscillospiraceae bacterium | reverse complement strand
CTTTCACCGCGCCCCGAGGGTGAGTATACCGATTATGTCACCGTTAGTGCAAAAACAGGGGAAGGGATGGATAAGCTTCTTGAAATTTTAGAGGATGCCCTTCCGGGTAAAAAGCGTCAGATAACCCTTCTTATACCTTACAGTGATTCAAAAACTGCAGCACTACTTCATAATGATGAGGTTATTTTAGAAGAATCATACGAGGCGGAGGGTACAAAAATCACCCTTCTTGCAGATGAAGCAATTTATGCAAAAATGGAAAAATATATTATTTAATTGGGGAATACTTTATGAATTACAGGACCGTTAAAAACGATGCCTTTGAGGAAATGATAGAGCGTAAAAGCAAGTTTATTGGCTATTGCCGCCCTGTTAAAACGCAGGATGAGGCAATCTCTTTCATAAACGAAATAAGAGAAAAGCATCGTCAGGCAACACATAATGTGTATGCTTATGTTTTGCGTAGGGATAATATAATGCGCTACAGTGATGATGGTGAGCCTTCGGGCACTGCAGGCATGCCCGTTATGAATGTTATAAAAAAAGAAGGCCTTACGGATGTTTGCGTTGTTGTAACGAGATACTTCGGCGGAATACTTCTGGGCGCAGGGGGCCTTGTAAGGGCATATGGGAAGAGCGCAAAGCTTGGTATTGATGCTGCAAAGCGTGTTGAAATGCGAAAGTGCTGTGTGTTTATAATATGCTGCAGCTATACAGACTACGGTAATATAGAATTCGAAATCAATAAGGAGGGCTACATACTAAAGGATTCTTCATTTGAGGAAAGTGTGCATCTTACAGTTGCGGTGTTCATTGGACAACAGGAGAGACTAATTAAAGCAATTGCCGATATATCGGGCGGCACTGCAACAGTTACCGAGCTTGATGTGGAATATGTAATGAAGGAAATTGACTAAATTTATTATATAGATAGCTATTGTGGAATAAAAAAGAAAAAAACTAAAAAATACCTTGACAAAAGCATTTATATTTGCTATACTTTTAAAGTCGCAAGTGCGGGTGTAGTTCATTGGTAGAACACCAGCCTTCCAAGCTGGATAGGTGGGTTCGATTCCCATCACCCGCTCCATTTAATCTAAGCACATTTTATATGTGCCTGTAGCTCAGTCGGATAGAGCAACTGCCTTCTAAGCAGTAGGTCCTGGGTTCGAATCCCCGCAGGCACGCCACATGTGGTGGGTATAGCTCAGTTGGTTAGAGCGCTAGATTGTGGCTCTAGAGGCCCAGGGTTCGAATCCCTGTATCCACCCCACTTTTTATGAGTTACCTTATGGCTTCAATGTTGGGCTGTAGCCAAGGCGGTTAAGGCACCAGACTTTGACTCTGGCATACGCAGGTTCGAGTCCCGCCAGCCCAGCCATTTTAATACAAGGTCCATTAGCTCAGTTGGCAGAGCACTTGACTTTTAATCAAGTTGTCCGGAGTTCGAATCTCCGATGGATCACCATTGAAGAGACCGCGTAAGTCCCATTGTTTAGGGGTTTATACGGTTTTTTCTTTTGCTTTTTGCAGACTGTCAAAAAGGGTCAAAAAGGGTGAAAAAGGGTACAAAACTTTGTCAAAAAATAAGCTGTACTCGGTTTGAGTACAGCTTATTTTTTATTGCCAATTTTCTAACGGATTTCTAGCCGATTCGCTAGAAAATTTATCTGACCCACGCAACCATACTGTAGAATACATACGGATTGTACTGCACTATTAAGCAATAATTGACGTAAAACTTGAGCTGCCGTAAAGAAAATACGGGAAGCCTTGACAAAAATTAACAACAGTAGTATAATGTACATGAAGGTGAGGTTTTGGACATGCTTAAAAAGTTTCAAGTTGAAAACTACAAGGGATTTAAAGAGGCATTAACATGGGATTTATCCGCCACAAAGGACTATGCGTATAACAAAGACCTTGTTGAAAATAAAATAGTTAAAAAAGCTTTAATTTTCGGAAAAAACGGAACAGGAAAGTCAAGTCTGTGTACAGCTGTTATGGATATTACCGCTCATTTATTGGACGTAGAAAAAGACAGTGTTCCCACGCACATCTATACATACGTAGGAAATGAGAGTAAGTTTGCTGCTTTTACATATGTATTTCAATTTGGAAAAGATGAGGTTGTTTATACTTATGCCAAACTCAATCCGAAAGAGCTCTTTCTTGAAGCAATTTCTGTAAATGGCAAAGAGGTTCTTCTTCATAATTTTGTTGATGAAAAGAACAATCACATAAATCTTGCCGGTGCAGAAAGCTTAAGAACACAAGGCTTGCCTCCAAGATTATCGATTATCAAATATATATACAATAACACAATTCAGGATGAAAACTCTGTTATAAGCCAAATTATGAGGTTTGTACAGGGAATGTTATTTTTCCGCAGTCTTAAAGAGGCAAATCAATATATAGGTTATAAAGCGGGC
>CAZYYT010000064.1:0-2945 GCA_964651775.1 uncultured Oscillospiraceae bacterium | reverse complement strand
GGAGAGCTTTTGCACGATATTATATTAAACAACGGAAAGCTTGAGGAATTCAACGAGTTTTTAATACAGTTTGATTTAAATTATACTCTTGTTCCGTTAAAGCTTGTAAGCGGAGCATTAACAATAGGCGCAAAATTTGAAAATGATAATGTGGTTGAATTTGAAAGTGTTTGTTCATCGGGGACAAAAACATTACTTTTATTTTACTGTTGGCTGCTTCATTTTGACAAGCTGACTTTTCTTGTCATTGATGAATTTGATGCTTATTATCATTATGAAACATCGCAAAAGGTGTTGGAGATTATACACAGCTTTGAGAGTATGCAGTCAGTTGTAAGTACACACAGCATAACCTTAATGAACACCTCTCTTACACGCCCAGATTGCTGCTATATTTTAAGTAACAATAGAATAAAAAATATATGCAACTGTACGGATAAAGAACTCAGGGAAGCACATAATCTGGAAAAAATGTACCGTGGGGGTAATTTCACGGAGTAGAAAAATAAAAGGGAGGGAATGATGCGTATTGATTGTTAATGAAAAAACACATTAGAAAAGTTGCTACCAACAACTTAACAATGTGTTTCATCTCAGATATGCTGAAAGCATACCTATTAACCATAGTTATATTTTAGCATATCTGAAAATTAATATCAAGTGTTTTGAGAAAATAATTATGCTCAAGGCAAAAGAAATTTAATTTTTGGAGGTAAAATGTATTAATGAGTGAAAAAAAATTTAATAATTATGATGTGTTTCATGCTTTTTTGGTTGAAAATGCAGATTATGGTGGTAAATATGAATTGCCTGTGATAAAAACAAGTGATTTAATACCAAACCGCGTTATAACATTTTCTAAGGCAATGTCAAGAGGTATGAAAGACTTTGACCAATGGGTTATATTTTATGAGCATGACAAAAGTTTTGAAAGGCTGTGGAATGCCCCCAAAATTTACATTGATAAGCTGAAAAAATTCAGAGGTATTATATCACCCGATTTCAGCCTTTATCGTAACATGCCACTGTGTATGCAGTTGTGGAATACGTATCGTAATCGGGCACTGGTTGCATGGTTGCAAAACAATGGAATAGAGGTTATACCGAATGTCAGATTTAACGATACACGTACATATGATTTTTGCTTTGATGGAATAGAAAAAGGAAAAACTGTTGCAGTTGGTACACATGGGTGTATAAAATACAAGGAAGACAGGCTGTTTTTTAAAGCAGGGCTTTTAAAGCTTGTGCAGAAGCTCTCCCCTAAAAACATTATTGTTTATGGCAGTGCTCCTGACATCATTTTTGGACCATACAAGGATGCCGAAATAAAAATAATAGCTTTTGAAAGTGAATTTTCAAAATCCAGAAGGCAGGTTGCTTTACAAAACGAATCAAAAAAATCAAAGATTTTTTTAAAAGAGAAACACCCGAACGGTAAGCTGAAAGGTGAAGGTAATTTGTCACTTTTGAGCGGAAAGGTTGGGGGGTGACGAAATGGGTGCAGGAAAAGGAGGAAATTTCGGTAATACTCTCGGCAGTAGATTGGATGCGCTCAGTGATGCTCTTTCACTTGCCTCGTTAATACCCGGGCTTGATTCCTTTACGGATATTGCGTCAATACCTGTAGATTTACTACGTAAAGATTGGTTGTCCGCAGGGTTTGACTTACTTGGCGTAGTTCCCTTTGTAGGCGAAATCGGCGACACTGCAAAACTTGCAAGAACAGCAGACAATGCTATTGATGCTGCGAAGGCAGCAAAATCTATGTCAAGTGTTGCAGATAATGCGAAAAGTGTAGCAAAAAAATACAATTTATCTAAAAGCGGGTTATTTGGAGAAGCGGGAAAAAATTGTAGAGTGTTTAAAAGCAATGATCCGATAAAATCATCCGCTGATTTCTATAAAAAAATAAGCAAGGGTGGGAAAGAAAAACAACTATCTAACGGAAAAGGTATTCAAGCTGTTTTTGATGATGGCAGTCGTGTTGTATACAGAGTTAAAACTTCAACACCAAATAGCCCTGCCATTGATATAAGTATAAGTATATTCTCAGGAATAAAGAAGCAGAAAATCCATTTTATTAAATAGGAGGTTTGTATTAAAATGAACAAAGCTAAATTCACAAATGAAATGATTGAAATAATTAAAACCATAAAAGGAAAAACTTTTTGCTCATACGATTGTGCAAAGTTTCTCGATGAAGCATATGGAAATATAAGAATTAACTTAAATGATTTTTCAATTGAATTTTTAAACGAAACTAAGGAAACTCATTTTTGGGATTCTTTTGAAGATATTTCATGCTTTTCTTGCAAAAAGGTAGATATAAATAGTACTTTTAAGCCATACTGCGATGAAGATTTTCAAAACTATTCAATAAATGAAAAAATACAGCAAATACAAATTATTAGTGATACAATATCAATAAATAATAAGGAATATGAGATTTCATTTGATATGGCTGTCATCATAAATACAGAAAAACATAATTACATTTTTTCAAGAGGTTGGTTTTTTGGAGAAGTGATAAGTATAAATGTTGATAAAAATTATGATGAAATCTACCCCGTTAAACAAGTCATAGATGATTGGGATGATGATGGAAAAAATAATGTCGCAGTTAGCAGATGTGTAAAAGTATTATGACAAAGAATATATTTTGAAATAAATACAATATAAATGAAATATGGTGTCACCTGCTTTCTATATTGAAAGCAGGTGACTGCTTAATGGGTGTTGGTAAAGGCGGCGATTTTGGAAATGCAAAAGGTAATGCATTAGATGCTATCAGTAATTTACTTGCGGCGGCATCACTGATTCCGGGCTTGATTCCTTTACGGATTTGGCATCAATACCGGTTGATTTAGCACGCGGAGACCTTTTGTCGGCAGGGTTTGACTTACTTGGCGTAGTTCCCTTTGTAGGCGAAATCGGCGACACTG
>CAZYYT010000063.1:0-11046 GCA_964651775.1 uncultured Oscillospiraceae bacterium | reverse complement strand
ACAATAATAGCAAAAATTTTTTTCTTCATTAAAATACACCCCTTCGAAATAATATTCCGAAGGGGCTCATATTATTCTGCTGAGAAAGGAAGAAGTGCAATATGACGAGCACGCTTAATAGCGATTGTCAACTGACGCTGATGCTTTGCACATGTGCCTGTGATTCTTCTGGGAAGAATCTTTGCACGCTCTGAAACATAGCGACGAAGCTTTGCAACATCCTTATAATCTATATCCTTAACCTTGTCAACACAAAACTGGCAAACTTTTCTTTTAGCTTTGCGCGCTCTGTAAGGTCTTTCGGACTTGTCCTTTTCCATCATGGCTAAAACCTCCCTTAATTAAAATGGTAAATCATCGTCTGTTCCCATAGGTGAGATAGGGTCCGGAAGTGAACCAAAATCATTTGCTGCAAAATCGTTTCCGCCTTCATTAAATGAAGAAGCAGAATCCCTCTTGCTTTCTGCAAAATAAACCTGATTTACGATAACTTCTGTAGCATAATGCTTTTTACCCTCAGGGTCATCCCATGAGCGAGTCTGTATACTGCCCTCAACAGCAGCAAGACTACCTTTTTTGAAGTATTTTGAAACAAATTCTGCCGTCTGACGCCAGGCTACACAGTTTATAAAATCTGCCTTGCGCTCTTCACCTTGACGTGCGAAGTTACGATCCACTGCCAAAGAGAATGCACAAGTGCTTGTACCCTGTGGAGTGCTGCGAAGTTCAGGGTCGCGAGTAAATCTGCCCATCAATATAACTTTGTTAAGCATAAATAACCCTCCTTACGCTTCTTCCTTGTGAATTGTAATTGTACGCATAACACCGTCTGTGATTCCGTAAACTCTATCGAGTTCCTTCGGGAATTCAGGGTTTGCTGCAAAATTCACAAGAACATAGTAACCTTCTGTCTTGAAATTGATAGGGTAAGCGAGTCTTCTCTTTCCCCATACATCCACGCTTTCAACAGTACCGTTGTCGCTAATAAGCTTCTGGAACTTTTCTGAAAGAGCAGTGATAGCATCTTCTTCAAGTGCTGCGTCAAGAACAAAAATGGTTTCATACTTGTTTATAATTTCAGCCATTTTCTACACCTCCTTCTGGACTTTGGCCCCAAAATATCTGGAGCAAGGATTGCATTCATTAAAATGCTACATTATTATATACTTAAATCAAAATAATGTCAACAGAATTATTTCTTTTTTGAAAAGTTTAATAAAAAGTATTGATAAAATGCCCCTATTATGGTATACTCTAAAAGATGTACCAGCCGGGGAGGTAGCGGTTCCCTGAATCCGAAGTCCGCTATAGCGGAGGTTGATTCCCCGATTGAGGCAAATTTTCTGTATAGCTGGAGCGAATAAGTGGTGTTGACGGATGGGCCCTGCGCAACGCTTAAGGTGTGAACCTCGTCAGGCGGGGAACCGAGCAGCGATAAGCATTTTTCGGCGTGTGCCGCAGGTAAGCCTGTTTAGAGCTAACTGGTCGATTTCCGTGTGTGGAGGTTTGTCGATTTTGGGGTGTACATCAATAATAAACAATTTGGCTGCCTAAAGGCGGCTTTTTTACAAGGGGGTGGAATACATGGAGTATCAAGCACTTTACAGAAGGTGGAGACCGAAAACCTTTGACGATGTTGTAGGACAAGGCCACGTTACCGAAACAATTAAAAACGAGATAAAAAATAACACCTGTGGACACGCATTTCTTTTTTGCGGAAGCAGGGGTACAGGTAAAACCTCAACAGCAAGAATACTTAGTCGTGCTGTAAACTGCGAAAACCCCGATAATGGAAATCCATGTAATAAATGCCCCACCTGTATGGGAATAGAAGACGGCAGCATTATGGATATTGTAGAGATTGACGCCGCAAGTAACAGTGGTGTTGATAACATAAGGTCCCTTCGTGAGGAGGCTAACTATAACGCCGCCGTAACAAAGAAAAAGGTATATATAATTGATGAGGTGCACGCACTTAGTAAGGATGCGTTTAACGCACTTTTAAAGCTTTTGGAAGAACCGCCGGCACACGTTATGTTTGTGCTTGCAACAACTGAAGCAAATAAGGTGCTTGAAACAATTTCTTCAAGATGCCAGCGCTTTGACTTTAAGAGAATTACACCTGAGGATATCTATGACCGCCTTGATTACATCTGCTCTGCAGAGGGAATTATAGCAGAGGAAAGGGCCCTTCGTATGATTGCAACTGCGGCGGCGGGGTCACTTCGTGATGCACTTAGCTATCTTGAGCCTTGCTTGGCTGCAGGTAAAGAAATAAAAACAGAGTTTGTTGAAGAATTTTTAGGTAAAGCGGAAAATTCTTCCGTAATAGAATTGTGCGGAGGCATTGGAATGGGAAGCGCACAAGAGGTGCTTGAGTGTATTTCTTCATTAAGCGCAAGGGGAAGAAACCTATCCCCGTTTATTGAAACCGTGATAAAGGCACTGCGTGATATGCTTGTTATATCTATAACCGGAAATTGCAAAAGTGATTTTGAAGGGGAAGAGTACGAAAAACTCAAAGAATACAGCGCATATTTTTCTTCAGAAAAGCTACTTTATGCAATTAAGGTTCTTTCGGAGGCAATCTCTACTGCAAGATTTATGACAGAGCCGCGTGTTGTGTTTGAAGCAGCACTTGTTAAACTTTGCGTAAAGGGTAGTGATGGGTCGGTAGAATCTCTTCTTCAAAGAATTGGTGAGCTTGAAAGAAAGCTTGAAGGCGGTGTGCAGTTTAATGCCACTGTGAAGCCTGAAACCCAAAAGAGGGAAGAAGCATCGCCTGTTCTGAAAGAAGAAAAAAAGAAAGCGGTTATTTTTCATAGTGAGCTTGTTGATAAAATAAAAGCAGTTTGGCCCGAGGTTATGAATGAGATGGCAGGTAGCCTTACACTATATGCAGCGCTTGAAAACGCATCACTTCGTGAAGAAAACGGAAGGCTTGCAATTACTTTCCCTGATTTGGGTGGACGTGCGATGCAAGACCTTATAAAGGATAGCCTTGATATTATTAAAGAGGCGGTTGAAAGGCATGTACAAGCGAAGGTAGACATTGTAACAAGGCTTGAGGGTGACCTTTTGGGTGTCACAAAAAAAGATGAGCACGACTTGTTTGATGATATAATAAATTTACCTATAACAAACAGAAAGGAAGATTAATTATGGCAAAGGGTGGATTTCCCAAAAATATGGGTGGAATGGGTAATATGAACAACATGTTCCGTCAGGCCCAGAAAATGCAAGAGGAAATGCTAAAAGCGCAGGAGTCACTTGGTGAGCAGATTATTGAAGCAAGTGTTGGCGGCGGAGCAGTTAATGTTAAAGTAAACGGCAAGAAAGAAATTATGGAGATTAAGCTTTCTCCCGATGCAGTTGACCCTGATGATGTAGAAATGCTTGAGGATATGATTGTAAGCGCAGTTAATGAGGCGCTTCGTAAGGCAGATGAAGCAGCTGCAGGCAGTCTTGGTAAAATTACCGGCGGAATGAATATCCCGGGATTATTTTAATAAAACCAAAAGGATTTAAATTCTTATTGGCTAAAGTGAGTTGAAATAGATGTACCCCAATTCGTTACAATCATTAATTGAAGAATTTGAAAAGATGCCCGGAATAGGCCATAAAAGCGCTGTTAGGCTTGCGTTTTACATTATGAATATGCCAGATGAAAAGGCAGATAAATTCATAAAGGCGATAACAAATGCCAAAACAAAGGTGCACCTTTGTGAAAAGTGTCAGAATCTTACTGATAAGCCACTTTGTGAAATATGTGCTTCTGATAACAGAGATAAAAGTGTTATCTGCGTTATGGAAAGCCCAAAGGACGTTACCGCGCTTGAAAAAACGCGGGAGTATAAGGGCCTTTATCATGTGCTACACGGGGCTATTTCACCTATGGATGGAGTAGGGCCTGAGGACATAAAGATTAAAGAGCTTATTGCTAGGCTTACGCCCCAGGTGCGTGAGGTTATAATGGCAACAAACTCAACTGTTGAGGGTGAGGCAACTGCAATGTATATTGCAAGGCTTTTAAAACCGATGGGAATAAGTGTTACAAGAATTGCACACGGCATCCCCGTTGGAGGAGATATTGAGTATGCAGATGAGGTTACGCTTGTACGCGCAATGGAAGGCAGAAGAGAAATATAAGAATAAATCCCCCTGTTAATGAGTATAAATGCATTAAGAGGGGGGTTTTTATGTTTGATAAAAAAGAGATTATAAAAAGCACACGCAAGATTATTGAGGGACTTCGTGACTCTCGCTATGCCACCTGCGACATTGATGAACGACTTGCATTAGCAAGGATGGAGGTGGCGAACACACGTGCAGGCCTTTTTGATGCGCGAGATGCTAAAACGGCGGAGCTTTATCAGACAAAGCTTAAACTTGCGCAAGAGGAATACAAAAGGGTACTTAGAATATCCCGTGAAAGAAAAGTTATATAAAAAAACAGGTCAGTTCTAAAAATATAGAGCTGACTTGTTTGTTTATTTAGTTATCTTATTTAATAGAGTTTTAAGCTCATCTTCATTATAGTTATAGGTGGAGTTACAGAAGTGGCAACTTATTTCTGCTTTTCCATCCTCTTCTATAATTTTTGAAAGCTCTTTCTTTCCAATACTTATAAGTGCTTTATCAATGCGCGCTCGGGAACAGATGCATTTATATGAAGGCTCCTTCTTATCAAAATACTCTATTTCATAGCCTTCTAAGAGTTTTCTAACAATATCCTCAGGCTTCATACCTTTATCAAGCAGATCCGTAACAGAGCCAATTGAGTTTACTGCCTTTTCAATTTTATCAATATCCTTGTCATAAGCGCCCGGAAGAATTTGAAGAATAAATCCGCCTGCTTTTTTGATTGAGTGGTCAGTATCCACCAAAACACCAAGTGCTATCGCAGTTGGAAGCTGTTCACTTTCTGCATAGTAGTGCGTAAGGTCTTCAGCAACCTCACCACTTATAAGGGGTGTTTGTCCTACATAAGGCTCCTTAAGACCCAAATCACGAATAACAGAAAGCGTTCCATCCGTACCTATTGCACCGCCAACATCAAGCTTACCCTTTGAATTAAGGGGAAGGTCAATATAGGGCTTGTCCACATATCCTCTTACAACGCCATTTCCGTTTCCTATTGCAATAACCCTGCCAATCGGGCCACCACCATTTAACTGGATAGAGACGCTGTCATCCTCCGCCTTTAGCATACTGCCCATAATAGAAGCGGCGGTAAGCGTTCTTCCAAGTGCTGCAGATGCAGTAGGGAAGGTTTTGTGAATACGCTGTGCTTCATTACAAAGCTGTGTTGTATCTGCTGCAATTACCCTTATTGCTCCATCCGAAGTTATTGCGTTTACTATATAATCACTCATTTTTTACTTCCTTTCTGAAAAGAGAGTTAAATACAAATAACCTGTCAAGTATAGCACCAAAATATGTTATAAGTGGTGCATTGATAAGAGTTATAATTATTGTGCCCACACCAATTCCTTTAAAACTCTTATTAAGGAAAATGGCCATTAAAAACGATATAACAAGCATTGAGATATCACTTGCGTATTTAACCTTAACCTGTTTTAAATTCCATTTTAAAGAGACTTCTTTTATTATAAGCTCATATATAAGAAGCGGCATATCTGTGCGAAAGAAAAATGCAATGGAAAGTGCAGTAATAAGCTCCCCAAATACAAAGGCAAGTATTCTTTGCCAAAGAAGTGTATATGCAGCGCCACTACCTAAAATAAAAAGCCAGCCATCAAGCGTAAATCCGAAAAGCAGTGCCGAAACAAAGCTAAGTAAAAATATCGGACGAAATCTTTTGATTGCTGCACAAAGTAAAATAAGAAGAAGCCCCTCCCATATGTATTCTGTTGTTCCCTGAGTAAAGAATGAAGAAAACCCCGAAAGCTTTAAATGCATTATATATGGGGGTGCCGAAACCATTGAAAGGCCAAAGTTTGCCTTTGTGCAAAGTGCAACACCAAGCGCGCAAAGAATTATTCCAAGCGCCCAGGCCACCTCATTCATTTTTTGTATTCTTTTCAAAACATCACGTCTTTCCAAAAGCTTCTTAATTTATTATTCTATATGGTCGCTTTGTTGTTGTCAAGGAAAAAATATAATATAACACATCATTTGATATTGAAAAATTTGTAATATGCATATATAATATAATTTATCGGAAAATGTAGAAATAGGGAGTTTATGATTATGAAAAATTATGATATCGCGGCATATGTATGGCCTGCTTATACAGGGGATGAAAAAAGAACAAGAATTTTCTGGCCCGAAGGAAATGGTGAGTGGCAAACAGTAAAATCAGCAAGCAAAAAAACATTGGAACATAACTGGCCGCGAAAGCCACTTTGGGGATATGTAAATGAGGCTGACCCAAGTGTTATGGAAATGCAAATTGATGAGGCAACAAGCCATGGAGTAAATGTTTTCATCTACGATTGGTATTGGTACGACAACAGACCATTTCTTGAGAATTGCCTTAATGATGGCTTTTTAAAGGCAAAGAATAACTCTAAAATGAAGTTTTATCTTATGTGGGCAAACCACGATGCTAACACCCTTTGGGACAAGCGTATGGCAGGTACCGAGGGAGAGTCTGTTATTTGGCAGGGGGCAGTCGAAAGGGCTCAGTTTGAATGCATAGCAAAAAGAATTACCGAAAAATACTTCACAAGTGATCTATACTATAAAATAGATGGAAAGCCCGTTTTTATGATTTATGATATGGCAAACTTTGTGGATGGACTTGGCGGAAAAGAAAAGGCTGCCGAGGCTATCAAATGGTGGAGAAGCCTTGTTAAGGAGTATGGCATTAAGGATATTCATATGCAGGCAGTTTTGTTTGATATCGGTGCAAAAAATGTTTCGGGTGTGGATAGCGGTGAAAAGTTCACGTTTGATGAGGTAAGTGATATGGGATTCGACTCCGCAACACATTATCAGTTTGTGCACTTTACCGATATGAATCGTGATTACTTAGATATCTTAAAATCGGTGGAAGAGGAATGGGAAAATATCAAGGAGAACTGCAAAATCCCGTACTATCCGCACGTTTCGGTGGGTTGGGACAACAACCCCAGATATGAAAAATACCTTGATAACATTACAAAAAATAACACCCCACAAAATTTTGAAAAGGCGCTTATAAAGGCAAAGGAATATAGTGATAGACATAACTTTACTCCGCTTATTACTATAAATAGCTGGAATGAGTGGACGGAGACAAGCTATCTTGAGCCTGATGATTTATATGGCTACGGATACCTTGAGAAAATAAAAAAAGTTTTTAAATAGGTGAAGATATGAATAGCTATGCAAAATGGATATGGGTGGACGGCAAAAATAATCCCGATACATATGGTGAATTTTACAGTGAATTTAATTACGATGAAGGGGAAATGTTTTTAGATATTTCTGTCGATTCAAACTACACTGTTTTTATAAATGGTAGATTCGTAAATTCGGGGCAGTTTAACGATTTTCCGTACTATAAAATTTACGATAAACTTGATATAACAAAACACCTCAAAAAGGGCATAAATAAGCTTTCTGTACTTGTATGGTATTTTGGTGAAGCGAATATGTCTTACTATGTTGGAAACGCATCACTTAAATTTAAGCTTTATAATAATGAAACTACAGTTTTGTATTCCGATGAAAATGTGCTTTCAAGATATAGCAGGGCATATCAATACGGACGCAGAAAGAACATAACGCCCCAGCTTGGCTTTGGTTTTTCTTACGATGCCACAAAAGAGGATGATTGGAAAGAAGGCGTGCTACAAGACTTTAGTAAAAGCGTTGTAGTAAAGCAAAACACTCCCGTTGAGATAAGAAAAATTGAAAAGCTTGAAGTTAGAGAAATGGTAAAATCAACCCTTATTAAAAGTGAGATACATTCAAAGATTTTTGACATAGGGTTTGAAGAGGTTGGGTACCTTACAATTAAAATTAATTCAAGCAAAAAGCAAAAGCTTATAATATCCTTTGGTGAGCATATAAATGACGGCTGTGTGAGAAGAATAATTGGTGAGCGTGACTTTAGTGTTGAGATTGTAGTGGATAAAGGCGTAACCGAATACACAAACTATATGTTAAGGTTTGGCCTTCGTTATTTTGAAATCCATTTTGAAGCGCCTGTTGAGATTGAGTATTTGTCGGTGCTTCCGACAAAGTACCCCCTAAATAAAGTGAAAAAGGCCATTTCAAATAAGTTTCATCAAAAAATTTATGATGTATCCGTAAGAACGCTTGAACTTTGCATGCATAACCATTACGAGGACTGCCCCTGGCGTGAACAGGCACTTTACACAATGGATAGCAGAAACCAGATGCTTTGTGGATACTACGCATTTGAAGAGTATAGGTTTGCCAGAGAAAACCTTGTTTTAATAAGCAAGGACAATAGAGATGACGGACTTATTTCGATTTGTGTGCCATCATCAAGTGACCTAACCATCCCTTCATTTTCACTTCATTACTTTACACAGGTTTACGAATATTCTCTATATTCAAAGGATTTAACGCTTGCAAAAGAGGTTTTGCCCAAATTAAAGTCTATCTTATCTGTTTTTGAAAAGCGTATGGAAAATGGAATTATATCAAGCTTTACAGAAAAAAATCACTGGAACTTTTATGAGTGGGCGGATGGCCTAGAAGGAAATATTTTTGAAGAAACGCCAAAGCGCTTTGATGCGGCGCTTAACTGCTTTTACTCAATTGCACTTTTAAATATGCAAAAAATCTGTGACCTTTTAGGTGTTGAAGCCAATTATGATAAAAAGGCAGAAGAGCTTAATAAAAGCATTAAAAAGAATTTCTATGACGAAAAGACGGGCCTTTTCATAAACTACATAAAAACAAGCGAGTACAGTGAACTTGTAAATAGCTTGGCAGTTATCTCTGGAGCCACAGGTGAAAAGGAAGCGCAAAAGATTTGTGAGGTTTTGGCATCTGATAATAAGCTTACCAAATTAACTCTAAGTATGCTTTGCTTTAAGTTTGATGCACTTATAAAAACGGATGAAGATAAGTATAAGGCGTATATAATCAAAGAAATAGAAAAAAAGTACAAGCGTATGCTTGACCTTGGCGCAACCACCTTCTGGGAAACGGAAGAGATTGAAGAGTTTGAAGGTGCAGGAAGCCTTTGCCATGGGTGGAGTGCAATGCCTGTATACTATTTATCAAGATATGGTGGTATATGAAATTAAATACAATTTTAAATTATGGTACTGTAGCAGACGATAAAAAATGAATTGCAAAAGCTACATACAAAAATAAGGTGGGATTTATATGTACATTGTTTTACTTACGGCGGCAGGCGTGGGTGGGGCAACGATAATTGGCGCACTTTTGGGCTTTGCCTTCAGAAGAATATCTCATAAATTCAGTGACATTGTTATGGGTTTTGCTGCAGGTGTTATGCTTGCGGCTGCAATTGTTGGGCTTATCATACCTTCAATGGAAAAAAAGGGTGCTTATACTCTGCCCATAACAATTATTGGCATATTTTGTGGCGCTCTTTTATTAAATGTTATTGATAAGGTAGTGCCGCATCTTCACAGACTTGTGGGTAGGGATATTGAAGAGCACAAGACTCAGGATTTAAATAGGGTTCTTCTCTTTGTGCTTGCAATCGCAATTCATAATTTCCCAGAGGGTATTGCAGCAGGCGTTGGCTTCGGTACTGAAAATTTATCAGATGCACTCACCATTGCAGGTGGTATTGCACTTCAGAACATCCCAGAGGGTATGGTTATAATTGCACCTATGCTTGCGTCAGGTGTTAGTAAAGGTAAAACACTGATAGCTGCATTTTCAACGGGTATTATAGAGGTTATCGGCACAATTATAGGTTATTTGGCAGTCAGTATATCTTCTGCAATTCTTGGATTTGCACTTTCTTTTGCAGGGGGTACGATGCTTTATGTTATAAGTGATGAAATGATCCCCGAAACACATTCACACGGAAACGAAAGAAACTCAACATACTCGCTCCTTGCAGGCTTTTGCCTGATGCTTCTTATGGATTATTATATATGAGAGGAAGTGAACAGAATGTACAAGGTAGGATTATCATCGGGTGAAAAAATAAGGGAAGAGCAGTTTTTCATAGATTGTCAAAAAAACAATATTGATTGCATTGAAATTGCACCAAACATAGATTATGAGAGCTATATGAGTCTTGATTACAAGCTCATAAAAAAATATGCCGATAAGTATGGCATAACCTTATGGTCACACCATTTGCGCTTTAATTATCCTCACGTGCTTGATATATCGTCGCTTGATAAGGATGTGTTAAATTGCACAATAGGTGAGCTTTCAGAGCAGATTAAAAAAGCGAGTGATATCGGTGTGGGTAAATTTGTTATTCACCCAAGCAGTGAGCCGATTGAGGATGTTGAGAGAAAAGATAAGCTTGAGCGTGCCAAGGAAACGCTTGATAAGTTGGCTGAACTTTCATATTACTGTGGTGGAGTGCTTGCGGTTGAAAATCTTCCAAGAACTTGCCTTGGAAAATCATTCGAAGAAATGCTTGAGCTTGTTTCTATAAACGATAAGCTTGGCATCTGCTTTGACACTAACCACCTTCTTGGGGAGGACCCCGTGAAATTCATACAAAATGTCGGCTATAGAATTGTAACGCTTCACGTGTCTGACTACGATTTTGTGAATGAACGTCACTGGCTTCCGGGGGAGGGCGATATAAATTGGGTAGATATTTATGACGAACTTCAAAAAGTAAACTACAAGGGTGTTTGGCTCTATGAGATTGGCTTTAAATGTCCAAAGACAATAATTAGGCCGCGTGACCTTACCTGTTATGATTTCAGAAGAAATGCCGATGAAATTTTTTCTAAATCTCCCCTTACTACAATTGCAACAAGAAAGGAAAACCTAGGCATGTGGGAATAAAAGAGTACGATTTATCGTACACCAAACAATACATAATTAAAGTTACAAATACCTTAATTGCCAAAGTGAAGTTCGGATTTTTTGATTGAATTTTGAAAAGCACTA
>CAZYYT010000062.1:7802-11087 GCA_964651775.1 uncultured Oscillospiraceae bacterium | reverse complement strand
AACAATACAGACCCTGTTAAGGGCTTTATCACAGGCTATGATGGTAAGGTATATAAGAAGGGCGCAAACCTTTCAGAATACGCAGTTAACCTTAAAATGTATATCGATGACATGCGTCAGCGTGGTGTCGAAATTGTATTTGCAACCTTCCCGACATGGGGTGATAGATATGACAATGGTGCAACTTACATCGCGAAGATGAAGGAGGTTGCAAGCCAAAATAATGTTTCGGTAATTGACCTTCGTACAAAGGACCTTGAGTATATTGATACTTATCAATCAGGTCTTAAGGCAGGAGATAGCCTTCCTGTAGACTATACTAATGAAATGCATATGACAAAGGCAACAATGAAATCAGAGTTTGGCTTTACTGATGAAACAATTGCATCGCACGCAAGTACAATGCTTGGCTCAACAGGTGACTTCACACACTTTAACGTAAATGGAGCACAAAGAATTGCAAAGCTTGCAATGGAAGCACTTAATGAGTCAGAGGATGTTAATCTTGACGAGCTTCAATCTTATATGTATGAGGGCATTTTTGACCCGACAGGCGAAGAAATTGTTCTTAGTGAGCCAAATGTTACAGTAGATAGTGACAGCGCTGATTTAACAGCTAATATCACAAGAAAAACAGGTAAATTTGCAAGAAACCTTGTTGTTATGGCAGGTGCATATAATGGCACAAAGCTCCTTAAAACAAGCCTTGCTACATTAAAACTTACTGACGATGGTAAGGGAACAATAAATATATCTGTTGATGGTGCATTTAATGAAACCAACACCTACAAGCTCTTCGTATGGGAAAAGGGAAAATTCAGACCCGTATGTAGTGAATTTAAAATAGCAGGATAAAAAAGGGAACCACATTACTTTGATGTGGTTCCCTTTGGCTTTATTTGTATTCAAGAATAACGGTTTCTTGGCAATTAAGCTTTGGCAGTGTAAAGTAGCATTTTCCATTTTTAGATGTAAATTCAAGTGCATTTTCATCTAAATCATAAACCTTTGTTATTTCCTTATCGGTCTTAAGTGAAATAGGAATATTGTACTGCGGAAGTATTTCGTCTATGATTTCTGCTTCACCACGACTTACGGGTGATGCATAGGTCATATTAATGCAGTAGCGCTTTTTATCCTCCTGAATAAGAGTTGTAACTCTGCCACCACTACCAAGGGAAAGCGTTGTTATTCGCTCATAAGAAAGTGCATCAAGCGCACAAATAAAATATCTGCGGTGGAATATGCTTCCATAGGTTTTGTATATAGCACCTATGCTATGTGCTATATAAACCACGTTACCTTTTTTTGCCATTGCAGGGTTTCTTGTGCCTTCTTTATTGTAAGGTGTGTTACGATGCCCAGAGTATTTAGCATACGTTCTGCTAAAGAGTGGGTCAAGCGTTTCTGCTAAAACTTTTGCATCCGTCTTTTCTGCCTTGATTGATGGAATATACGCCAAAAATGGTGATTTTGGAATATCAGCATCTAGCTTTTCTGCACAGATATAGTCACAGTCAAATTTAGACTGCTCCGGGTTTTTAAGTCCACAATCAATCTGAAATTTTCCGTCCTTTTGCAGTGAATTGCCACAGAAAATGACCTTGCCGCCATTTTCTATAAACTTATTTAAATATCCTAATTCCTCGTCATCTAAAACAACACCATTTGGAACAATAGCAATGGTTAATCCGTCAAAGTCATCACCCATAATAAAACGGAAATCAAGCTGATTTTCAAGAAGAATATCAATAATTCCACTTCTGTCTAAAACATCGGTTGAATGGTATACACCGATATTTGTTTCATACTTACCGTCGTAGCAGTAGGGGGTAATCTTTTCTAGATAATCATAGGCATAGCCGATGTTTTTGTAGGTCTCCATATCCATCTCACCATCGGGGAAAAGGTGGTCCCCAATAGAAGCACCGGCACCATAAAGCGCCATATAAGCTACTTCATAACGAAGCGCTTCCCTGGACTTAAAACCACCAAATTCACCCCATATAAGATGAAATTTACCGGTCATTCCAAGGTAAAACTTACCTGTCCTTTCAAAAAATCTTGCCTTGGGTGCCATTTTATTATAGCCACCCCAAGCCGTGGGAAGGTCCTCCATCTCAAAATGTGTGGAGCACCCGTGAAATTGTGGCATATCAGCATCTGCACCACCCGAATTAAAGTAGATAGTTGCATTGGGGTGCTTTTGGTGGAGAATTTCTGTGCATTTTTTTGTGAAATCAACATGCTTTTTAACATAGTAGGTATCGGCATCTTTTTCGCTATTTGGGTCAAGACCCATTTCGCGCATTCCCTTAATACATTCGCTGCAGTAACAAGACCCTCCCATAAAGCAGATATCGTAGAAAAGACCGTCAAGGTTTTCATAGCGGTCACAAATCTCTCTTGTAATATCGTAGATATATCTGCAGTAGCTTCCGTCGTTAAGGCACATATAATACCATGAAACGAAGGGCTTTTGTTCATCTCCAGATGCATGGGGATCTAGACTTTCGGTAGAATAAGAGTTATCTTTATTCCTAGCTCTCCATTTGGGATGCTTTTCGGCATCTTCAGCTGACCAGCCTGCAGTAATATAAACAGGTGCGCGCACACCAATCTCATGAGCGGCATCAATCATTTCACCAATAAGGTCAAAATTTACATTGGGGTGCATTGTGCTTATCTTGGTGGGGTAATAGCAAAACCCGTGGTGGCATTTTGCAAACATTGTTATGCTTTCAACATTTCCGGTTTTAAGTGCTTTTTGAAACGCTTCTTTATTAAATTTACCACCGATATTTTCCATTAGCCCAGATGTGTGAAAATCAAGATGTATTTGTCTTTTGGGATAAGTTGTTTTATCGTTAAGATTAAAGTTTTTCATATTTACTCCTTAAAAAAGGTGGGATAAATCCCACCTTTTAATTAAACGATTTTTCTTACCTTTATTACTCCATTAATTGCTACAAGCTTATCAACGATTGTTTCGTGGTCACTTGCAATATCAATAATGGTGTAAGCATAATCACCCTTTGACTTATTGATAAGATTATCAATGTTTATGCTGTCACTTGCAAGAAGATTTGTAAACTGACTAATCATTGTGGGAATGTTTTTATGGAGAACGCAAAGTCTAACCGGAGACTCTCTATCCATCTGGCAATTGGGGAAGTTAACAGAGTTTTTGATGTTACCATTCTCAAGGTAATCTGTTATTTCGCAGGCCGCCATAATTGCACAGTTTTCTTCTGACTCCTCAGTAGATGCGCCGAGATGGGGTAT
>CAZYYT010000062.1:7031-7792 GCA_964651775.1 uncultured Oscillospiraceae bacterium | reverse complement strand
AACAACATTTTCCTTGCAAAGAAGGTCATCGCTTGGGAAGTCTGTAACATATTTTGCTACCTTACCGCTTTCGATTGCTGATAGAAGTGCACCATTATCAACAAGCTCATTTCTTGCGAAGTTGATAATTCTTACACCGTCCTCAGCAAGCTCAAGATTTTCAGCATTAATTGTGTGCTTTGTCTTGTCATTAAGCGGAATATGAATTGTGATATAATCTGACTGAGTGAAAATGTCGTTAATATTATTTACGTGAACAATGCTTCTTGAAAGGTTCCAAGCGGCATCAACAGAAATGTAAGGGTCATAACCAAGAACCTTCATACCAAGTGACTTAGCTGTGTTTGCAACCATAACACCAATTGCACCAAGACCGATTACACCAATTGTCTTGCCTTCGATTTCGCAACCTGCGAAAGAACCCTTACCTTTTTCAACAAGCTTTGCTACTGCATCACCCTCACCTTTAAGTGTTTCCGCCCATTTCATACCGCCGAAAACATCTCTTGAAGCAAGTAAAAGCGCACAAACAGCAAGCTCCTTAACAGCATTTGCATTTGCACCGGGTGTGTTAAATACTACGATACCCTTTTCTGTGCAAACAGGAATCGGGATATTGTTTGTACCTGCACCTGCACGTGCAACAGCTTTTAGATTGTCTCCAAGCTCCATATCGTGCATAGAAGCGGAGCGAACCATTATAGCATCTGGATTTTCAAGCTCAGAGCTGCTATTATTAATACCTGTATGGAGAATAAACA
>CAZYYT010000062.1:0-7021 GCA_964651775.1 uncultured Oscillospiraceae bacterium | reverse complement strand
TCCGGATTTTTAGAATCATCAGAAACCATAAACCCCTCACCAAGGTGAGAAAGGCCTGATTTTGAAATTTTGTTAAGTGTTAATATATCATACATTTGAGTATTCTCCTAATTATTTATTTTCAGCTTCGAACTTCTTCATAAAGTCAACCAAAGCTATAACACCCTCAGTGGGCATTGCATTGTAGATGCTTGCACGCATACCGCCAACTGTTCTGTGTCCCTTAAGGTTTACAAAGCCTGCAGCAGTTACTTCTTTAATGAATTTTGCGTTTAAGTCTTCGGAATCTGTAACAAAGGGAACATTCATAAGAGAACGGTCTTCCTTAACTACAGTACCCCTAAACATTTCAGAACTGTCAAGGAAATCGTAAAGCATTTTAGCCTTATTTACATTGATTTCTTTCATCTTTTCAAGACCGCCAAGCTTCTTAAGATGTTTAAATACAAGTCCGCAAACATAAATTCCGTAGCACGGAGGTGTGTTATATAAAGAAGCATTGTCTGCGTGGATTTTGTACTTGAACATTGTAGGTGTAATGTCCATAACGTCTTCTTTGATAAGGTCTTCTCTGATAATTACAATTGTTACACCTGCAGGGCCAACGTTTTTCTGTGCGCCTGCATAGATAACGCCATACTTTGAAACATCAACAGGCTCTGAAAGGATGCAGGAAGAAAGGTCTGCAACTATCGGAACATCACCTGTATCGGGAAGCTCTTTATACTTTGTACCATAGATTGTGTTGTTAAGTGTAATATGAACATATGAAGCTTCAGGGTCAAACATATCCTTTGAAAGCTTTGGAATGTAGTTAAACACTGTGTCTTCACTTGAAGCCACCTTGTTGGGTGTGCCATAAATTTTAGCTTCACTGAAAGCTTTTTTTGACCACTGACCTGTAATTACATAGTCAGCCTTCTTGTTTTCTTTAAGAAGGTTAAGCGGAACCATTGCAAACTGGCTTGATGCACCGCCCTGAAGAAATAAAACTTTATAATTATCGGGGATTGAAAGTAAGTCTCTTAAATCAGCCTCAGCAGTGTTGATTATTTCTTCGTAAACCTTACTTCTGTGGCTCATCTCCATAACGCTCATACCACTGCCATGGTAATCAAGCATATCTGCTGCCGCAGTCCTCAATACCTCTTCCGGAAGCATAGACGGTCCGGCTGAAAAGTTGTATACTCTACTCATAAAAATAACCTCCCAAAAAAATTTCAATTTCTAATATTATATAACAAAAATCGTTTATAGTCAAACAAAAATATTGATTATTTTGTATTTATTTGAATTTCTATATTATTGCTAAGATTTAATAGTTATATTGCAAAATAAATGTTGAGATTATTGACTTTTAGTGTATAATAAATATACATAATCATGAAAATTTTGGCAAAAATAACCTTGGAGGGAAAGAGATGAAGTATTATCTTGAATCGGCAGAGGCTGTTTTTGAAGAGGTAAAGTCCACTGAAGGTGGACTATCTTCAAAGGAAGCAGCCGAAAGACTTGAGAAAAATGGAAAAAATAAATTGTCTGAAGCAAAGAAAGACTCTACACTTAAAAGATTCTTTGACCAGATGAGAGATCCGATGATTATCATTCTTTTGGTTGCAGCGGTAATTTCAGCCGTAACAGAAATCATAGAGGCAAAGAGATTTGTAACACCTACTGACTCTATCATTATTCTTGCAGTTGTATTAATCAATGCAGTATTAGGAGTAGTGCAGGAAAGCAAAGCAGAAAAGGCTGTTGAAGCACTTCAAAAAATGTCAGCCGCAACTACAAAAACACTTCGTGATGGTAAAATTGTTAATATCAAAAGTGAAGATTTGGTTGTTGGTGATGTAATTATTCTTGATGCGGGTGACTCAATCCCTGCAGATTGTCGAATTTTTGAGTGTGCAAGCATGAAAATTGAAGAAGCCGCACTTACGGGTGAATCGGTGCCTGTAGATAAGCTTGTTAAAATGCTTACGCTCTCAAATGATAAGAGCGGTGAAATCCCGCTTGGAGACCGTAAGAACATGGCATACATGGGCTCAGTACTTGTATATGGCCGTGGTAAAGCGGTTGTTGTAGCAACGGGTATGGACACAGAAATGGGTAAAATTGCAAATGCAATTTCACTTGCTGAAGATGGCAAAACACCTCTTGAAATCAAGCTTGAGCAGCTTTCACATGTACTTACAAAGCTAGTTATCGTTGTTTGCCTTGTAATTTTTGCATACAATATTGTAACCCAGTATTTCTTGGGCGGTGAAGGTGTGAGATTCTTTGATATTGCACTTCACTCATTTGTCACTGCAATTGCGTTAGCAGTTGCAGCCATTCCTGAGGGCTTGGTTGCAGTTATGACGATTGTGCTTGCAATCGGTGTAACAAATATGTCAAAGAAAAATGCGATTATTCGTAAGATGACAGCCGTTGAAACTCTTGGCTGTACACAGATTATCTGCTCCGATAAGACAGGTACTCTTACTCAAAATGTTATGACAGTTGTTGACCATTATGCAGAGGATGAAAACCTTCTTGCAAAGGCAATGGCACTTTGTACAAATGCGGAAGTTGACGAAGCCGGCAAGGGCACAGGTGAACCCGATGAGGTTGCACTTATAAACTATGCCTCATCAATAGGTCTTAGCAAAAAAAAATTAGTTGATGCTAATCCGAGAGTGGGAGAAGTACCCTTTGACTCCGGCAGAAAAATGATGAGTACCGTCCACAAAGTGGATGGAAAGTTCATTCAGTATACAAAGGGTGCACCTGATGAAATTATTAAAAAATGCAGTAAGGCATATGTTGGTGCACAAGTTGTAGACCTTACTGAGGATATCTTAAATAAGGCTGCTGAAGAAAATACAAGAATGGGTAATAAGGCGCTTCGTGTATTTGCGGTTTCATATAGGGTGTACGATGCTGAACCCGAGGTTTATGAGGCAGGCACACTTGAAAGTGATATGATATTCATAGGACTTACAGGAATGATTGATCCAGTCCGTCCTGAGGTTAAGGATGCTATTGTTGAGTGCCGAAATGCAGGAGTTAAACCCATTATGATTACGGGTGACCACATTAATACTGCAAAGGCAATTGCAAGAGAGCTTGGTATTTTAACTGATGATTCACAGGCTATGATGGGTAGCGATATTGAAAAATATACCGATGAGGAATTCGCAGAAATCGTTGAAAACATATCGGTATATGCACGAGTTCAGCCTGAGCATAAGACAAGAATCGTAAACACTTGGAAAGCAAAGGGCTACGTTACAGCTATGACAGGCGATGGTGTAAATGATGCACCTTCGATAAAGAGTGCTGATATCGGTGTTGGTATGGGTATCACAGGTACAGACGTAACAAAGAATGTTGCAGATATGGTGCTTGCAGATGATAACTTTGCAACAATCGTATCAGCCGTTGGTGAGGGTAGAAGAATTTACGATAATATCCGTAAGGCTATTCAATTCCTTCTTAGTTCTAACCTTTCAGAGGTGCTTTCAATCTTTTTTGCAACTATTATGAGCTTTACTATTCTTGAAGCTCCGCATCTTCTTTTCATTAACCTTGTTACAGACTGCTTTCCGGCACTTGCACTTGGTCTTGAAAAGCCCGAGCGTAATATAATGCATAAAAAGCCGCGTAGTAAAAACGATGGTATTTTCTCAGGCGGCCTTGGAATAGATTGCTTCTATCAGGGCGCAATTGTAACAGTTTTAACCGTAATTGCATTCTATATCGGTGAATTTATTGAAATAGGTCATCTTAAACTTTATGGTATTCCTGACAGTCAAGATGGTATGACAATGGCATTTTTTACAATGGCAATGTGTGAAATTTTCCATTCATTTAATATGCGTTCACAGCGTGGCAGTGCAGTAGGTCTTCTCTTCAAGGGCCAGCATAATATGGCTCTTTATATTGCAATGGGTGCATCGTTTGTGCTTACAACTGCTGTTGTTGAAGTTGACTTTCTTTCAAATCTTTTCGGATTTGCACATCTTAGCGCTTTAGAATATTCAATTGCACTAGGGTTGGCATTCTTAATCATTCCGATTGTTGAGGTAGTTAAGTTCTTCCAGAGAAAGTATGGCAAGGCAATAGATTAAAAACATAAAAAAAATAAGCTGTACATCGTACAGCTAATTTTTTATTCATTAAACATTGGTGTTGAAAGATATCTCTCACCCGTATCGGGGAGGAGAACAACAATTGTTTTATCTTTGTTTTCAGGGCGCTTAGCAAGCTGTGTCGCGGCAGAAAGTGCTGCGCCGGAGGATATTCCAACAAGGAAGCCTTCCCTTGTTGCAAGCGCTTTTGTGCATTCGTAGGCATCTTCTTCCTTAATCTTTATAATTTCATCATAAATAGTAGTGTCAAGCGTATCCGGAATAAAGTTTGCGCCGATTCCCTGAATACCGTGTGGGCCTATATTTCCGTCCGAAAGGAGGGGAGACTTAGCCGGCTCAACCGCTACAATCTTTATGTTTGAATTTTTTTCTTTAAGATACTTCCCAACGCCTGAAATTGTACCGCCCGTGCCGACACCTGCAACAAATATATCAACACTTCCATCAGTATCTTCCCATATTTCGGGGCCGGTAGAATTTATGTGTGCGATAGGATTAACAGGGTTTGTAAATTGACTGGGTATAAAAGAATTTGGTGTCTGGCTTTTCAGTTCATTTGCCTTATCTACGGCACCTTTCATACCCTTACTGCCTTCAGTTAAAACGATTTGTGCACCGTAAGCCTTTAAGAGGCTACGTCTTTCAACCGACATCGTTTCGGGCATTGTAAGAATTATTTTGTAACCCTTTGTCGCAGCCACAGATGCAAGGCCGATGCCAGTGTTTCCACTTGTAGGCTCAATTATAACAGAGCCTTCTTTTAATAAACCTTTTTTTTCGGCATCTTCAATCATTGCCTTTGCAATCCTATCTTTAACACTGCCTGCAGGATTAAAGAATTCAAGCTTTGCAAGAATTGTTGCAAATAGCTGTTTATCAGCCGAATATCTTTTTAATTCTAACAATGGGGTTTTTCCAATTAAATCTGTGATGCTTTCGTAAACTTTCATTTCATATCCTCCTTTTTATGCCAATGATTGCGAAACCGCAATTATAATAGGCATTGTTATTATTGAAACAAGCGTAGTAAATGTAACAAGGTTTACCGATAAATTGTTATCTGCATTAAATAAAACAGAAAACATTGTTGTAATTGCTGCGGTTGGTGTAGCAGCCGCAATCATCATACTTACAAGCATATCACCGCGCACCCCACAAAAATACATTATCAATAGGGATATAACAGGAAGCACGATAAGTCTTAAAGCACCAACGGGGTAACAAGCTTTTGTAGTAAATACATTTTTTAAGTTGCATTGTGATATAAAGAAACCAACAATTATCATCGGGATTGGAGTATTTAGTGCTGCAAGCCCCGTAAGTGAAGATTTAATAACAGGGTGAACAGGGATAGAAAATATGAAAATTATCAAACCTATTATTACGGATATAAGACCGGGATTAATCAGATTTTTAAAAGAGAACGAACCCTTGTCCTTTGACATACACCAAACGCCATAAGTCCATACAAGGATATTAAACATTGCAATATACGATGCGCCTAAAAAAACACCCATATCACCAAGCACTGCCTGTTGAAGGGGAAGTGCCATATATCCTGCATTTGAAAATACAACCGCAAATCTTTTGATACGAATAGTATCATCATATTCCCTTCTGTAAAAAATGTGAACAAAAGCAATTGCAAATATCTGTATAAGTGCGGAAAGCAAAAGGCTTAAAACAATGTCACCAAGAAGATCCTTGCTGAATTCACGAATAAACGAATTTATAATTAAGCATGGTGTTGCAGTATAAAGTACAATGTTTGAGCAGGTCTTAATGCCTGCATCATCAATAAGCTTTTTTTTACCACAGATATAACCACAGAATATGAATATAAATAGGGTAAGCACCTGCTGTGCTACCATAACAAAATTATTTAACAAATGATTAACCTCCGTCAAAAGCATTGTATTTTATTATATAGTACAAGGTAAAAAATGTCAAGTAAACGAAAAAAATAAAAACATTTCAAAAAAAGTTAAAAAACGCTTGCAATAAAAGGATATTTGTGGTATCATAATATGGCACAAAAATACGCACATCGTCGGAGTGGCGCCAAGTGCCCCAATGGGGAAAGGCGTACACGTTGAAGATGGTGGAGGTGTTGCCGCATCGCTTATGACATGGGCGCGGTGGTAAAAAACTAAATAAAATGGAGGTGTTTTACATGTCAGTAATTTCTATGAAACAGCTTTTGGAGGCAGGCGTTCACTTTGGTCATCAGACAAGAAGATGGAACCCTAAAATGGCAGAGTATATCTTTACAGAGCGTAACGGTATCTATATCATTGACCTTCAGAAGACAGTTAAAAAAATTGAGGAAGCTTATAACTTCATCCACAATGTTGCTTTAGAGGGCGGCGAAATTCTTTTCGTTGGTACAAAGAAGCAGGCTCAGGAAACAATTAAGGAAGAGGCAGTCCGCGTTGGTATGCACTATGTAGATGCAAGATGGCTTGGCGGTATGCTTACAAACTTCAAGACAATCAAAAAGAGAATTGAAAGACTTGCTCAGCTTCATAAGATGGAAGAGGATGGCACTTTTGACCTTCTTCCCAAGAAGGAAGTTATCGGCCTTAAGGGTGAAATGGAAAAGCTTGAAAAGTACCTTGGCGGTATCAAGAACATGAAGAAGGCTCCTGCAGCAATTTTCGTTGTTGACCCCAGAAAAGAAAGAATTGCAGTTGCTGAAGCTAAGAAGCTCGGTATTCCGATTATTGCTATTGTTGACACAAACTGTGATCCCGACGAAATCGATCACGTTATCCCCGGTAACGACGACGCTATCCGTGCAGTAAAGCTTATTGCAGGTGCTATGGCTGATGCAGTTATCGAAGGCAGACAGGGTATGGCAGGCGCTGCTGCACAGGACGACGCAGAGG
>CAZYYT010000061.1:0-11091 GCA_964651775.1 uncultured Oscillospiraceae bacterium | reverse complement strand
AATAGTGGCACGAGATGAACTTTTCTTTATATTAAGGCGTTTCGTATCTTTAATTTTTCCTATAGTAAAGCTTTCGGGATTATGTGAGCGAATAGCACTTTCAATAGCATACTCTGATGTGTTTATTCTTATAACAATAGATGAAATTGCTGATGTAATCACTGATAAAAGAATGGTAAAAAGCAAAATGTTTCTAATAACAACAAGTGTTTTTATCATAACCTTATATGCTTTTTTGCTTTTAGTTAATTTGCGTTTTTTATCTCTCTCACTACGTTTTTTATGCTTTACCCTTTCCTTTTCTACATTATACTTTGGTATGTTTATTGGTTCGGGCGTAAAATCCGAAATAATCTGTTGCTTGTCTGTTTCACTAATAAAGTTAGTGTTTGATTTTATATCTTCATTATCAGTTGCTTCTATATTTTCATTTACATTATCATCTTGCAAAAGTTCTTTATCTGTACTCATAATAACTCCTTTTAACACATAATATTTTATAATCCTCGTTATAAATATAATATCAATTTATGACTGATAAGTCAAGTAAAACGTATATTATTGTAACATATTGTTCATAATGTAAAAATGTGTTTACTTTTCATTTTTCTTATGATATTATAAAGAATAATACGTAAAAAGGGGTGATTTAACTTGAAGAGCATAACTCATTATGAAGCAATGCAACGTGGTACACTTGACTTTCCCGCTGAATTCTATCATATAGACTATACGTACCCACGTTACAAGATGCAAGTGCATTGGCATACAGAATTTGAAATAATTCGTGTTCTTGAAGGAGAATTGCACCTTTTACTTAATGATGAAGAATTTACTCTTATGAAAGGCGATGCAGCTTTTATCCCCGGTGGCACAATACATGGAGCAGGGGTTAAGGACTGTATTTATGAGAGCATTGTTTTTTCGCCCAGCCTTGTATATGTAAATGAGCAGTGCAGGCGCACGGTGAAAACACGAGTAAAAACAAGTGTTTTTTATAAATCCGACCCTACAATAGAAAGCATATTTAATGCTATGTCAAATCTTTATATTGGATATGAGTTTGAGTTTTTAAGTGGTGTATACAAACTTATAAATGACATCGCATCAACACCCGTTCAAATTGAAAGCATAAATGAAAAAACGTTTAAGTTCAACAGAATAAAGTCAGTTCTTACGCTTATTGAAGAGAATTACAACTTAAACTTCACACTTACCCAACTTGCTGAAAGAAGTGGTATGTCGGCAAACTATTTCTGTCGTGTATTTAAAGAACTGACGCAAAAAACACCCTTTGAATACATAAATATTTACAGAATTGATATAGCTTGTGAAATGATTACTTTAGGGATAGAAAATATGTCTGAAATTGCATACAGTTGCGGTTATAGGGATGTTAGCTCCTTTACAAAGACATTTCGTAGATATAAGGGTGTTGCACCCAAGGCATATGCAAAATCTCTTGAAAATAAAGCACATTAAATATTGCTGGCAAGAATTCTTTCCATATGCGATAAATCGTAGAATCCGCACTCTACATGCCCTTACTCAAGAGAGAAAGGGCTTCTTTTTTTCTATGTTTTCTTATAAACTCCATTGGGGTACATCCGCAATAGCTTTTGAAATTTCTATAGAGTGTTGGTTTCGACATGTTTACTATATTACAAAGCTCCTCAATAGTAATGTTTTTTGAGAAATTAGCGTAAATATAGTCTATTATTTTTACCATCGAATACTCAACATCTTCTCTTATGCTTGAAGTTTCACCACTTGCCTGCTCGTACAAAAAGTAAGACAGCCAGCAAATAATTTTCTCGGCAGTACAATTTTTAAATTCTTCACTGTTGGGATAGTTTTTTCCGATTTCATCGGAAATACATATTAAATCATTTTGAAGCAGTTCTAATTGTTCATTTGAAAGATGAAGCAGTAAATCTTTAGACATATTACTTCTTAAAAGTGGCTCTATTTCAAATAAAAGATTAAAACCATTAACCAAATTCAAGGATTTGATTCCTTCGACAATTTCAGTTTTAATTAAAATATGAAAAACATTCATATTTTGTGTATTAATATAGCTGTGCACAACCGATGGAGGGATTACGAACACATCACCTTTTTTTGTATCCACCATGTTATTTCCGATGATGTGAGTTCCCTTCCCACTAATTATAATATTAATCTCGTAAAAATCGTGAATGTGTGGCCTTATTTTATAATCATAGTACGTAAAACCACGCACCTTCTCACTTTCTTTTCTAAAGTTTGACTTTGCATCACTTACAAATTCTGACTTCATACTTTTCTCCCCTATTTGATACTTATATACAATAATTTGAGATAAATATACTATAATACTTTCAAATTGTCAAGTATAATAAATATTGAGGTGATATATATGGAAAGCATTTCAAGAATTAATCTTCTCCGTGAAAAAGCGCTAAATGCTGATACAAGTTTCGGCAAGTTTTACTTTGCTTTTTTTAGCGAATATTTAAATGACAAAAAGCCACAGTATAAAAATTATAAGATTTCTTACAGAAAAGCGTTTGAGTCCTTCTCCCCTGTTATTGATGAGGGTGAGCTTATTGTGGGTAAGCCTGATATTAATTTTGAACAAAAGGCACAGTGGGAAGCCCTTAAAGAAAAAATAGTGGAAAAAGATATAATTCCTATGTGTGGTCAGGATTCACATATGACCGTGGATTTAGATTTGGTGCTTGAAAAAGGTCTTTTGGGTATTATTTCTGATACAGAGAAAATGCTTAAACTAGAAACCGATGCCGAAAAAATTGCATTTTATGACTGTGCTATTGATAACCTTAAAGCTGTTTGTGACTTTTCACTTAGCTACAGTAGTTTAGCAAAAGAAAAGGCTTTATCAGAAGAAAATCCAACGCGCAAGAAAGAGCTTTTTAAAATAGCTGAAGCTTGCGAAAATGTACCTATTAACCCTGCAAGGTCTTTTTATGAGGCGGTACAGTGTGTAAACTTTATTTGCTTTTGTGTTTCAATACATCCATTTCGTTATTTTTCAACACAGCAGTATACTCTTGGAAGACCTGACAGATATCTCTACAAATACTATGTAGAAGACATAAAAAAGGGAATTATCTCACCGGAGGGTGCGCAAACTTTTATTGATTGTCTTTGCATACAGATAAATAACCGTGTACATAATGGCCTTTCCTGCGGTTATATGCTTGGAGGTAGGGATGAAAATGGCAATACAATTGCTAACGAAATAACACTTATGGGATTGCAGGCAATAGATAATGTACACCTTGTATATCCTGCAGTTGGTCTTTGCTATACAAATGATATGGAGCCTAAGTATCTTAAAAAAGCGTGTGAGGTGCTTTCACACGGGCGCTCACACCCTGCAATATTTAATGATGATATTATAAGTGCAGGTCTTCGTGAATATGGCGTAACACAGAAGGAATCCGTAAACTACATACATAGCACGTGCGTTGAAATCACCACAATAGGCTCATCAAATATTTGGGTTGCAAGTCCATATACAAATATGCTTCAAATCCTTTTGGATTTGCTTGATAACGAGTATTTGTCCTACGATGATTTAGTAAGTGACTATTTTAAATCACTAGATAGCATAATTGAAGAAAACTGCGAAGAACAAAATGACTTTAGAATGCTTCGAGAAAACAAATCCATCTTTCCTTTTTTGTCTTGCCTTGTTAATGATTGTCTTGAAAAAGGCATTGATATTGAAAAAGGCGGTGCAAAGTATAATTGGATTATGCCAAGCTTTGTTGGTGTTGCTAATGTGATTGACTCCTTATATATAATTAAAAAGGTAGTTTTTGAGGAAAAGGCTATTACTTTAAAAGCACTTAATGATATAATTAAAAATAATTTTAAAGGAAATGAAGCTCTAAGACAAAAGCTTCTTAATAATTACCCGAAGTATGGTAATGACGTTGATGAGGTTGACTCACTTTTCAAAGTTTTCACAAACCACATTTCAGATGAGTGCAAAAAATACTCAACTCACTTTAACTCCAAGCTTATCCCAAGTGTTTTCTGTTGGATTATGCACGATATCCTTGGAAGAAATACCGGTGCATCCCCTGATGGAAGATCAAGTGGTTTTCCTTTGGGTGATGGCTCGGGTCCTTGTCAGGGACGTGAGAAAAAAGGTCCGACAGCGTCTGTTTTATCATCTACAAAGTGGTCACATAAAGAGTTTATCGGTGGCGTAGCAGTAAATATGAAGTTTTCTAAAAAGACCTTTACCGATAATTCTTATAAAAATATGTACGATATAATTAAAACATATATGGACCGCGGTGGATTTGAAATACAGATAAATGTAGTTGACAAAGAAACACTTGAAAATGCAAGAACAAATCCCGAGAAATTTAGGGATTTGGTGGTTAGAATAGGTGGCTACAGTGACTATTTTGTGAAACTTAGCCCAACTATGCAGGAAGAAGTACTTTTAAGAACGGAGCACGAAATATAATATGAACGGAAATATTTTTAATATACAACGGTTTTGCACTAGTGACGGCCCAGGTATAAGAACAACAGTTTTTTTGAAGGGTTGTCCGCTTAAGTGCTCATGGTGCCACAATCCTGAATCAAGACTTTCCGGTAAAAGTATGTTCTTCGATGCAAATAAATGTATCGGTTGCGGATACTGCTTTACCCACTGTCCCAACGGTGTTCATCAGATGGCCGAGGATTTGCATATTCTAGACAGAGAAAAGTGTGCGCTTTGTGGGAAATGCAGTGAGGGATGCTACAGTGGTGCTATTGAGATTTGTGGCATTGAAAAAAGCACTGACGAAATTCTTGAAGAGGTTTTTCGTGATAACGAATTTTATAAAAATTCAGGTGGTGGACTTACAATCAGTGGTGGTGAGCCGCTTTATCAACCGAACTTTACTATTGAGCTTTCAAAAAAGGCAAAAGAAAAAAGCCTTCATGTTTGCATAGAAACATCAGGCTTTGGTAGTCTTGATAAGCTAATTGAGCTTTCAAAATATGTAGATATTTTCTTATTTGATATAAAGTGCCTTGATGAAAAGCTTCATAAAACTCACACAGGGGTTGAGCTTTTCCCTATTTTAAATAATCTTAAAGCACTTGACGAAAGTGGCGCAAAAACAATATTACGCTGTCCTATTATCCCCGATGTGAATCTTAACGAATATCATTTTAATGAACTTTCAAAGCTTTCAAACAGCCTTAAAAACGTGCTTGAAATAAACCTTGAGCCCTATCACCCACTCGGCATTGACAAATCCAAAAGGCTTGGAATAAATCAAGAATATGATAATAAAGACTTTTTAAACGCCAAAGATATAGAAGCATTTATGGAAACATTAAAAGAAAACGTCACAGTACCCGTAAAAATATCTTAAAATTAAAAAAGAGAAACCGCTTATGATGTGACCCCCCATAAGTTAGACCAAAAATCTAACGATTGGGAGGTCGGTTCACTTTTAGGCAGTTTCTCTTTTTTAATTATTCAACTATGTCAACAATAACCTTCTTGTCATCGTTTTTAGCTGCGGCACGCATAACTATACGAATTGCTTTTGCAATTCTACCCTGCTTACCTATAACCTTACCCATATCAGAAGGGTTAACACGAAGCTCGAGAAGAGTTGCATCTTCACGGTCTATAAGTGTAACGCTTACCTCGTCGGGATAATTAACAATCGGTTTAACAATAGCTTCTAGAAGTTCTTTCATTATACTTCCCAACCTTTTCTATTAGTCAATAATACCGTTTTTCTTAAGCAAGCTCTTAACAGTATCTGTAGGCTGAGCACCATTAGAAATCCACTGCTTAACCTTGTCGCCATCAACACTGAATGCAGAAGGTTCTACAAGAGGATTATATGTTCCAACTTCTTCAATGAATCTACCGTCACGAGGATAACGTGAATCAGCAACAACTACACGATAGAAAGGAGCCTTCTTAGCACCTGCTCTTCTGAGTCTGATTTTAACTGCCATTTTTTTACACCTCCGATATATATAATAATTTATAATAACTTATGTTATTAGCTATTTAAAACGGGAAACGCATTTTCTTAAGCTTTTTAGGGTCAGAAAACATTTTCATCATTTTCTGCATCTGTTCAAACTGCTTAAGAAATAGATTTACATCCTGAACACCCAAGCCACAGCCATTTGCAATTCTTTTTCTGCGACTGCCGTTTAGGATTTCTGGATTTTCACGTTCCTTCTTTGACATAGAACAGATTATTGCTTCTGCTCTTACAAGCTGATTTTCGTCAATTTTAGCACCACGAAGTGCTTTTGCACCAAGGCCGGGCATCATTGAAATTATGCTTTCGAGCGAGCCCATATTTTTCATTTGACGAAGCTGCTGTAGATAATCATTAAGGTCAAACTTTTGCGCACGGATTTTCTTTTCAAGCTCAAGTGCCTGCTTTTCGTCAAATGCTTCCTGTGCTTTATCTATAAGTGAAAGCATATCGCCCATTCCCAAAATACGAGATGCCATTCTATCGGGATAAAATGGCTCAAGGTCTGTTAGCTTTTCACCCATACCTACAAATTTAATATTTTTACCGGTTGCCGCCCTTACACTAAGCGCCGCACCACCGCGGGTATCACCATCAAGCTTTGTAAGAATAATTCCATCAATACCAAGCTTTTCATCAAAGCTTTCCGCAACATTTACCGCATCCTGACCTGTCATAGAGTCAACCACTAAAAGAATTTCAGTAGGATGAAGCCCCTTTTTGATATTCAAAAGTTCATCCATAAGTGTTTCATCTATATGAAGACGGCCTGCAGTATCTATAATTACTGTATCAAATCTTGATGTATCACAATTATTTACTGCAGTTTTTGCAATTTCAACAGGTTCTTTACTTTCAAAGTCTGCATAGACCTCAAGCCCAAGGGACTCCCCAACCACCTGAAGCTGCTTTATAGCCGCAGGACGATACACGTCACAACCAACGAGCATCGGTCGTTTACCTTGCTTTTTAAGAACACCGCCAAGCTTTGCTGCTGTTGTTGTTTTACCGGCACCTTGAAGACCAACAAGCATATAAACCGTCGGCAACTTTGAAGAAACCGTAAGCTTTGCTTGTGCCCCGCCCATAAGCCAGGTAAGCTCATCACGAACTATCTTTATAATCTGCTGACCGGGGGTAAGACTTTCAAGCACATCACTGTCGGTAGCTTTCTCAAAAACTCTTTTTTCAAATTCTTTAACAACCTTGTAACCTACATCAGCCTCTAAAAGTGCAAAGCGCACCTCACGCATCGCGTCTTTTATATCCTTTTCGGATACAACCCCTTGACCTTTAAGCTTTTTAAAGGTTTCTTGGAGATTTTCACCCAAAGATTCAAACGCCATTACTCTACCTCGCTGTTTTCAACAAACTTCATAGCCGCCATAATTTCATCTGAAAGCTCATCAATTCTGCGACTTTCTGCGAGCTTCTTATTTATCTGCTTGATTTCCAGCGCCGCAGCATATGTTTTTGCCGATGCGCGAAATTTTTCTACTAGATGAAGCTTATCCTCCGCATCATCCATAACAGACTCCCCGCGCTTAATGAAATCACGCACGCCCTGTCTTGAAACATTCATAAGCTCAGCAATTTCACTAAGGGAATAATCCTGATAATAATAAAATTCTAGTGCTTCCACCTGCTTTTCTGTAAGAAGACCCTTGTATATATCAAGCATTTCACTGTAAATTAAATTCTTTTCCATAATACTAGCCTGTGACGCACCCCCTTTTATGTGTAAAGCTATTTAACTTTACATATGTTATAGTATACACAGAAAATAGGCTTTTGTCAACACTAAATTAGTAATTTTTTTAATTTTCTTGTTTCGTCAAAATTACCATAGAACTGCAAATTGAAATTTCAACAACGAGTTTAAATCATTACTCAGCAAATATAGAAAACACAAAAAGATTTTAATGAAAATTACAATAAAATATAATAAATAATATTTTATTAAATTTATTATTCTGTCCAATAGATATTATCAAGCAACTGAGAAAAATTATCATTGAAATATGTAGTTACCGTTATACTTGCTAAATAACCATTACATTTCTTTTGGAAGAGAGTTTGATACACATTTACACCATTAATTTCCGCAGTATTATGTAAAGCATCTAATGTTTTTCCATCAACTTCAACATTAACGATTTCATAATTGATATTTTCATATCCCATATTTTTTAAACCATCTTTGATTATCGGCGCGATAGTCTTAAAATTCTCTGCAATATTCAATAATAAGAGTTGAGAGGGGCTAATCTTTTCAAGGTTTATATTTATATTATTAAGTTGGTCGCTATCAGTGGCACACATATCATAGATAATAGTAGCTTTCTTAAGCAACTCCTCAATTTCATCTCCAGCCATATCAACAGCTATTTTATTTAATTCTTTAATATGTTCATCATCATAGAAACTCCAATTTTCATCTAACTTATAACTAATGCCAATAAAATCACTTTTATAAACGTTCCCCGTTATCTTTCCTAAAGAAAATTCTTCTATAGATGAATTTGTTTCGTTCGATATATTAGAGGAAATATTTGCTGTATCATCTTCATATTTACCTCTAATATCAACATCATTATTTTGACACCCACAAATAGTAAATATCAATGTAAATAATAACAAAAAAGCAATTGTTTTTTTCATATTTTATTTCTCCTTTTATTTTCTTCTTTTGCATTATACCATATTTATCCATTAAACGCAATAAATTTCATATAAAATACATATTCCTAATTTTATAAAAAATTTTATATTTTTACGAACAAATGTTTGTATTTTGCTTTTCCTTGTGTTATAATATATTCAAGGAGGGATTCTATGTCACCTAATATTAACAAACAACAGCAAATTCTTGATTTTATACAACAGCAAATTGATGAGGTTGGATATCCACCGACAGTTCGTGAAATTGGCGATGCGGTTGGGCTTAATTCACCTTCTACAGTACACGGATATCTTTCAAGGTTAGAGAAAAATGGATTTATCACTGTATCCCGCGGTAGCTCAAGGGGTATAAGGCTTACAAACAGTGCGCCTAAAAGTGTGCCCAAAAATATTTCAAAAATCGATACAGAGTTTCTTGAAGTTCCAGTTATCGGCAGGGTAAGTGCCGGCCTTCCCATTTTGGCGGAGGAAAATCTTGAGCGCACCTTTCCCCTACCTATGGACTTTGCTAAGAAAAACGATGTGTATATGCTTCGTGTTCAGGGTGAAAGTATGATAAATGCAGGTATCCTTGATGGGGACTATGTTATAGTAGAAAAGTGCGAGGTTGCAAGAAACGGTGAAATGGTTGTTGCCCTTGTTGAAGACAGTGCAACAGTTAAAACCTTTTATAAGGAAAACGGGCATTTTCGCCTTCAACCTGAAAATGATTTTATGGAGCCTATTATTGTAGAAAGTGTGTCTATTTTGGGAAAAGTAGTGGGTGTATACAGAGTGCTTTAAAAAAAGGGTTCTTTTGAAGAGAACCCTCAGACCACGGACAAACCCGCCTCAAAAAGGCGGGTTTGTCCGTGGTCTGTAGGATGTGATACCACATCCTATTTTATTGAACACTAAAAAGCCGCCTTTTTTATGTAAGACGGCTAATCAATTATTTTGAAATACTTATAACCTTGTATTCGATTTTGCCCATAGGCGCATCAACATAAACAACATCATCTGTTTTATGTCCTAAAAGCGCAGCACCAACGGGTGACTCATCAGAGATTCTACCTCTTGTCGGGTCAGCCTCTGTAGAGCCTATAATTAAATACTCATCAGTATCACCGCTTTCGGCATCAAGCACCTTGACTTTTGAGCCGACTGTGATAACATCTGTGCCAATACTTTCCTCATCTATAATTTTAACATTCTTAAGCATTCCCTCTATCTCAACAATGCGTGCTTCAATTTCAGCCTGCTCATTTTTTGCTTCGTCATACTCACTATTTTCTGAAAGGTCACCAAAAGAAAGTGACCTCTTTATAGCCTCTGTATTTTCTTTGCGACGAACTGTCTTAAGATTTTCGAGTTCATCTTGCAATAGTTGCAAGCCCTCACTCGTGAGAATAATCTGTTTAGCCATAAAAATACCTCTTTTCAATTTGTAATAAATCAACATTGGTAAATATTATATAATTAAATGGCACTTATGTCAAGAAAAAACATTTTGTCACATTTGGAATTAATGTCAATTTTGCAGTTTTCCTCGGGAAGACCACTTAAAATAGAGTACATGTATAGTCCCCCCTTTTGATTAAGTGCTTCACATAGTTTTTCTATTTTATTCCCCGTTATTGATACTTCTCTTAAAGTAATAAGCTTTTCCGTTGGTGCATTTTCTTCATCAAAGGAAATAATTGGTGCTTTAATCCACGGAAAAACTGATTCTAAAGCATCATATTTTATTACAATTGAATTATCCCAATCCGCATTTCCAAACGATGGAATATGTCGGATTACTGTTCCATATTTAAAGTAAAGCTCATCGTATATTTTCCCGACATCATCATTTTGCGAAACAACGGTAAACAACCTTGACATATTTTTGATCTGCATAATTATATCTATAGCATCAACAGGGGCTGCCATTATATATATTTCTTTAATGGGTGTATTTAGCTTATATTTTTGCGCTGTAGATAAAACAACGCTTGGAAGTATACAAAGTGCTTCTTTGAAAATATCTGTCTTATATTCTTTTACAAAGTGAAGTGTAGAATCTTTTGTAAATGTGTTTTTTTCCACAAGCACACACTTGTCTTCAAAATATCGTTTAAGCTTTTTGACAGAGCTTTTTCCATCACGCACCAAAGCAGATTCAAAAGCTCCCTCCTCCAATTTAACCGAACGAGAAATTAGCCCTGTTCCCCTTTGTTTTTTTGCAATTGCAATATCCATAATAAATCCCCCCTGCATACATTTTATTTTTGCAGGGGGTGTTTCATACATATTAATTATCATATTTACTAACATATAGAAATTTACCATCTACCGATTCCTTTTAAAGACATGCTTCATTTCCATCCCTTATTTGCATTTACGATTGTATCAAGACTGG
>CAZYYT010000060.1:7330-11258 GCA_964651775.1 uncultured Oscillospiraceae bacterium | reverse complement strand
TCGTTGTTGCTAAAGCAAGAAATATGGGCTCAACAGAAACTACAATATGCTGTACAAGATACGGAAATGTTATGTGCAGTCGTGGAAGCGTTATTCCACTTTGGATTGACCAGATAAACAAAGGCGAACAAATTACAATTACAAGCCCTGATATGACACGATTTATTATGGACCTTAATGAAGCTGTTGACCTTGTTATGTTTGCATTTAAAAATGGCGAAAATGGCGACATATTTGTACAGAAGGCTCCTGCTTGTTCTATTAAAACACAAGCAGAGGCTGTGCTTGAACTTTTTGGTAAAAAATACAATGAGGAAAATGTTCGCACAATAGGCATAAGACACGGCGAAAAAATGTATGAAACACTTTTAACTAATGAAGAGTGTGAGAATGCTATAGATATGGGAGATTTTTATAGAGTACCCTGTGATAAAAGAAATCTTAATTACGATATGTATTTAAACAAAGGGGATATTGAAAGAAGTGGTCTTAGTGAGTTTAACTCAAACAACACAGCTCTTTTAACTGTAGAAGAGACAAAACAAAAGCTTATGACCTCTGAATTTGTAAAGGCAAAGGTAGAAGCTTGGGAGTGCGAACAATGAATATTTTAGTAACGGGTGCAAAAGGATTTGTTGGTAAAAATCTTGTTGAGGGACTAAAAAATATTCAGGCAGGAAAAGACAAAAGTTATGGTGGAATTACCATAGAAAATATCTATGAATATGATGTAGATTCCGATCCAAATTTACTTGAAGAATATTGCAGACAGGCAGACTTCGTTTTTAATCTTGCTGGTGTTAACAGACCTAAAGAAGAGAAGGAGTTTAACGAAGGGAATTTTGGTTTTGCATCTCAACTGATTGGATCTTTAAAAAAACATAATAATAAATGCCCCGTTATGCTTTCCTCTTCAACACAGGCAAGTCTTGATAACCCATATGGAATATCCAAAAAAATGGGTGAGGACCTGTTTTTTGAATATGCAGAAAAAGAAAATGTGAAAGTTTTGGTATATCGTTTTCCAAATGTTTTTGGAAAATGGTGTAGACCTAATTATAACAGTGCAGTGGCAACATTTTGCAATAATATCGCAAATGACTTGCCCATTACAGTGAATGACAGATCACACGAAATGACACTTGTTTACATAGATGATGTTGTAAATGAACTTATAAATGCACTTAAGGGTAACGAAAATAACTACGGAAAATACTGCGGTGTAGCCATTCAACATAAGATTACACTTGGTGAAATTGTTGACCTGATTTATACCTTTGAACAGCAACCAAAAACACTTATGATTCCTGATATTGCAGATAATTCATTTGCTAAAAAGCTGTATTCTACGTATCTTTCATACCTTCCTAAAGAAAAGGTCTCTTTTGACTTGAAAATGAATGTGGATGCGAGAGGCAGTTTTACAGAACTTTTAAAAACCCAAAATTGCGGTCAGTTTTCAGTTAACATTTCAAAGCCTAATATTACAAAGGGACAGCATTGGCATAATACAAAGTGGGAATTTTTTATTGTAGTATCTGGCAAGGCTCTAATTCAGCAAAGAAAAATCGGAAGTGATGAGATCCTAAATTTCGAGGTAAGTGGTGAGAAAATTGAGGCTGTGCATATGCTTCCCGGTTATACACACAACATAATAAACCTGTCGGATATACAAGATTTGGTAACAGTAATGTGGGCTAATGAACAGTTTAATCCAAACAGGCCCGATTCTTTTTTTGAAGAGGTTTAGGCAATGATAAAACATATAAAAAAATTTTTGAGGAATAACTCGCTTACAGCTAATTCATATAAAAAATTGCGTTCATATTTAGCAGATAGAAAACTGAAAAAAAGGAACCAAAAGGTTAAGCGTTACGGTGAAAAAACAGTTCATCTTTTACAAGAAATACTTACAGATTGCAAGGTTAAGTTCTTTTTTGATATGGGTACATTGCTTGGAATAATTAGGGAAGGCCATCTGCTTTCATATGATTTCGATATAGATGTTGCTGTATATGTAAACTATGACAAAAGTGTTGAAAATTTAAGAGATAGTTTAGTGAAAAAAGGATGTAAACACTCAATGCGACTTGAGAATTCAGAAATTGGTGTGATTGAAGATACATTTGTGTTAAATGACATAAAATTTGATGTAAGTTATTATTTTATAGAAAATGATATTGATGTTTGTTACTTGGGATATTACAATCCGGATAAGAAGTTTGATAATGAAACAATGGACTTGGTAAGATTAGAGTGTAACCATATCGATAAAACTGAGGGCTTCTATTTTGGTGGAGTACAGGTTAATGTTCCTGAAAAATCAGAAGAGTACCTAGCTCAAAGATATGGTGAAAGTTGGAGAATTCCAGATAAAAATTATGTGTATTGGAAGGGACCAAGCACAAAGAAGGTTCCCTACACCGCAAAAAGGACTGTTATAAACCAAACATGGATAATAAGGAATTGAAGGGATGAAAGTAAAAAAACTTAACGATGGTATAAAAGCATCTGTTGCAATTTTTCTTGCAACATTGATTACAAAGGGCATTTCATACATTACATCACCTATATTCACCAGAATTCTCACACCGAAAGAGTATGGAACTGTTACAATTTATGTAACTTGGGCAACAATCATTGGTGTTATTGCAACGTTCTCGCTTTCGGCAGGTGTATTTAACAATGGAATGGTTGACTTTGAAAATGACAGAGACGATTTCTCATTTTCTATGTTAATTCTATCTAATTTAATAACATTTGTTTGTGCAGGGATCTTCTATATTATATTCCCATACGTGAAGAATTTTATAAACCTCGAACCTAAGTTTCTTATACTTATGTTCGTCATATTTTTATTTGAGCCGGCATATCTTTTTTGGAATGCAAGACAGAGGTATGAGTACAAATATAAATGCTCTTTCATTGTCACTGTCTTAATGGCAATTTTAATGCCACTTACTGCTATTTTACTTGTGCTTTCCGATAAAATTGATAATGTTTCGGCAAAAATATATGGAACATACTTTGTTGCACTGGTAATTTACTTTACCTTTTACATCTTTTTGATGATTAAAAGCAAATGCAAAACTAAGGTAAACTACTGGAAATATGCATTTCTTTTCAATTTACCACTTATTCCGCATTATTTGTCTGCGTATGTACTTAATTCAAGTGATAAAATAATGATTGCAAATTTAGTGGGGGAAAGTGAAACCGCATATTATAGTGTTGCATACTCAATTGCTGCAATTGTGATGATTGTGTGGAGCTCAATAAATCCTTCGCTTGTTCCATACACTTATGAAAAATGCAAAAGTGGGGAGCACGATAAAATTGCAAAGGTAACACAACCTCTTTTACTTGTGTTTTTCGCAGGTTGTATAGGAGTTATTCTTTTTGCGCCTGAGGTAATTGCAATTATGGGAGGAAAGGCCTACAGAGATGCAGTATATGTCATACCGCCGATTGTTGCGGGTGTATTCTTCCAGGCAAGCTATTACATATATGCAAATGTTGTGTACTACTACAAAAAACCCAAGTATGTTATGTATGCAAGTGTTATTGCGGCAGTAGTAAATATTGTGCTAAACTATATATTTATAAAGATGTTTGGATATCTTGCGGCAGGCTATACAACGCTTGTTTCATATGTGATTCAGGCATCAATCGACTACTGGGCAATGAAAAAGGTTGTTGGTAAAAGCATATATAATATGAAATATATAGGTGCACTTTCGTTTGCAATCATTGCGGTTGCACTGATCAGCAACATTTTGTATAAATTTATTTTCGTTAGATATACCCTAATAATTGCACTTATTGTTATTCTGTTTATTAGTAGGAACAGAATAATTAAAATAATAAAATCCGTTAAAAGCAGAGGGGAAGAAGCATGAAAGCTTTAATTTTAAATTCTGGCCTTGGA
>CAZYYT010000060.1:0-7320 GCA_964651775.1 uncultured Oscillospiraceae bacterium | reverse complement strand
TCAAATTATTATAAAATACCAAAAACGGCTTAATAGTTTCCAAAAAGCTATCCTGAGTTATAAGATCTCTATCATTTAGATTTATAAAATTTCTGTATTGATTGAAAAACTCAATTTTCACACCATCTACTGCAAAAGCTTTAATTTTAAATTCAGGACTGGGGAAAAGAATGGGCGTGCTCACAAGTGAGCATCCAAAATGTATGACAGAGATTTCTTCTAAGGAAACAATTCTGGGTCGTCAGTTAAGACTTATTAAGGAAAGTGGAATAAAGGACGTTGTTATGACCACAGGCTATTATGACGATGTGCTTGTTTCATACTGCAATTCTCTTGATTTAGGTCTTAACATAAGCTATGTAAAAAACCCCATTTATGACAAGACAAACTATATATACTCAATCTACTGCGCGAAGGAGATTCTTAAGGACGAGGAAGTTGTTTTAATGCACGGAGACCTTGTTTTTGAGGAAACCGTTTTCGATGATGTGGCTTCATTTGATGGAAGCTGTATGACAATCAGCACCACACTTTTGCTTCCGGAAAAGGATTTTAAGGCAGTAATATCAGCGGAAAAAATCGAAAAAGTTGGCATTGAATTTTTTGAAAATGCCTATGCGGCACAGCCCTTGTACAAGCTTACTAAAGGGGATTGGAACAAGTGGCTTGATAAAATCTGTGAGTTTTGTGAAAATGATAAAACCACCTGCTATGCAGAAAATGCGTTTAATGAAATTTCAGGTGATTGCAACGTTCTTCCACTTGATGTGAAGGATGCTCTTTGCAGTGAAATAGATAACCCTGAGGATTTAGAAATTGTATCTCGTAAATTGAAAGAAGTTGAAAATCGCACTGTTTATATGAGCTTTTCAACAGATTTAATACATAGTGGTCATATTGCAATAATTAAAAAAGCACAGAAGCTTGGTAAACTTACCATAGGTGTGCTTTCAGATGAAGCTATTGCAAGCTATAAGCGTTTCCCACTTCTTCCTTATGAAGAAAGAAAGTCACTTGTTGAAAACATCAACGGAGTATATAGGGTTGTTGAACAAAAAGAGCTTAGCTATAAAGAAAACATAAAAGCAATAAAGCCCGATTTTGTTGTTCATGGTGATGATTGGAGAGAGGGCTTCCAGAAGCCTGTTCGTGATGAGGTTATTTCATGCCTTAACGAATATGGCGGAAAGCTTGTGGAATTCCCTTACTCAAAAGATGATAAATATGATCAGCTTGAAAAGCTCTCTCGTGAAAAGCTTTCAATGCCCGACGTTCGTCGTGGCAGATTAAGAAAGCTTATAAATATGAAAGGCTGTGTAAGTGCAATTGAAGCGCATAGTGGTATCACAGGCCTTATTGCCGAAAAGACTAAAGTGCTTCAGGACGGAAAGACATATCAGTTTGATGCAATGTGGGTATCAAGCCTTTGTGATAGTACGGCAAAGGGTAAGCCCGATATTGAGCTTGTTGATATGACATCACGCTTCCGCACCATCGATGATATTATGGAGGTTACCACAAAACCAATTATATTTGATGGTGACACAGGTGGACTTACAGAGCATTTTGTGTACACTGTTAAAACACTCGAAAGAATGGGCGTTTCAATGGTGATTATTGAAGATAAAACCGGCCTTAAGAAAAATTCTCTCTTTGGAAATGAAGTAAAACAAACACAGGATACCATTGAAAACTTTAGTGAAAAGATTAAAGCGGGAAAGAAGGCACTTAAAACTAAAGAATTTATGATCGTGGCGCGTATAGAAAGCCTTATTCTTGAGCGTGGTATGGAGGATGCCCTCACACGTGCGTTTGCGTTTGTAAAAGCAGGAGCAGATGGCATAATGATTCACAGTCGTAAGAAGGATCCCGCTGAAATATTTGAATTTGTGGGAAAATTTCGTGAGAAGGATTCTACAACACCAATTGTTGTTGTGCCCACATCCTTTAACACTGTTACAGAGGATGAGTTTAAGGCACGTGGCGTGAATGTTGTTATTTACGCAAATCAGCTTACAAGAAGTGGATTCCCGGCAATGCAGAAAGCTGCTGAAACAATTCTAGTGAATCACAGAGCTAAAGAGGCGGATGATATGTGTATGTCAATTAAAGACATCATAAATCTCATTCCGGAGGAGTAATTATGTGTCAAAAAATAATTGTAGGGGAGAATACATACAAAAAAACAAGTGAAATTTTAAAGGAGTTTTGCTCTAAAAAATTTATGCTTGTATGTGATAGTGCATTTGGTTTTTTGCCAATCGGAAATTTTTTTGACTCCCTTAATATTGAGTGTGTAAAGTTCGATTCATTTACGCCAAATCCATTATATGAAGATGTATGCAGTGGTATAAAGCTATTTAATGAAAGTGGATGCGACACAATAGTTGCAGTCGGTGGGGGAAGCACCATTGATGTAGCTAAATGTATAAAGCTATTTTCCAAAATGAATGAAGGCGATTTATACATAAATCAAGAATTTAAGGACAGTAAAATTCCACTTGTTGGCATACCTACAACTGCAGGTACAGGTAGTGAATCAACACGCCATGCAGTTATTTATTACAATAATTCAAAGCAATCAATTTCGCACGCAAGCATAGTTCCAGATTTTGCAATACTTGACAGCTCGCTTTTAAAAACACTTCCAAGATACCAAAAAATATGTACAATGCTTGACGCACTTTGCCAGGCGATTGAGTCCTGGTGGTCAGTAAATTCTAACGAGGAAAGCATTTCATATTCAAAAAAGGCGATTGACCTAATAATTAAAAATAAGGATGCCTACATAGAGGGAAACCTATCAGAAGCAGCAGAGAATATTATTCTTGGAGCAAATTATGCAGGACGTGCAATTAATATCACTGCAACAACTGCGGCCCACGCTATGAGCTATAAGCTTACTTCTATGTATGGGCTTCCTCACGGACATGCAGTGGCTGTTTGTTTGCCGTGTGTGTGGAGATTTATGCTTGATAATGAAAAAAATTGCATTGACAAGCGTGGCTATGGATATGTAAGAAGCGTATTTGAAGATATATCAAAAAAGCTTTTCAACACAAGCACAGAAAAAGCTATTGAAAAATTTGACGCTATGATTGATATGTTTGGGATAAATAGGCCAATTTCAGAAAATAGAGAAAATGACATTAGTATGCTTGTCGATTCTGTAAATGTAGCAAGGCTTTCAAACAATCCTATTACACCCAGTAAGGAAAGTCTTAAAAATATGTATGAGGAGATTGTTAAATAATGAAGCTTGATTTTTTAAAAGAGTATGATTTTTTTACAGGTGTGCCTGACAGTCAGTTAAAGCCACTTTGCAACTACTTAATGAATGAATATGGAATCAGTGATAAGCATATAATTGCGGCTAACGAGGGTAATGCAGTGGCACTTGCTGCCGGATACCATATGGCAACGGGAAAAACACCCGTTGTATATATGCAAAACAGTGGTATTGGTAATATAATAAATCCCGTTGCATCTCTTATGAATGACAAGGTTTATGCAATCCCATGTATTTTTGTTGTTGGTTGGCGTGGTGAACCCGGCGTTCATGATGAACCACAGCATATATATCAGGGAGAGGTTACGGTAAAGCTTCTAGAGGATATGGATATTAAAACTTTCGTTATTACAAAAGAAACAACTGAGGATGAAATTACCACTGTTATGGATGATTTTAAAATGCTTCTTGCTATAGGTAAGCAGGTTGCATTTGTTGTGAAAAAGGGTGCGCTTGAGTACGACCAAAAGGTTAAATATCAAAATGCAAACGATATGAAGCGTGAAGAAATAATAAAGCATATCACGATGGTAAGTGGCGAGGATATAATTGTTTCAACAACGGGAAAAGCTTCGAGAGAGCTTTTCGAAATTCGCGAAGCAAATGGCCAGTCACACGGGTATGACTTCTTGACAGTTGGCTCAATGGGGCACAGCTCTTCAATTGCACTTGGAATTGCTATCCAAAAACCCGAGAAGAAAATTTGGATTATAGATGGCGATGGTGCTGCACTTATGCATATGGGCTCAATGGCGGTTCTTGGTGCAAATAATCCAAAAAACATTGTGCATATTGTTATAAATAACTCTGCACATGAAACAGTTGGAGGAATGCCCACCGTATCTGGGAAAATTGATTTGGTTAAAATTGCAGAGGGTTGCGGATATAAAAATGCAGTATGTGTTGATAACTTTTCAGCACTTGATGATGCGCTAAGTATAGCTAAAAACAAGGGAGAACTTTCATTTATTGAGGTTAAGTGTGCAATCGGTGCACGAGATGACCTTGGAAGACCTACTAAAACTCCTATAGAAAATAAAGAAGCGTTTATGAAAACTCTTCAAAAATAAGGTGGAATCATGACTGATGCTCAAAAATGCTTGGTAACACTTATTCGTGGTGTGCTAAATGAAAATTATCCAATTGAATATAGTGGCACACCATGGCGTGATGTGTATAATTTAGCTTGTGAGCATAGTGTCGTTCCTCTTCTTTATTATGCGGTTGAAAAGGGGAAAATTGATGCTCCTGAAGGGTTTAGAATTCATCTTCAAAATCATTTTATGTCTCTTGTGATGCAGCTACACAAACAAAAGCATTACCTTAAGGTGGTTTCTGAAAAACTTTCGGATAAGAAAATCCGCCATCTTCCCGTAAAGGGGCAATGTGTTAGAGAATGCTATCCCGAAGAGGAAATGCGCTCTTCTTGTGATGTGGATATTTTTTATGACATCAGTCGTACTGATGATGTGAAAGCAATTGCAGAGGAACTAAAGTTTTCACTTCGTGAAGTAGGTGAAAATCACTATGAATATGAAAACGGTAATGTTACGCTTGAACTTCATTATGCTCTTACACCACCGAACTCATTTTTAAAAGATTACTATGGCGAAGGATGGGAAAGACTTAAAACTGAGGACGGCTACAGGCATAGTTTTAATGCTGAAGACAATTACATCTACATAATTTTGCACTTCGTGAAGCACTTTCTTTTGGAGGGTGGCGGAATAAGGCAAATGGCAGATATTTATATGTATAATACAAAGCACGATAATATGGATAGAGATTATCTTAATGAGGAATTTGAAAAGCTTGGTATTGTAAAGTTTGTAAGCTTAACAGAGATAATCTCACAAAAGCTTTTTGATAAGCAGGATTTTACCGATGAAGAAATAGGACTAATAGAACACATATTAAATGGGAGCACCTATGGTGATGGCACCGGTGGTGTAAAAATGAGATTTGGTGGAAATAAAGGTTTACTTGGAAAGCTTAAGTATATTTTGTATCGTACATTTCCGCCACTTGAGAAAATGAAAAGCATGTATCCCATTCTTCATAAAGCACCATATCTCCTTGCTGTGCTTTGGGTGGTAAGATGGGTGAAAATTCTGTTATTCAAAAAAGAAAGAATAACTCGCGTGATTGAAACCGCGAAGGAAACACAAAACAATTCAAAAACAGAGAAAATACTTGAAATTGTCGATTTAAAAGATAAAACATCAAGATTTTTTTAGAAATTTGTTGACATAGTCAAAAAAAAGTGGTAAATTAAAATAAATGCAATGATTGAAAACAAGTAGGCATGTTATTAGCGTTGAGAGAACTGTCGGGTGGTGCGAGACAGGGGTGAGGAGTATGCTGAATACATTTCAGGAGCAGTGCACCAAAAGGAAGCGAGTAGGCTGCAACGGGTGTTCCCGTTATAGAACAAGGGTATGATGTACCCGTAAAGGCTACTATCGTGAGGTAGTGGCGAACTGAGGTGGTACCACGGGTTTATAGTTCCCGTCCTCAATTATTAATTGAGGACGGGATTTTTGTTTCCTTTTCTCGGAAATAGGGTGGTAAAAATGTTTATTAAGGTATCAATGTTAGTAGTGTTTTTCGCAATTATGATTCTTGTTGGATTTTACTGTAGAAAACATTCAACAGATGTAAACGGGTTTGTTCTGGGTGGCAGAAACGTTGGACCATGGCTTACAGCTTTTGCTTATGGTACTTCGTATTTCTCGGCAGTTATTTTCGTTGGATACGCAGGACAATTCGGTTGGAAGTATGGTATTGCTGCAACCTGGATTGGTATCGGAAATGCAGTGCTTGGCTCACTACTTGCGTGGATAGTGCTTGGCAGAAGAACAAGATTAATGTCCCGTAAGCTTGACAGCGCAACAATGCCGGAATTCTTCGGTAAAAGGTATAAGAGTAATGCCCTCAAAATAGGTGCATCACTTATAGTGTTTGTGTTTTTAATTCCTTACACTGCATCGCTTTATAACGGCCTTTCAAGACTGTTTTCAACAGCTTTCCCGGGAATTGATTATTCGGTGTGCGTAATTGCAATGGCAATTCTTACGGCAGTTTACGTTATTGCAGGCGGATATATGGCAACTGCAATTAATGACTTTATTCAGGGTATTATAATGCTTGTCGGTATTGTCATGGTAATTGCATCTGTGCTTTCGATTAATGGTGGATTTATGGGCTCTATAGAAGCACTTTCAAACATTGCAGGTGATTACCCTGATGTTCAAGGAGCATATGCATCCTTATTCGGGCCGGAGCCGGCTAATCTATTCTTTGTTGTAATTCTTACATCACTTGGTACTTGGGGCCTTCCCCAGATGGTACAAAAGTTCTACTCAATTAAAAGTGAAAAGTCAATAAAAAAGGGCGCAGTTATTTCAACTATATTTGCAGTGATTGTTGCAGGTGGTTGCTATTTTCTTGGTGGCTTCGGCAGACTTTTTGATGTTGACGTAAAGAGTCTTGGATTTGATGCTATTATCCCTAGTATGGTTTCACATCTTTCACCATTTTTGGTGGCAATTGTAATTGTACTTGTTCTTGCAGCTTCAATGTCAACCCTTTCTTCACTGGTTCTTACATCAAGCTCAACGCTTACTCTTGACTTTATTAAAGACAATCTTGTAAAGAATATGAGCCAGAAGAAGCAACTTCTTATTATTCGTATTCTTATTGCGTTCTTTATAATTGTTTCTGCACTTATAGCAATTATGCAGTATAAGTCTAATGTTACCTTCATTGCACAACTTATGGGAATCTCTTGGGGGGCACTTGCAGGTGCGTTCCTTGCACCCTTCCTATATGGTCTGTACTGGAAGAAAACAACCAAAGCGGCTGTATGGGTAAGCTTTATATTCGGTGTTGGTGTTATGGCTTTAAATATGCTTGTGCCAAGCATTTTCCCCGAAATCTTAAAATCATCAATTAACTGTGGTGTTACAGTTATGCTTTTGGACCTTGTAATTGTGCCTGTAGTAAGCCTGTTTACAAAGCCTATAGATAAA
>CAZYYT010000059.1:0-11305 GCA_964651775.1 uncultured Oscillospiraceae bacterium | reverse complement strand
ACCTATGACCCTCTGCTTGTAAGGCAGATGCTCTCCCAGCTGAGCTATGCTCCCATATTTTGATGGTGACCCGTACGAGATTTGAACTCGTGTTACCGCCGTGAAAGGGCGGTGTCTTAACCGCTTGACCAACGGGCCAATTTGGTAGCGGCGAGTGGGCTCGAACCACCGACCTAACGGGTATGAACCGTTTGCTCTAGCCAACTGAGCTACGCCGCCATATATCAGTTCTAGCTGACACAAAATGAATTATAATATAGCGGCGCAAAAAAGTCAAGCTTTTTTTTATATTTTTAGGATTTTTTATGAAGGTAATCAATTGCTTCTGTGTACCCGTTAAATCCCTTGCCACATATTGTCTTTTCAGCATAAAGCGAAACATACGAGGTCTTTCTAAATTCTTCCCTTTCGTTTATATCCGAAAGATGTACCTCCACAGTTTTTATGCCGACCGCTTTAAGAGCATCAAGTATCGCAATGCTAGTATGTGTATAAGCCGCAGGATTTATTATGATACCATCAAATTTTTGATAGGCATTTTGTATTTCGTCTACAATATCTCCCTCGTGATTTGATTGATAAAAGGCAACTTCGTCACCCATACTCTTCGCCTTTTCTTCTATAAAAGCCACTAAATCACTATAAGTATTTTTTCCGTAAACATCAGGCTCACGGATGCCAAGCATATTTAAATTAGGGCCGTTAATAACAAGAATTTTCATATTATCACCTATTTTAAAATTTATTTATTATATCCTCTGCTAAAAGATTGGGGGATTTGTTATTTTCTACTGAAGCATCGCAGAATTTTTCATATAACGAAAGCCTTTTATCGTAAAGCTTTTCAAGTGCATTTTCGCCTTCTGAAAGTGGCCTGCCTGTTTTTTCAAGAAGGCTTATATCACGCTTTAAGAAAACCACAAATGAATTTTGCTTACATAAATCAAAATTTTCCGGCGTTGTCACAATTCCGCCACCGGTAGAAATAACAAGTCCGCTTTCTTTTGAAATATCCGAAAGCGCGTTTGTTTCGATTTTTCTGAAGACTGACTCCCCTTTTTCTTTAATAATTTCTTCAGAGGTAGTGCCCATCTTTGAAATAAATTCATCCGTATCTATAAACTCTCTTCCAAGCTTTTCGGCTAATAGCCTGCCTATTGTAGTTTTTCCGCTGCCGGGCATACCTATAAGCATTATATTAAGCGTTTGATTTTCTATAAGCTTTATTATGCTTTCAATCTTATCATCCGCTATTTTTTCGTCGGTAAATATTTCAGATGCCATCTTTGCTTGTGATACAAGCATGGAAAGTCCATTAACCGTTTTTTTGTTAAGCTTTTTGCTATCTATCAAAAGCTTTGTTTGTGATGGGTTATATATAAGGTCAAAAACAAACGCACAATTTTTAAACTTACTTACCTCCACGGGGCTTTGCATAGTTTTGGGATACATCCCCACAGGCGTTGCATTTACAAGCACATCACAGCCATAAAATTTTTCTACACTGCCCTCTTTATTTTCACTGTGACTAAGCACCCTTACGCTTTTTGCGCCCATATCATAGCAAACAAGTGCCACGGGCTTTGATGCACCACCGCTTCCTATTATAACAACATCCTTCCCAAAAAGGTCTACGCCTGAATTTTTGGTGGCATAGCTAAAGCCATAGTAATCGGTGTTATATCCGTAAAGCTTACCATTTTTGTTTAAAATGGTATTTACCGCACCGATTTTTTCTGCCTCTGGGGATATTTCGTCAAGGTATTTTATAACCTCTGTTTTATATGGAATTGTTACATTAAGTCCATCAAACTCACGTTTTTTAAAAAACAGCTCAAGCTCGTTTTCTTCAAGTTCTTTTAAAGAATAGCTATAGTCAGCAAGCTCTTTATGTATCATCGGCGAAAAAGAGTGTGACAATTTTTTTGCAATAAGATAAATTTTTCTCATGCTTCTCTGTAGCTCCCTAAATATCTAACATGCTCTTCCCCTAAAGCCTCGATAAGCTGGTCCATCACCCTTGTAAGCTTGTCTGAATAAACGGGTACCTCAAGGTCAAAATAAAACATAAACTCAAAGTCACTTTCAGGTATTGGGCGGCTTTCAAGCTTAAGAATATTTATTCCAAAGGTATAAAAATATGCCATAACACTATAAAGCGCACCGGGTTTATGTGGTGCTTTTATAAGAAGGCTTGTTTTGTCGGCACCGGGGTAAATCTCAAGATTCTTTGAAAAACAGATGAAGCGTGTGTAGTTGTTTTTGGTGTTTTGCACATAGCTGTTTAACACAACAAGGCCATATTGCTGTGCACATTCTATTGAAGAAATTGCAGCTACACTATTATCTTCTGACTCCTTAACCATTTTTGCGGCGATGGCAGTGTTTTCTGAAGGGATTACCTTAACGCTTTTATCAAGTGTATTTAAAAATTCACTGCACTGTGAAATTGCCTGCGGATGAGAATAAACCTCTTTTATATCAGAAAGCTTAACACCCTTTTTCGCAAGAAGGCAATGCTCTATCTGCATTTTTGTACTGCGAACAATACTGAATTTGTATTTTGACATAAGTGAATATATCTGGTTTACAGAGCCTGCAGTACTATTTTCAAGTGGCACAACACCATACCTACACAATCCACTTTCAACAGCTTGAAATACCGCCTCAAATGTTTGGCAATACATAATTGATGGCTTTTCAAATATCTTTTGGCAAGCGTGTGATGAGTGCGCCCCCTCAATCCCCTGACAAGCAACAACCGCTTTTTGTGGAAATAGCTGGGGTGTGCTTTTAATTGCTGTTTCTATATCCTTTGTAATAGCACCGCTACCCAAAATCATTTTATTTTGATATGCCCTGCTAAGCTCAAAAATTGAACTGTAGAGCTTTCTTGTATAGTCGCCAAATTCTTCCCCTGCAAGCGTCTCCACCTTTTCAAGAAGCTTACGCTCACGCTCGCTGTCAAATACGCAAAGGCCATTTTCCTTTTTGTATTCTGCCACTTTTTTTGCTACATTCATTCTTTTTTTGAAAAGTTTTACAAGCTCTTTATCTATTAAATCTATCTCCGCTCTATACTCACTAAGCATTTTTTTACCTTCTTTCTATAAAATCAAGTCTGCAAGTGCGATTAGTGCCGCCGCCTCAACACAGGGTACGGCGCGCTTTACTATGCAGGGGTCGTGCCTGCCTTTTATAACAAGCTTTGTATTTTGCATTGTTTTAAGGTCAACACTTTCCTGCTCCTTAGCGATTGAGGGGGTTGGCTTAAATGCGGTGCGGAAAACGATAGGCATGCCTGATGTAATTCCGCCCAGTATTCCTCCATGGTTATTAGTTTTTGTCTTTATTTTGCCATCTATAGCATGAAATGCGTCGTTATTTTCAGAGCCACGGGTACTGCTTCCCATAAATCCACTGCCAAATTCAATACCCTTAACTGCAGGGATTGCAAAAACAGAAGATGAAATTTTCCCCTCAATGCCCTCATAAAGCGTATCTCCAATACCTGCATCAAGGCCACATATTGCACACTCAACGATGCCACCGATACTGTCACCATCAAGCCTTGCTTCGCGTATGGCCTCCTTCATAAGCTCCCCCTTTTCATCATTTAAAACGGGGAAGGGCTTTTCATCCACAAAATCCTTTTCACAAACATTTACCATATCAAAGAGGTCGTCCTTAACACCACCAATAGATGCAATATGCGCACCTACAAAAATGCCCTTTTCCTCAAACATTTGCTTTAAAATCCCCCCTGCAATGCACATACAAGCGGTAAGTCTGCCCGAAAATTGGCCACCGCCACTCACATCATGCGCATCACCAAAACGTGCCCAAGCGGCAAAATCTGCGTGCGACGGACGGGGGATGAATTTTATATTATCATAATCCTTTGAGCGTGTGTTTGTGTTATAAATAACTGCACAAAGCGGTGCACCACAGGTTTTGCCATTTTTAATGCCTGATACAAAATGCACCTCGTCAGCTTCTTTTCGTGTGGTGGAAAATTCATCCTGCCCGGGGGCGCGGCGCATCATAAATTTTGACAGCGCCTCTTCATCAACATTAAAGTTTGCGGGTATCCCCTCTATCAAAACACCCATCACCTTGGAGTGCGATTGTCCGAATATGCTGACATTTATCTTTTTACCGAATGAATAGCTCATTTTTACCCCTCCAAATCGTGGAATTTCTCAAAAAAATCAGGATATGATTTATTTACCGCTTCTGCACCCTTTATTGTAACATCACCACTTGAAATTACAGACGCTACCGACGCGGACATTGCAATTCTGTGGTCATTAAAGCTATCTACAGTGCCACCGTGAAGCTGTGCATTTTTTATTGTAATAGTATTTTCATCAGCTTTAGCATTACCGCCAAGGCTGTTTATCATTGAAAGGATGGCTTCTACCCTGTCGCTTTCCTTTTCACGTAGGCGTTTGGTGTTTTTAAATACTGTTTCCCCTTCTGCATAACACGCCAAAACGCTAAGTACAGGGACCAAGTCGGGGATGCTTTCTGCGTCTATTATAGTACCCCTCAGTTTTGACTTTTTCACCCTTACGCTGTTTTCGTTTATCTCTAAGCTTGCGCCCATTTTTGAAAGAATATTTATTATTTCTTTATCACCCTGGGTGGTTTTTTGTGGTATATTTTCCACCACAATATCACCACCGATTGCACCTGCAACAAGCCAAAATGCCGCGTTTGAAAAGTCACCCTCAGCTACAATTTCCTTTGGTGCGTTAAATGGTTTGTTGGGGATTATAAAAGCATTTCCATCACGCTTAACATCAACTCCGAAGCGGTTTAGTACATCTATTGTCATATCAATATACGGGCCTGACACAATTTTACCCTTTGTAAAAACGGTGCCTCCGCCACAATTTGCAAGTGCCATTATAAGCCCCGAAATAAATTGCGAGCTTATGGTTGCATTAACTTCGTATTCACCACAATCCATTTTGCCACTTATTTCGCTCGGAAGAAATGAGCTTTCACCATACCTTATATCCACCCCGTGAGTCCTAAGGGAATCACATAAGGGGCCAAGTGGCCTTTTGCCAAGTCTTGGTGCGCCTGTAAGTGTTACGCTTTTCCCAAGTGAGGCAACATATGGAAGCATAAACCTAAGGGTTGAGCCACTTTCTTTGCAATCTAATTTTACGTGTTTTTCACTGTTTTTAGTTTCACCAACTCGGATTTCTTCCTTATTATATATAACACTTGTCCCAAGTGCTTCAAGACACTCCCCCGTTGCACGAATATCATCAGATATTTTGCTGCATTTTATAGAGGTTTCACCTTTTGATGCGGCTGCACAAATAAGCGCCCTGTGCATGAATGATTTTGAAGGTGGCGCGCAAACCTTACCGCAAAGGGATTTATGTGAAAGTGTTATATCCATCAGCAAATCCCCTCTTTAATTATATTTTTAAGCTCATCTATGCCTATTTTTCTGTATCTGGCTTTACCCATGGCAACTGTCTCAACAATATCTATTGTTTTTCCCTCGGCCTTTTTGTCGTGCAGTGCCACTTTGTATATATCTTCTATCGAAAATTCACTTGTCTTTGGAAGATCAAATTTATCAAGCATACTAGAAAGGTGCATTGTTGTACCGGGTGCGCATTCCCCACGCTTTTCAAGTGCGTTTGTAACCACATGCATTCCGATAGAAACGCCCCTCCCATGGGAAAGCGTAAAGTTTGAAAGCATCTCAATACTATGGCCGATTGTGTGGCCGAAGTTGAGGATTTTTCTTAAGCCGCCGTCAAACTCATCCTCTTTAACAATCTCCGCCTTTATTTCTATACATCTCGCAATTATTTTTTCTATGTTTTCTGCTATATCACCTAAAATTAAGGTGGAAAGTGCATCATCACGTATCATCGCATACTTTATAACCTCTGCCATGCCGTCATTAAAATAATACTTTGGAAGTGTTTTAAGAAGGTCAACATCACACACCACAAGCTTTGGCTGATAAAATGCACCAACAAGATTTTTACCGATTTCAAGGTCTATGGCAGTTTTCCCACCGACAGAGGAATCCACCATTGCAAGTAAACTGGTCGGAAGCTGAACAAAATTTATACCACGCATATATGTTGCGGCACAAAAGCCCGAAATGTCACCCACAACACCGCCACCAAGTGCAAAAACAGTATCATTTCGGGAGAATTTATTTTCAGCCATAAAATTTACAATGCTTAAATATGTTGTAGCATTTTTTGACTTCTCTCCACTTTCAAATACAAAGCCATGCACCTCAAAGCCACTGTCTGTAAGTGATTTTTTCACCTTTTCATAATAAAGTGGTGACACGTTTGTATCAGAAATAACTGCCGCTTTACCAAAAAGCGAACATTCTTTGGAAAGCTTTCCCACACTTTCAATAATTCCCTTGCCTACGTGTACATGGTATTTTTTTGACGCATCTATCAATATTTTTTGCATATCAACCAATACTTTCTTTTATTTTTGTTCCTTCCTGAAGAAGGGATTTTAGTTTTTCTGTATCTTTATTTTCTATTGCATCGCGATAATTCTGAAGTTCATCGATAAGATGGTTTATTTCGAATACAAGGTTTTCACTATTTGCTTCAAAAAGCTCCGTCCACATTTCGGGATTAAGCTTTGCAACCCTTGTCATATCCTTATAGCTACCTGCTGAAAACCCCTTGTGTACCATAGAGTTGGGGCTTTTTACATATGCACTTGATACAATGTGGGCAAGCTGTGATGTGTAGGCGATAATTTTGTCGTGCTTCTCAGGTGACGTAATAGTAATGCCTTTAAATCCAATGCTTACGAAAAGCGATTTTACCTCTTCAAGCGTTTCTATTTTTTCTTGTTTATCAGGGACTAAAATCATTGAAGCCCCCGTAAAAAGAGATGCTCTTGAATGTTTAAACCCCGAAAATTGTGTGCCCGCCATCGGATGGCCACCAACGAATCTAAACCCATATTTTTTTGAAAGTGCAAAGCATTTTTTGCAAATTTCTCTCTTTACACCACCACAATCTATTACAATAGTGCTTTTTGAAATGCTTGGGGCAAATTCTTTAAGCCAAGCTATTGTATCCTTTGGGTATAGTGCAATTATAACATAATCGCACTTTGATATGTTTTGCGGTGTCAAATCTTCTTTTATTGCACTCTCCAGTTTAGCGCATAAACAAACACTCTTTTCTTTATCATAACCTAAAACCTCTGTATTTTCAAGTGAAGAAAATGCTTTTGCTATCGATCCGCCGATAAGCCCCAATCCAACTACTCCAATTTTCATAAAAATGCCCCCTTACAAAATTGCGTCAAGCACTTTTTGTACTGATTTAGAAACATCACTAAATTGCTCGGGAGTAAGTGATTGTGCTCCATCACAAAGCGCATGCTGGGGGTCGTTATGAACCTCTATCATAAGTCCGTCTGCGCCAACTGCCGCCGCAGATAAAGAAAGTGGCTTAACCAACTTTGAAATTCCACTTGCGTGGCTTGGGTCAACAATAATAGGAAGGTGGCTAAGCTCTTTAAGCATAGGCACTGCGGAAATATCAAGCGTGTTTCTTGTGTAGGATTCAAATGTTCTTATACCTCTTTCGCAAAGGATAACATTTTCATTACCCTCACTCATAACATACTCAGCACTCATCAAAAGCTCTTTAAGTGTGTTTGCAAGTCCGCGCTTTATTAAAACCGGTTTTTTGGTTTTGCCAAGTTCTTTAAGCATTTCAAAGTTCTGCATATTCCTTGCACCAACCTGAATAACATCAACATCCTCAAAAAGCGGAAGATGATCCGTATTCATAATTTCTGTTACTATGGGAAGGCCCGTTTCCTTTTTCGCTTTCAAAAGAAGCTCTATCCCCTCACCGCGAAGGCCCTGGAAATCGTAGGGTGATGTTCTTGGCTTAAACGCACCACCACGTAGAAGTGTTGCACCCGCCGCCTTAACTTTTTTGGCAATCTCAATAATTTGTTCTTCACTTTCAACGGAGCAGGGGCCTGCAATCATTGCAAAGTATCCTCCACCGATCTTTGTATTTCCCACATCTATAGAGGTGTCAGTTGTTTTAAATTTTCTGTTGGCGTTTTTAAAAGGCTCCGTAACTCGCATAACGCGCGACACTATGTCAAGCCCCTCTAAAAGCTCCGTATCAACACGGCTTGTATCTCCAATAAGTCCAAGAACCGTTGTAAATTCACCTTTTGAAATATGCACCCTTACATTTTGGCTTTCAATCCACATTACAAGATTGTCAAATTGTTCTTTTTGTGCGTCGTTGTTTACTACTACTATCATCTCATACACTCCTTTAAAATAAAATAAGCTCTGCAGTGATGATCACTGCAGAGCTTTAAGTATCAAAAAATTATAACTCTTATTTAATCGCAGCAAATATCACTTTTACTTTTTGAATAGATAAAGTAAAAGTAAAAATATGCAAATGCGATAGTAAGAATTGTCATCTTTTTTCTCCTTAAAAATTTATTGTTCACATAGTATCACACAAATAAAGCATTGTCAATACATTTTTTGGAAAATATTTATTCTTCCGCTTCTTCAATACTTTCTGAACGATTACTAAGCTTAACCTCAAATACCTTTTCTTTATACCCTTTTTCCGATTGTACATTTGCAGTAACCTTAACCTTTTCGCCTGCTTTATAGTATGTCAATCTTTGCTGAATATCGGCAATTGTGCTTACTTTGTATCCGTCAATTTCTGTAATGATGTAGCCCTTTTTAATGCCTGCCTTATCAGCTGCTAAACCTTCCATAACAGACGATACAAATACACCCATTGGCATATTAAAGCTTTCTGCCGCAGAAGATGTTACTTCAGAGCCTGTGATTCCTAAAAAGCCTTGCTTATCTTCATCTACAACGTTTCTCGTTTTTTTAATCATAAGCTCATCTATAATGTTTCCTACATCACTTATAGGGATAGCATATCCCATTCCCTCAACACCGTTTGAAGCTATTTTAACAGAGTTTATTCCTATAAGCTCGCCCTTCATATTAAGAAGCGCACCACCACTATTACCGGGGTTAATTGCGGCATCTGTCTGTATAAAGGCATTTGTCACAAGACTTGTTCCATTTGATGCCTCCATTGTAATTTTCCTGTTAACAGCGCTTATTATGCCCGTTGTAACAGACTGACCATAACCAAGGGCATTTCCGATGGCAATAACGCTATCACCACGCTTTAGTTTTGATGAATCACCTATTGTTGCAGTTTTAATCTTCGAGAAAATCTCTGAAGGGATGTCTTTTAACTTAACGGCAATAACAGCAAGGTCCTTATCTGAATTATAACCCTTTACAACTGCATTCGGGATGTTTTTATTATTTTTAAGTACTGATGATGCGCCGGCCTCATTTTGTACACTCTCAAGCTTTTCTTCAACGGGGCTAAAGATAACGCTAAGTTCTTTTGAATTAGCTACAACGTGAAAGTTTGTAACAATAAGAAGCTCATTTTCGTTTTTTCCAATGATGATACCACTGCCGGAGCTTGTGTTTTCCTGGGTGTATCTTCCAAAGAAGGTCATAACATCAGACTCACCACGATTTGTTATAGCAACAATTGAAGGCATACACTCCTCTGCAATAGTTGCAATGGCAGATGATTCATCTTTCTGATCCTTCGACTCAGAAAGCATAACCTTTGTTGATCCAATGGGAATATTGGAAAGAACAAATTTTCTTGCGATTTCTGATGTAAAGCTAAACCCTGTGCCCGCCACAATTCCTGCAACGAGTGAAAGCGCCACAACTCTTGTCCATGTTCTCTTTTTCTTTTCCGAGCTATGACTTTTAACAGTGAAATCAGCCTCTTCAAAATTATCTCCTAAGTTATTTTCATCATCAACTTCTTGGGATTTAATTTCATCGTTACTCGGATTTTCGAAATTCTCTGTTTCATTCACTTCCTCGTTTATGCTGTTTACATTTTCAAATTCGTCATTCATGTTCTCAACCTCCCTGTAATCTATATTACCATAATACACATCGAATGCATACAAAAAATAATCAAATTATTAACTTTCTTTTAACAATAGCGTATTTTATCTTTTTTTAGGAAAAGATTCAAATTAATAATGGATATTAAGGGTGGTTTTCTGTAAGACATTATATTTATAGGTGGTGGCACAGCGGGATTAACTGCTGAAATTTATGTTGCAATTAGTGTTATTACAACATACAAATTTAGAACAAAAATTTTAAACAAATTTAGAACAAAAAATTTAAAATAACCTATTGCATTTTTAAAAAACAAGTGATATAATTACTGTGATTAGAGATTTTTAATCACATATTCCTCCGCAAAGTTTATTTAACAATCACATATTCCTCCTTAGCTCAGTCGCAAGTCACACGCGGCTGTTAACTGGAACGAACACGAACGCTGCTTGTAGCAGGTGAAGTGAGTGTGAGTTCGGAAAAAATAAGGAGTAGTGCAAGCGGTAGCATAGCAGTGCGACTATATTTTTGACAGAAAAGGTCGTTGGTTCAAGTCCAACAGGGGGAGCCATACGATCTGAACGATTTAGATATCATCTAAATCGTTCAGTTTTTTTGCGGGTTTGCGGACTTTTTCAAAAAAATCGAGTAAAAGTTTTTTGGTAGATATCGCCCCCTTTTGGACAGGGTTTGAACGAGCGACATCAAATTTAAGACGAATTTGAGCATAAAAAACGGCATAAACTCTTCACGGATATGAACGGACGACAAACATAAAATTAAATAGATATAAATGATGAGGATAATTTCTTAAACAGAGGTTATCCTCTTTTTTTATACCCAAAATTAAGGAAACGGAGGAAATCAATTATGAGCGTAAAACTAACATCAAGTGATTCACTGAGAGGTATGAACGGAAAAGAAGGTTTGGTCTTGCAGGGCTGCGGAGGTGATCTTGATGAGTGGGTTGATGGAATTAATGAATTGCTCACGGAATCAAACATCCTTTTAGGCAACACAAAATTTAATGCCTTTGACTGTTGTGCATTCAGGCATGAGGAGTTAACTAATATCTTATTCCCATTTACCGAAAATGTAAAATTGGATATTGGTAAGTTAGCGATATGGAGAATACAAACCCATGAACAATTCAGCGGAACCTGGCTTTCAGATTATGTTGAAAATAAGCTTGATGGATTTACTGTGAATGAAGTTGAAACCGAGAATGAAAGCTTTAATATGAAATTACAATGAATGGAGGAAATGAAAGATGGATAAGAAAGAATTTCTAACTGAGGTTATGCGACACGCAAATCAATG
>CAZYYT010000058.1:0-11337 GCA_964651775.1 uncultured Oscillospiraceae bacterium | reverse complement strand
TTGGTTTTTGCTGTGCTGTCTGGGATTTTATCGTCATATACCCAACATTATCATAGCTTGTAATATTCGGTATATCCGTATTTAAAACCTCAAATTTTTTATTTATTATGTAATTTGAATTTGCGCCTGCAAAGTCTATAACATACAGATATTTTGCAGTAGATACCGCTCTCGTAACAGGTGTTATGCTTGTCAAAATATCTTCATTTTCATTTACAAGATAGTATTTTATACTAAAGTCTGATCCGGTAAGCAGGGTTGCTGTTTCATCTATACTTATACCCTTTGCTGTACCGTCATATACCTGTTCCTTACCTGATATTGTAAAGTCAATAGGTTTTTGGTTTACAACCTGACTTAATGGATTTAATGTTTTCGGATTGTAATTACTGTCACCCTGATACTCCGCTGTAATGGAATGCGTTGTAGCATCCAAGGTGCTCGTCGTAAATGAACCAACGCCATTAATTAGCGTAATCGCTCCGTCTTTTAAAACGACATTTCCTGTTGGTACAGTACCGTTTCCTGCCTTATTTACTGTAACTCTAAGAGTTATTTCGTCCTCATAAATGCTTGGGCTTTTGCTTGAGGATATGGCAATACCGCCTACATCAGCCTTGTTAATTGTGTAGTCACCCAGAATTAAATCTGATATGTCCTGATAGTTTGTTGCGGTTAACACATCTATTAATAATTTATATGTTCCGGGCACTGTTGGTGGAGTAGTGGACTTAGTATAGCTTGTCGGCGCTACTCCTTCATAATATACCGTAATGTTTGCCGTACCATACTTTGGTGTCACGGATACGCCTTGTTCATTTCCGTTATACGTCTTTGGCAAAGATATATCATAGTCAAAGTCAGTTGACTTGGTATTTTTTTGGATTATGCTAAGAGTTCCGCTCTCTACCGTAACATCATAGTTTGCACTTGTACTTGTTCCTGTGATATCATAAGTCCCTACATTCGATGTCAAAGTTGCAGCTGTTGCACCTGTAACTGCAAGCGCAGAAATCAAATCGCTGTTTTTAAGCTCACCCTCTTTAATTTCAAAATCAAAGGTAGGGTTTGCAAAGGAAAAAGAACGTAATGTATCCTTCATTTTAACGGTAATTGGCCTTTTATTTACAGTAACTGCAGTTGTCGGACTTGTTGTTACTGTTGTTGTCTGTCCATTGTCCGTTCTTGTTGTTGTAACATCACACACATAATAATACGAACCAGCATCTTTACCTGTCGGTATACTGTAGGTTGCAGAAGTTGCACCTGATACCTTGACTTTATTATTACCGTCGCTATTACAAGAATACCACTGACACCCTTCTATTTTATGACCAGTCGCAGGTATAGCGGTAACCGAAATATCTCCGGTAGTGTAACCATATGTCAGTGAAATTCCCGTTGTGCTTACTGTTGGAGCAGTTGCGGAAATTGGTGTGGCATATGCTGTTAAATCATATTTTTTGTCAACCGAAATAGACCGGTTGGTCATTGTTGTGATATCATCACTCCATTTGCTCCAATTATAACCACTTGATAGCGTTGCGCTGATTTTAGCGGTTTCACCGCTTACATAGGTACCTGCACCTGTCACGGTGTTAATTCCTGTGCCTATATATAAGTTTATATCATAATAATTAACCGTTGCTGTTGTGCTCGAAGCACTCACACTGCCGGAATTTACATAGTTTCCAGCCTTATTTTTTGCCCAAATATACATTGTGGTTGCCGGATCAATTTCGGTGAATGTGAATACACCATTTGACGCAGTTGTCGTTTTTTGACCGACCGTTGCATTGGTATTAGATGTTGACAAAACAACTTGACCACTTGCCGCATCTGTCCAAGAAATGCCATTCTTCTCGGCTGTTATAGTTGCGTTATAGGTATTTCTTTCCCACACCGCATAGAATGTGTTTGCGGTATTCCATAACGAGGTATCTGAAGTAATATTCGACGTTGATGCCGTAGGTGATGTTGACCAGCCCTTAAAGGTGTAGTCAGTTCTTGTTGGGTTACTTGTCGGCAAACTGCCAGCTTTACTATCCGTTACCATTTTATAGGAGGTACCGCTTCCTCCGTTTGCGTTAAAACAAACCGTTTTATAAGCTATTGAATAAGACGTTTCGCCATATTCATTAGTACTGACACCGTTATTTCCGTACACGCCATTTGACGGTGTGGCACCTCCTGATCCGCCGTACATACCGGCACCGCCGTCACCATTGTAATAGTATCCATCTTCTCCCTCGGAACCGCTATAACCGGTATCCATTGAAGCAGAACTTCCTGACTAGCCGGGACTACCACCCCTGCCGCCTTGTTCCGTATATACGGTGCTCCACCCTGCATATGTGCAGACTCTGGCACCACCGCCGCCGCCACCGCCACGAATTGAACCATTTCCGCCGGCACCGCCACCGCCGCCACCGGCATAGTTTGGATGTGATCCGTCAGTTACACCACTACCACCATATCCGCCCTTAAAGCCACCTTGTCCGCCTGTACCGATTGGTTTTCCACTGTAGCCTGCGCCGCCACCACCGCCGCCACCGCCACCGGATTGTGCAGCCGCTCCAAAAACGCTCCAACCATCACTACTTCCACCATTACCGCCATATCCCGCACTTCCGCTCGAGCCGCCGATTAAGTTCAATTGTAGATTAGAAGAATCTACATTTACAGTTCCACAGGGTGATGGATATATATAAGCATTTTCATAAGTATAGCCAACACCGCCATTTGTACCGATAGCAGCACCACCACCGCTACCGCCATCACCGCCCTCGCCACCTGCACCGGGATCATCATCGCCGGCACTTATTCCGTTTGCACCGTTTGCAGCATTTCCACCATTGCCGCCTCTGCAATTAAGCGTATTTGTTGTCCCTTGATACCCTACTATTTTTATTGAATATCCTTGCGGAACCAAAATACCTGCTGCTCCACCTCTTATAGTCCACCCATCTGCACCTCGTACTGTTACATTGCCCTTTATAACCAATGTAACATCATTTGACTGTATTTTAATTCCCGGGTCTTCTATACTATTAGCTGTAATATTGACATTGTCAAGGAGATATACGCCCGGATACCCAATGAGTAGCGTATCTCGGCTGCCGGTGTATGTATATGTATATGTATAATTACCATCATACACCTCCTCTGCCGCACTGGCCGATAGAGTACCCACCGGCAACAGCGTTATAACCATTGACAAAGTTAAAATCATACTCAAAATTCTTTTTTTCATTTTGATAATTCCTCCTGATTTATCTGTTTTTTAGGGTAATAGCATACACCGACATCCAATGGCCTTGATGTGTAGAGGTGGAAATCAGCATAAATACAGTACCAACACTCATTTAACACTGCACCACTGCGGGGTGTAAATGCGGGGCACCGCTGCCTTGGCCAGACATTTCCTTCACGATTGGGTTTTTCTAATGACAAGTCCTCTATATGTTGTTTTATATGGTTGTCCATATATGTCTCTCCTTTATTATAGCCCCGGGTTTATAGCATACTTTTTACAAATTGTAACATAAAAACACAAAAAAACAGACCTTTGCATAAAAAAGACCTGTTTTTGCATAAAAAAAATTACTATTTATAGTTGAACCCTAACACGGAACCTTCCATTTTCCGCCGTGTATTCAATTGCTCCATTTTGTTTTTTTACAAAGGCAAGAATACTTTTAGTTCCGGTACCATGCCCATATTCCTCCGATATTGGATATCCGTTTTCATTAAAGACTACTTTCCCATTATAGGAATTTTCCACCTGCATCAAAATACGTCCTGTAAATACAGCAGTTACACTAATATACCTATGTTCGTTTTCAGGTTGTTTTTCACAGGCGTGTATGGCATTTTCTAAAAGATTTGCCGTTATTACAGCAAGCTCCAGACTGGTAACACTCGGCTCAGCAGGAATATCTAAATTCGCCACAAAATCTACACCGGCGTTTTTACAAAGTCCTGCATAATAGGAAATAACAGCGCCCACCGCTGCATTTTCACAGTAGTTGGTTGGATTTACAGTAACTGTTTTATTCTGTTGCTTAAGAAGTTCAGTTGCCTCCTTCACCTTGTCTTGGTTTAAAAGCTCCAGTAAGGTATTGTTAAAATGCCTATGGTCATGTTGAATAATACTCATCTGTCTTACGGCTTCATCCATAACTAATAGTTTTTTCTCCATCGCGCTGGTTGAAATCTCTAAAATTTCTTTATCCTTTTGCATTTTTATATTTTTTTCCATTAAACTATTCTCGTGGAGCTGGCGTTTTAATGAATATAAAATTGAGAAATATACGAGTATTATGAGAACAACGAGAAGAAGTAAGGGAACAGTTTTTGTGGCAAGCATCTTCTTTATATCATCAGCAGAAAGAAAATACCACATTATATTACAGAATATCCCCGTCACAACAAACAAATACACATTCCACTGCTCAGCTATTTTTATATATAAAGGTCGCAATTTATTTCTAAAAAATAATATTATTGTTGCAAATATAATAAGCCGAAGCAATGTTACTGCGTAATATGGATATGGAAATAAATAACACAGATAATATGAAACCACTACTACAATTGCATAAACGTTCATTGTTGTTATACAGTTAAACATCCACTGCATTATATTATCCTTAAAAAGGGGTTTTGAACAAACACCTACAATTACAAAATATAAGATTTCAAATTTTGATAGTGCGGTATAATCCCTTGATATATAAAAGTATACGTTTACAGCAATGTCAATCATAACGATAGCAAAAATCACAGGGATTTGTACTTTTTTACTAAATTTTGGTTGGGCTAAAGTAAACAGCAATATTACGAGCATATTGGTAGTAACAAATGACCTTGCAATATCATAATACAACTCGGTTAGCGGCATAATGATTCGCCTCCCTGGAGCATATAATCAAAGTAAGCTTTACGAACAGACGTGTACTGCTTATGTGAAATAGGCACACTCATACCACCACGCATCATAAATTCCTTATCACTGATTCTCTCAACGTGGTTCATATTTACTACAAATGAAACGTGCGGTTGCAAAAACCGACGGTCGGAAAGCAGTGGTTGAATGTATTCATAAAACGACCCTCGTATGGATACTGATTCCAACGTTTCACCGCTTTCCAGTAGGAATTTAACAGAAAATCCGTCACGCTCACAACAAACAATGGATGAATGAGGCAAAACATGCATTCCGCCTTTCGCTTTGACCAGAAAGGTCTGCTCATCGGGTGCATCAATTTTTGAAACCGCAAGTGTAAGAGTATCAAAAAACATCTGCTTATCAAGTGGTTTTAATAGGTAGTTGACAGGGTTTGCGGCAAATGATTCAAGTGCATACTCCGGTGCAGTGGTAATGTATATAATTTGCGCCTCACGGTCCCTTCGGCGAATGCTTCGTCCTAACTCCACGCCATGAATCATGGGCATAACCATATCAAGCAGGTAAATATGAAACCTTTCTGTTTGGCAGGCGGTAAGTAGCTTATCCGGGTGGGAAAAGGTGCTTACCTTGGCGCTAATACTTTTTTGTTTTATGTATTCATTTGTCAGATCATAGACTATCTTTAGGTGCTCGGGTAAATCGTCACAGATTGCAATTTTCATTAGTATTCTCCCTTTTAATCTACACTCTTAGTGAATATGAATGTAGCACCTTATCATAAACACTTAGAGTTATTTTAATATTATATGCGGCTTAACTGAATCGGTACAGGCTTTATCCTCTGCCAATTTAAATTCTATGCTTTAGGAAATAAAAATCTGATTAACTTGATTATAACATGCACTCCTAATTACGTCAATATACAACAAAAAAGACAAAAAAATATATTATAGGACAATAGAGATAGTATTCAATTTGAAAATGCTATCCTTAAAGATTTTATAATAAGGTGCTAGCGCAAACAGTGGCTTTATTCTTTCAATCAATATAAAAGCCGATAACAATTGAGTTATCGGCTTTTGATCAGACATCATTATTTTTAATTGATTTTTTCTTTGCGTTTTTATTATCATTTTGATTTTCAGCCGTAATAGGTATCTGATCATTGCATTTTTCCATTCTTGCCTTTTTGTTATCTGGTTGGCTGTCCTTTGGCATAAATCTCTCCTATCTTTTTGTATTGGGACCAAGACTTTCTTTTTTTGAATTATGAGACTGGTTTTTTGTTTTTGCTTTTTCCAATGACTCATCCTCAAATTTGCTTGAATCCTGTTTATTATCTTGCTTATTTGAATTGTCCATAAAAATACCTCCTTTTAGAATATGCCATTATTATCTCTTGGTTTTAATAAAATATACATTAATTAATTTTTTAATTCTGAGATTTTGCATGCGATTATATAATAAATTCAAGTAGATTCCGAAGCACCGTTACTTACAATTAGGTAAGCAAAAAAACCCTTGAAATCAAGGGTTCAGACCGCTGACTTTACCTTTGTCAGCGGTCTGAAGTCTATTATCAATTATAATAGACTTCTTTCTACTAAATATTATGAATCTACACTCATCAATCGTAATAACATACAGTTATGGATTTTTTTAATTAATATTAAAATTTAAAATCAACCTGCTGTATTGTTTTAATTTCACTGTCTTCTATAACAGAAATACTATTAGGGTTTATATCCGCCTTATAGCACTTATCATTTACACATATCTCCGCCTTTGAAGGTTTATCAGAAACACCATATATGTAGAGAATTTTACCATCGAAATCAGTTTTAATCCTCGCATTTTCTGTTGCTTCAAATATGTATTTACCATCTATAAATGCAGTGTTTTTACCTTCTTTATGCGAAAGGGTAAATACCTTGCCCAAAATCTCTTGCGTGTATTTATATTCTCCACCGCAGCAAATGCCCGTCCAAAGAGCTGTATCATAAGAAATATTTACACCATACATAACACTTATATACTCCAAGAAAGCAAGTATTGTTGGGCCATAACCATCCTTATCACCATGCTGTTTTCCCGTAAATGGGTTATAGTTTTGGACAAAGCCTTTGTTTTCTTTGAGCATCTTAATTATTTTTTCACCTATAAGAATGTTTTCCGCGTGGTGATTGTAATTAAGTAGCGCATCAATTGAACGCTGGCAGGTAAGCCCGTTAATAGGGCCTGACCAGTTGTTTACCTCAATATTCCCCTCTGCCTTACCAAGTTCGTTGAGTTTTTCATAGCAGTTTGAATATTCCTTATCACAATGGAAATACGGATTATTTACAGCAACCGATGGAATTGGATAAGGAGTCCAAAATTCATTTTCATTTAGCAAATGTTCACGAATAAAGCTATCAGCCATATCTTGGTCAAAAATGCCTTCATACATACACTTGATGTTTTCCTGCGACAAACAGTCTATAACCTTATTATCCTTATCACGCGGGAAACATGCCTTTTTATCTTCATCCCAAAGATATTCCTTAAACTTCACTTTAACCTTGTTTGCCGCGTCTTCCCAAACCTTTTCTTCCCCATTATTTAAAAGCTTTGAAATCTTTGACAAAACATCTCTTGCTGCGTATGAGTATGCCATATATTGCGGTGATTCAACGGGGAAATTACCTGCATCCTCGGGAGGCTCGATACCTCCGCAAGAGCCGCACTTGTATTGATCTACCCCATTTATTTCATACATTGTGAAGTTATCCTCACCCGTATCCCATATACACCATGTTTCAAGGCATCCATCACCATCACTATCACGATATTTCCAAAGGTATTCGTCATAGTCTTTAAGAGAAGAATGCAGGGCTTTTAAGTAATCCTCTTCTTTTCCTGTAAGATAATACATTTTAAGACCTGCGTATGGAAGGAAAAGCCCCTGCATCCAATCATAGTAAGGCTTAATTCCCATACAATCGTCAAACATAATCATTCCAGGGTATTTACCATCTTTTCTTTGCATTCTTAAGAATATCAAGATATTTCCAAGTGCAGTTTTGATATCTCTTTTGGCATACATTTCACCACCCATAGGCTGTGTTTCCATCCATACGCCGTTGTATTTTTCACCCTCTTCCAAAACATCAAACTCGTTATATTTCTTTTTATTTTTAAGACATTCTGCCTCAGCCTTATCAAAAAGCTCTTTAAGTTTTTTATCCGATGTTTCAAAGGAAACTGAAGACTTTAGGTAATCATAGCTTTTTGGATTTAATACATCTTTCATTTAACTTTCCCTCTTTTTTTCTAAGTTTTTCGACAACCGCTGCAAGTGCGTCACCCATTTGGCGATACCCATTTGCATTTGGATGTACACCGTCATTCTTTATTATAATTTGATTATCATTATAAAGATTTGCCCTTATTCTTGCTTTGTCAAATCCATTTTCCGTATCAAGCACGTGAAGCATGGGGCATATGTATACCCCTTCTACCCCTTCAAATTCCTTTAAAAGTGCCTTTGCGCCTTCCCTCATATTATGTGCATGGGCCTTGTATGTACCACTACAACCCAAAACCTTACCAAAAGCAGACTGGTCAGAGCCAAGTACTGGCAGATTAATTATAACATCAATGCTTTCATCTGTAGCTTTAACTTCTTTAATAAACCTTTTAGTGTTATCTATGTATCGATTAACTGCTTCCTTGGTGATTTCATATTCATATGGTGCAATATCATTTGCACCAAATAGAAGTGATACTGCATTAAGGTTTGTAATATCATTTTTCTCAAGATATTTTTTAAAGCTAAATTCCCATTGAACACTTTCTTGCACTGGTTCTTTTACACCATATTTATACAGTTTTCCGTGTTTGTGATAGAATTGACCTTCTTTAATTTCAGCAAACTCAAATCCGTTAAAGCAACACGTACTTCTATTTTCCTCTTGAGAAGCTTCGTAATATTCCATATCACCAAAATATTCCTTGCCTTCTATTCCCTTTGGAAATAAGAAAGGAGAAACCCAGTTTGTTGCGCCACGCTCCCCTTTTTTAAGAGAATGCTTTTCAAAATAATGCTTATATTGCCATCCACCACGACCTTCACCAAAATTATGTCCATCATAGCTTCTTGTCCCGCAAGAAATCACTTTTTTTAGCCTATTTTGCATATGTGATACATAAATCATATGGTGAGTTAAGCTATCCCCAACGCAGACAATTTTAAATGGTTTTTTCATTTCTTGGTCGAAAAGCTCAATAACTGTCTTTTTTTCCGTTACAAGAATGCCTTCCTCATCATAAACCTTTATTGTAAGGTCGAATTCCGATATGTCTTGGGGATACTCATTTATTCTCCAGCAGTGCCCCATATTTCGTCCATACTCACACTCCACAACAATATCCTGCCACGGGTACATTGGATGAATAAAGTTATTAAAGTACAGGCTTAGCTCTTCATTTTTGACCTTTATATCCTGATTTGGTTGTTCACGAAGCACCGCTATTCTTTTTGGTAAAATAATTTCTGTTTTTTTCACTTTAATCTTCCTCCTTAAAAAGAAAATTTGATCTTTTCTGTTTCGGTTTTCTTTGGTGTAATTGTTTTCTTGTAAAGGCTTGTGCCAATGTTTATTAAATGTTTCGAAGCCTTAAATCCATCGGGAATGTAAAGTGTTATAGTGTAATCTGCACCGTCTATAACTTCAGCCTCTAAAATAATTTCGTTAGCATTTGGTCTTTTTAAGGCCTTAATTTCTGCAGCACCCTGACTTAAGTGACGCGAAGTGCTTACTATTTGAGGAATATCAAGTCTCCTTCTCACAGAAAGCACCTTGCTTTCGCACTTATCAAGCTCAACCTTAAACGAATCATTTACAATACCCACAAAACTATCCTCTGTGTAATCATACACTAAATACTCTGCATTATCAAGACCAAGATCCTTTTCGAGATTTATTTCGACTATTTTCTTTTCTGATGTTGTGTTGAATATATTAACTACATTGTAACTTTCCCAAGGCTTTTCAATAGCGAGATTCATTTTAATAATATTCTTATGCCCAATGTCAACACCTTGCAAAATATGATAAAGAAAATTCATTAATGTCTATCGTATATAGGGGTGTATATATCTGTCATTTCGATTAAAATAATATAGAAAAGAAAACAGATAAAGTAGGTATTTATAATATGAATTTTGCGAGTGCAGGGATATACTCCTTTGATGATATGTCCGAAATAAGCTATCTGTAGCTATATTGCATCTTCAAAGATGTTGAATTCATGTTTTAAATGTATACATTAGTTATTTTTACGTCAGTAGCATTAGACCTTCCCTCACAAGCTAAGGTCTGATATTTAAAAATATGTTGTTACAAGAATGAATACAACGAAAACAAGGAGTAGTATAACGAATCTTACTCCTTGAAACAAATTATTCTAGTTCGTAAACTTCAGCATTAAATTTATAAATATCGCGATTTTTTGCAAGTATTCTTATTTGATACGCATCCTCAATTGCTTTATCAAGATGAATAATCTGATTTTCTTCAGGCTTTGTACCTTCATAAACCTCGTAGAATTTGCTTCCGTCAAATGCCTCAATAGAATAAGACCAAAACCCTTTTCCGCAAAAAGCAATAGTGTTAAACGGATAAATTCCTCCAAACATTATGTTTGCACCTTCATTCGTGTACTTAATTTCTTTTACAATGTTTTTAGCATCTTTAGACATTTTAGTTTCACTGTACGGGTCTATATCAAGATAATGGAGCCCAAAGCTTTTAATAACTGGTGGCGCTAAAAATTCGTATATTTCAATTTCTATTTCGTCAGAGCATACCTCTTCAAAGTATTCTGCCCACAGGTACCCAATTGACTTTTTATCCTTTAGAAGTATCCAATTTCCATCCACAAGCGCACTAATCTTATACCCGCTTACTCTTATACCTAACTCAATTTTTTCAGCTATTGTAAACGTATTAAAAGTTTTCTTTTCAGGCAGCTTTATGTTTATTTTAATATTTTTTGCTTCCTGTGATGATATAAACACATTGTCTTCGCCTTCAACTAGTATGTTTTGTGCCTCGTATTTTTCAGACAGCGCTTTCCTTGATGTTGCTACACCGCCTGAAGCAAGATTAACACTTCTCATTTTTGTTATGTATTCATTTGCTTTAATGGCAAACTGTGCATCCTTTTCAGGAATAACACCATCCCTGTTTGGTGGGAAATTCATAATAAGCATAGTTCCATGCCCAACAGAAGAAAACCAAATTCTAATCTGACGGGAAACGGTTTTAACATCATCATCCTGGCTTTTGTGATAAAACCAACCCGGTCTTATCGAAACATCTACCTCTGCAGGGATAAAAATTTCGCCGCCAAGGTTTCCCGCGTTTAACGATTTGCGTTAT
>CAZYYT010000057.1:0-11395 GCA_964651775.1 uncultured Oscillospiraceae bacterium | reverse complement strand
TTTTTTTTGAGGTGATTTTTATGGAAAATTTTAGAGAAAAGCTTTTTAACACTATTGAGAGGGACAAAGATGAACTTTTTGAGCTTGTGGGAAGCCTTATTAAAATTAATTCAGAAAATTTTGGCAAACATGGAAATGAAGAAGAATGTGCAAATTATGTCTATGAATATTTTAAGAATATAGGCTATGATGCAGATGTGTATTCACCTATTGAAATAGAAGATTTAGAAAATCATGAGGATTATCTTCCCGGCAGAAACCTTGAGAACAGAAAAAACTGTACTGTAGCTATAAAAGGCAATAAATCAAATAGAAAGCTAATGCTAGCAGCACATTTAGATACAGTAGAAATTGGTAACGAATCAATGTGGAAATTTCCACCACTGTGCGGCGCAATAAAGGATGGTAAAATCCTTGGTCGTGGTGCATGTGATGATAAATATGCAGCAGCACTTTCTATGTTTTTAATAAAAAAGCTTAAAGAGCTTGGAATTAAGCTTGATTATGATCTTTTATTTACAGGATACTGCGATGAAGAGCACGGCGGCAGCAATGGTGCACTTGCAGCATGCCTTAAGTATCCGTGTGATGATTACTTAAACATTGACGGCGCCGAAAACGAAGTTTGGAATTGTGGCGTCGGCGGGGGCGGACTTATCTTTAGAGTAAAATCAAAAACGCCTGAGGATAACTGCACAAAGGCACTTAATGGACTTAATATGGTCATAAAAGAGCTTGATGCTTTTAAGAAGAACAGACAAAATGAGCTTGACTTAAATCCAATATTTACAGGAAGCGTTATCATAAGAAATGCAATGCGAATTATGAATTTTAGCGCAGGTGAGCCCGGTGGCATGAATATGGATAGCGGTTATTTCAAAGTAACATACTATACAGATAAAACTGAATCACAGATAAATGCTGAACTGGATGCAGTTAAGAAAAATGTATCTAAATACTTCGAAGAACAGGGCCTTGAAGAGCTTAAAATTGAAAAGGCAACAAGGTTTTTTAAATATGTTGAGGGTGACGAGGATAACAGAGTTATAGATATGCTTTTTGAAACTGCGAAGGAAAACAATTTTGAAATGAAAAAGAGTGGCTCTTGTCTATCTGACCTACCCATGTTTGTGCTTTACGGAAGCAAAAAAGCTTTTACATTTGGTCTTGGAAGAAGCTTTGATGGTGAAGGTGGCGCACATCAAACTAATGAGTATATAGAGTGTGACAAGCTTGTAACCTTTACAAAAATGATTGCTGATATATTATTAAAATATTAATGGAGGAATTTGTATGAAACCCCCTTACCCCACACCACACATAAATGCAAAACCCGAAGATTTTGCAAAAACTGTTCTTATGCCCGGTGACCCACTTCGTTCAAAATTTATAGCAGAAAACTTTTTAACAGATATTAAGCTTATAAATAATGTTCGTGGTGTACAGGGCTACACCGGAAAATATAAGGGTAAAGAAGTCTCCGTTATGGCAAGTGGTATGGGAATGCCTTCAATGGGAATATATTCTTATGAGCTTTTTAACTTTTTTGATATAGAAAACATTATTCGTGTTGGCTCTGCAGGGGCAATGGTGCCTAATATAAAGGTGCGTGATATTGTCTTAGGTATGGGTGCCTGCACAAATTCAAATTACGCAAGTCAATACAGATTTGGCGGAAGCTTTGCACCGATTTGTAGCTTTAATTTACTTAAGATGGCTGCCGAAGTAGCCGATAAGCTTAAATTAAAATATCATGTTGGAAATCTTTTATCATCAGATGTTTTTTATAGTGATGATGCCCACCTTCCTGACTATGAAAAATCTGCAGATATGTGGGGAAAAATGGGTGTTATGGCTGTTGAAATGGAGGCTGCCGCACTTTACATGAATGCAGCGAGAAGTGGCAAAAATGCACTTGCCATATGCACTATATCAGACCATTTAATTACGAAAGAGGAAACTTCACCCGAAGAAAGGCAGACCTCCTTTACAGATATGATGACACTTTCCCTTGAAACAGCAATAGCTTTATAATTTAAAAGAAGCATAAACAAATTGTTTATGCTTCTTTTTTTACCATAAATCAGTATTTCCGGTGCTTACTGCTACTGCACCTGCTTTTATAGCAGTTTCAATTTCTTCTTTTGTTTCAATAAGACCGCCTGCTATAACGGGAAGCTCAACCTCTGAGCAGATTCTTTTTATTATTTTAGGCGAAACAATTCCCGGCATTATCTCTGCCATTGTAGGCTTTGCCTTTATCATAGTAATTGCCGTTTCAACGGATTGTGAATCGATAATAAACATTCTATGCACCGTTTTAAGACCAAGTTCATTAGAAAACTTTATCAGGTTTGACTTTGTGGATATAACTCCATTTACACCACATTTTTTAACAAACTTAAGCCCAGCCTTATCTTTTCCAATACCTTCTGCCATGTCAATATGAATGAAAAGTAATTTTTTATGCATTAAGCATAGGGTTACCCTCTCTTCAATTGTTTCAATGCTTGGCGCTAAATCAAATATAATTTTTACATTCGATTTGCAGGCTTTATTAATTGCTTCATCACTTCTTACTGCGGCAATTACTTGGTTATTTATCATTAAAATCACTTCCAGAATTTGAAGATGTTACTATAATATTTGCGCCTGTATTTAAAATGTTTTCACAGATAACGCTTCCCATATAGGTTTTTTCCTTACTTGGATGAAGGACATTTATCTCTCTCATACAATCAAAAATAAGTGCTTTAGGAACTGCCTTATCGGTTTTAACACAAACAATCTCACCATCTTTAGTCATAACCGTTGTTGTTATAACTCTTACAGGGTTTGTGCATTCATCCTTCGCGTAGTTTTCACCGCGCTTGCATGAGTTTCCCTCTACACTGATAACATTATCGTTTTCGATATTAACCCTTAACTGACACCCTATCGGACAAATGATACACGTTAATTCTTTAATCATAGCTTTACTCCATTATATATGTGTTTAATTTATAAGTCAATTGTAATCATTAACTTATTTGTTTTAACTAAATTAGATTTTATGGTAATGTTTTGCATTTCACCGGGTGCAAGTTTTTGTTTCTTTACTTTAATAATCTCTTCTTCACCATCAAAAACCTTGATTGTTGCATTTTTATAGATATCACTTGTTCTAAAAAACAGTGTAATATCTTTTGATAAATCAGTAATATGCTGTGGTACAGTATATCTTATTTTAGAGTCAGTTTCAATCGAAACATCGAAATTGCGCTTTAAATTGCCCTTTATATACTCACTTGCACTTATACCTGATATTTCCGCCTCCTCTGACACATAATCAGCTAAATCGTGTACGTGAAGTACATTTCCGCAAGCAAAAATACCTTCTATATTTGTTTGCCTATCTTGATCAACTACGGCGCCTTTTGTTATCGGTGAAAGCTCTATCTCGCATAGTTTTGAAAGCTCATTTTCAGGAATCAGGCCAACAGAAAGAAGAAGTGTATCACATTTTATATATTCTTCAGTGCCTTCAATAGGATTCATTTTGTTGTCTACCTTTGATATTGTAACACCTGTAATCCTATCCTCCCCGTGGATTTCTGTTAGAGTGTGGCTAAGCATAAGGGGTATATCAAAATCCTTTAAACATTGCTGAATATTACGCTCAAGTCCGCCTGAATATGGCATAACCTCACATACTGCGTGTACCTTTGCACCTTCAAGTGTCATTCTTCTTGCCATTATAAGACCAATATCACCGGATCCAAGTATAACAACCTCTTTCCCCGGCATATAGCCCATCATATTAACATACTTTTGTGCAGTACCCGCACTGAAAATTCCTGCAGGTCGTGTACCGGGAATATTTAAGGCCCCACGCGGTCTTTCACGGCAGCCCATAGCAAGAATAATAGCTTTTGCACTAATTTCCTCTGCCCCATCTTTTGATATTATAGACACTATTTTTTCTTTTGTTATTTTTAAAACAGTTGTATTGCATAAAACTTTTATGGGAAGTGCGCGAAGCTCCCTCTCACATTTATTGGCATACTCGGGGCCTGTAAGCTCTTCCTTAAATCTGTGAAGGCCAAATCCATTGTGTATACACTGATTTAATATTCCGCCAAGCCTATTGTCACGCTCAATAAGCAAAATGTCTTTTACTCCTGCTTTATATGCACTCGTGGCGGCACACATGCCTGCAGGACCCCCACCAATAACTATCAAATCAACATTACGCATTTTCATCAGCCCCTTTCGTTTTATTTGTAAGGATATAGGAGTTATTTCCTTTTTTGGTTATATCCAATAATGAAGAATTTAGCTCCTCTGCAAGAATTTTTGCAATATAAGGTGAACAAAATCCACCCTGGCACCTACCCATTTGTGCTCTTGTGCGGCGCTTAACCCCATCAAGGTCTTTTGGCTTTGGATTTGTTCTAATTGCGTGGCGAATCTCACCTTCAGTAATTTCTTCGCATCTGCACACAATGTTGCCAAAGGTGGGGTCTTTTTTGATTGATTCATTTTTCTTATCTATTGGCCAGTCCTTAAAATTCTTGTAGGATGCTCTTTTTCTAATATAATTTTTATTAGGAATAAGTGTAAATCTACTTCCCTTTACAAGTTCCACAACATACTCTGCGATTGCAGGTGAAGCAGATAATCCGGGTGATTCTATTCCCGCTACATTGATAAATCCCAATTTTGGTGAATTAATTATAAAATCACCTGTACTACCTGTTGCACGAAGGCCGCAAAAAGATGATATAACCATCCTAAAATCAATGTTATTTACCATTTCCTTTGCCTTTTGTTTAATAGCACACATTCCACTCTGTGTAGTTTTTTTATTTTCTTTATCCTTACTATCGACAGAGGTAGGTCCAAGAAGAAGATTTCCATCAACTGTAGGGGTTACAAGTATACCCTTTCCCATTTTTGTGGGTAGCGTGAAAATAGTAGACTTTACAGTTTTTCCACATTCCTTATCAAGAATCATATACTCACCCACTCTCGGATGAACAAAAAAGGATGAGTCTTCAACCATATTAGCTATTTTATCAGAATAAACCCCCGCGGCGTTAATTACAATTTTACTTTTAATAACATTTCCACTTGCATCAACTAGTTCATATACATTATCTACTTTATTTATTAATGCTACTTCAAAATTAAGCTTTAGCTCTGCCCCGTTATCCATTGCATTACCTATTGAAGCTTCAGTTAATTCATATGGACAAACTATTGCACCCGTTTCGGCATATAGCGCACAAATTGCATCGTCAGATATATTAGGCTCAAGCTTTTTAAGTTCTGCCTTATCTATGATTCTTAGGTTTTTCACACCATTTTTAATTCCATTTTCTAAAAGATTATTAAGCGCATCTATATTTTCATTATTATAGCAAACAACAAGTGAGCCGTTGTTTATGTAGCTTACACTTAAATCTTCGCAGATTTCTTCCATCATCTCACTGCCACGAACATTAAGCTTTGCTTTAAGGCTACCAGACTTAGCATCAAAGCCTGCGTGAACAATTGCTGAATTTGCCTTTGTTTGCCCCATTGAAATGTCATATTCTTTATCTATTATGCAGATTTTAAGCTCGTATTTTGAAAATTCCCTTGCAATCATCCCACCTATTATACCTGCACCAATTATTGCTACATCAAACATCTTCAATCTACTCCTCCAAAATTTTAGCATGAAAAAAACGCACCAAAACAAAGCCCCCCAATGTTTTGATACGTCTCAAAATCTCTGTATCGTGATTATTATAAGTCTAAATTTAGCGTTTGTCAAGTTGTTTTGCCATATTATTAAGCATTTCACCTGTAGCTTTTTTAAAAATTATATCTATCACACTTATTTATACCAGTTTACTAAATCAATGGCCACATCAAGTCCTGTTTCAAGGCTTTTTATATCAACCCACTCCTCACGAGTATGGCTTTTTCCACCATAGTACACACCAACTGAAATAGATGGTACACCCATTGAAGATGGTATGTTACAATCGGTTGAGCCTGAGTTTTTAATGATTGGTTTGTTGATTTTATTTTTAATTATGTTCTCACATTCATAAACAAGCTCACTTTGTTTTGATTCATCAACATTCTTACTACAAGGCCTTTCCCCTACATTTGTTATTGTGAGATTTACACCATCTTTTTTGGATGAATCAAATATTTCTCTAAACTTATCTCTCATTACCTCAAGTGAGTTTGCACTGTCAGAACGATATTCACAAAGCATTGTTGCACTTTGTGCTATTGCATTTACACTTGTGCCACCTTCGATTGTACCAACATTATATGTAGTTTTAGAGCCATCCTCTGTAGGGACATCTATGGAATATATCTTTGTTATAATATTAGCAAGATCAGATATCGCATTTTCGCTTCCAAACTTATTAAAAGAATGTCCACCCTCTGTTTCAGCTTTAACAAGATATCTGTGCGAGCCTACGCATTTGGTTACCATAATATCAAGCGTACTGTCAAAAGCGATAAACCTTGCTATTCTATCCCCGTAGGTTTCCATTAGCTTTTTTATGCCTTTAAGATTACCAAGTCCTTCCTCACAGGAATTGCAAACAAAAAGCATACCCTTTGATTTTGAGCCACTTTCCTTAAACTGTTTGGCAGCCACCAAAAGCACCGCAACACTTGCCGTATCATCTCCGATTCCGGGACAAAATGCCTTGCCATCCTCCTCATAAAAAAGCATTGGCTCAAAATCAGGGAAAACGGTATCTGTATGTGCTGCAAAAACCGTAATTCCATTTGAATTATCACAATCAACCTCGCAAATTACATTTTTTGCATCGTCAATATATACTTTTTCGTATCCGCAATTGAGAAGATAATTTTTGCAAAATTCCGCCCTTTTATCTTCGAAATTCGATGGTGCAGGGATACTGCAAAGCTCTTTTAAAAGTGGATAAACCTCATTTTTATAATTCATTTTACACCTTTTAATCTAATGTAGTAAGCTTAATAAGATAGCTTGTGAAAAGAGGCACGTTAACATATAGGTTCGCATCATTAGAGCGAAGCACTAAGTCAGTAAAATACATTACAATCTTACGCTGCTATATTTTGAGAATTTGTTTTTGGAAAATCAACCTTAAAACTATACATAATTATTTTCTTCTCTTTTTATTTGATTTGAAATCAATAATCTTAACATAGAACAGTAAAAACACAAAGATGAATACAACAAGAAGTGCTAAATACCTTGTAAAGCCCGCAGATGAAATGCTTGAAGCAAAGTTTACTGCAAGTACTTTTCCTAAAGATAGCTTAAAATCTTTATAAAGCTTTAGATAGCTATCAACACCCGTAAAAAAGCTTATAGCTATCACATCAATAATACCTATACCAATTACGCTTAAAGCACCAATAGTTTTATTTTTATTTTTTTCACAAAGCCAATCTGTAAATGACGCGAAAAGCATTATTATTGCAACATATACAATCCAGTGAAAATTAAATTTATTTGTAAGATAGTAATCATTAATATACCAAACAGATAATATCAATGCTTCTACAATTACAATGAGTGCAATTAAAGTTATATTAAACCATTTTCTCATAATAATCTCCCTAATCTAAATAATCACTTTTTTCTGTGTAATGTCTTTTTACGACATCATATGAAAGCTTTGGTCTGCGATACATATCTACAATACCCTTGTTATTTCTCATACAGGCGCGACTTCCAAACCAGCCACCCTCCTCTGTAACTCTACAATCGCAGAACTGCCATATATATGTACCCGTTATTTTTTCGTGATTTAAGTATACACTTAAGGTATCATTTATGATATCGGCTTGTCCCTCTTCACTCCACTTTCTTCTTGCAGGGTCACGAAAGCCATACATCGCAGCGCCGCCAAACTCACTCATAATAAAGGGTTTGTTGTTTCCACCGTTCTCTTCAATCCATTTTTTCTGCTTTTCAAATTCCTCTTTAACGGGGTCTTCAAAGTACCATCCAGAGTAAATGTTAAATGACACTATATCCGGCATATCAAGGCATATATCCTCATAATAACGACAGCTTGCAGAGGTTGTTGGTCTTGATTTATCCATGGACTTTATCTGTTCATACTGCTTTTTATACATTTCTCTTCCTTCGGGTGTTTCACTTGCACACTCGTTAAGAATACCCCAAATAATGATTGACGGATGGTTGTAGTGGTTATATATCATTTCTCTTATGCAATCCTCACACTGTCTCTCAAAGTTAGGATTTTGCATGTCAGGAAGATAAAGCCCCCTTGCGTGATTTTCTTCCCATACTAAAAGGCCAACCTCATCACAAAGGTCAAGAAACCTTTCGTCGTTAGGATAGTGTGATGTCCTGACAGAGTTTGCACCCATATCTTTCATAAGCCAGATATCCTTCATCATCATCTGCACTGGGATAGCACACCCCATCTCCGGCATATCCTCATGCCTGTTAAAGCCCTTAATAAACACCTTTCTTCCATTAAGAACAATGTGCTCGCCCTTAACCTCCACAGTTCTAAATCCAACTCTATCAATTAAGTCATCTATTACTATATTATTTTCGAAAAGCTCACAATTAAGCATATATAAATTGGGGTCATCAAAAGTCCAAGAATGTACATTTTTAAAGTTTTGGGTAAAGCACACCTCTTTTTCGCTGTTTGCTTTAATTATTATGTTTTCTTCAAGCGAAACATCATCAAGTGTTACTTTCAAAGTTACATTTTTTTCACTTTCACAAATATTTTCAAGGATAACCTTTATATCTGCCCACCATACATTATTTTCTTTTTTAGGAGTAAAGAAAATGTTTTTAATGTAGCAATCGGGCAAAATTTCATAGCCGCAGGGACGTGTTATTCCACCATAGCTATAATAGTCATTTGATTTATGAAGTGCAGAAGCTTCACTAAATTCATTTGTTACATCCAAGCTTATTTCTTGGTTTCCTGCCTTAACATTTTTTAGTACTACGTCAAAAGGTGTAAAAGCGTTATAGTGGTGTGCTACCTTGCTACTATTAAAGTACACATCAGTGGTATGGCTTACACCTTTAAATACAAGCCTTAAATTGCTTTCTTTGTCAATATTTATTACTGTTTTATAGTTTGCTTTTCCCCTGTAATTTAATAACTCAGGATGTGATTCCCAACAAGCAGGAACGGGCATTTTATAATTCTTTTCTTTAGCGGAAAAATCCCACATTCCATCTAAGCTGACAGTTTTTCTTATCTTATGTGTTTCATACATTCTCATACTAAAATCCCCTGTTTTTTTATTTGTTTTAATTATAGCACTGTGCTTTAAAAGAGTCAAAGAAAATTGCAAATATTCTTGTAAATATTTTGTATTTCTGCTATAATATACAAAATGCGTGTTTTCAGCAAATAAATGCTGATGGGGTAATATTATGAAGATTTTTTTTAAAGGATTTAACTACTCTCAGGACGGCCCAGGAAACAGACTTGTATATCATATGCAGGGGTGTAATTTTAGATGTCCCTGGTGCTCTAATCCTGAAAGTATGGAATGCATACAAGAAAATGCTAACGATATTTCAATTGAATATTTGCTGGAAGAAATAAAACGAAGCAAGGCTATGTTTTTTGATGGCGGAGGCGTTACCTTTACCGGCGGTGAACCGACTATACAGTTTGATGAACTCAAAGAGCTTTTAATACTTTTAAAAAAAGAAGACGTACATACTGCTATAGAAACAAATGGTTCGTCCAAAAAGCTTCGAGAGCTTATGGGTTATATTGATTTTCCTATAATGGACATTAAGCATTATGATACAGTATTACATAAAAAAATTGTAGGAATTGACAACCAAACAACTTTAGATAATTTTGAAAAAGTTACAAGCCTTGGTAAAAATCTGCTTGTGAGAATTCCTGTAATAAACGGATTCAATAATCATCCTGAAGGATTTGCAGAATATTTTTCTAAATATAATACACAAAACATATGCTTTGAGATTCTTCCTTACCACGAATATGGTAAAGAAAAATGGACAAAGCCATACAAAGTAGAAAACGGATTTATATCAAAAGAGGACTATAATAAATTTATTGATGTGTTTAAGGAATATGGCCTTAAAACAGTAAAAATGTAAAGGAGCTTACTATGAACAGCATTTATTCAACATCAAAGATTACAGAGCTTGCAAAATCACTTTTTAAAGAAGAACGTGATATAAAAAGGCTTGACGGTTGGTTTATAGCGCAGGAAATTCGTATGAATATTGAAAGCAAAGCTGTAACCGAAAGCAAAGAAATAAAATCTGCACAAGTTCTTATGGAGATTATTAAAAACATCCCCCTTAGCATAAGTGACAGTGCTATTTTTGCGGGTACACAGCGTGATAGCTTTGCAAGAAGCTATGCACTTATTAACCCATCATTTAAGGTTGAGGAATTCAGTGGTTATTGTGACCCAACTGCAGTTTTTAATGATATTGCGCCTAATGAAGAATTCACAAAAGAAAGAATAGAAAAGGTAAGGCGCTATAATCAAGAAACAGACTATGTAAAAGAGCTTATAGGTGTTTATGATAAATATAACGAAGACACTAAAGAGGTTGTATTCTTTATTGAGCAGGTTACAGGTCATGTTATCCCCGATATGCGTTATGCTTTAAAGCACGGTATACAGCATCTGATAGATGAAATTAAGGATAAAGATGGTGATGGCTTCCGTGCGATGGAAATTGCACTTGAAAGTGTAATCGTTCTTGCTAACAGGTATGCAAAAATTGCAAAAGCAAAGGCTGAAAAAGCATCCGATGACGAAAAAGCGCAGTTTACACTTCTTTACAATACACTTAAAAAAGTGCCGGAAAATGGTGCAGAAAACCTTTATGAGGCAATTCAAAGCTTTATTTTAATGTGGCAGGTAATGTGTCTTGAACAGGCGCCCAATCCCTTTGCTTTTTCCGTTGGTAATGCAGACAGAATTTTTGAGCCTTATCGTAACGACTTAAGTCGTGACGAAGCAAGTTCACTTTTAAAGCATTTTCTTGTTTTCTTTAATGTTGCAGACAGAAGCTGGGCAATTTCACAAAATATAATTATAGGTGGTAAGGATGTAGATGGAACAGACCTTACAAACACTACCTCCTATGCCCTTTTAGACGCATATTATGATATGAACCTACCGCAACCTATCCTTTCAATCAAACTCCATAAAAACACCCCCGCTAAACTTTACCGCGAAATGGGTCGATTTTTCTTTACACCGGGTTGCCTCACACCGTCATTATTTAACGATGACTCTATGTTTGAAGTGATGCGAAAATTTGGCGTGGATGAGGTCGATTTTGAAGATTATTCGGTTGCCGGCTGCCAAGAACCTTTAATCATGGGTAAAGATAACGCCAACA
>CAZYYT010000056.1:7386-11463 GCA_964651775.1 uncultured Oscillospiraceae bacterium | reverse complement strand
GTTGCGGAAAACATTATTCGCTCATACGATTAATAAACGAACAATGGCGTTCGACAAGCTAAAGGGTACACCCCTAAAGCACTTGTCGAACGTTTTTTTAATTTTGAATAACACAGGAGGTAAAGCAATGCAACAAACAAAATATATCTTTGTAACAGGCGGAGTTGTTTCCGGTCTCGGAAAAGGAATTACAGCCGCTTCGCTAGGCAGACTACTAAAAATGAGAGGACTTAAGGTTGCAGCACAAAAGCTTGATCCATATATCAATGTTGACCCGGGAACTATGAGTCCTTATCAACATGGCGAGGTTTTTGTCACAGAGGACGGTGCCGAAACGGACTTAGACCTTGGGCATTATGAAAGATTTATTGACGAAAACTTAAATAAATACTCTAATCTTACCTCCGGAAAAGTTTATTGGAATGTCTTAAACAAAGAGAGAAATGGAGAATATCTTGGTGAAACTGTTCAGGTTATTCCGCATATCACAAATGAGATAAAATCCTTTATTTACAGTGTCGGTCAAAAAACAGGCGCAGATGTTGTTATTACAGAAATAGGTGGTACAACCGGTGATATAGAAAGCCAGCCTTTCTTGGAAGCAATCCGTCAGGTAGGTCTTGAAGTCGGCAGAGAAAATTCTTTGTATATTCATGTAACCTTAGTCCCATTTCTATCAGGCTCCAACGAGCATAAAACAAAGCCTACTCAACATTCTGTCAAAGAGCTTCAAGGAATGGGCATCAATCCTAATATCATTGTGCTTCGTTGCGACGTTCCTTTGGAAGAAAACATTTTTAATAAAATTTCACTGTTTTGCAATGTTTATGAGGATTGCGTTATTGAAAATATGACCGTCCCTATATTATATGAAGCCCCAATAATGCTCGAAAAAAACAATTTTTCTCAAATTGTTTGCAGGGAGCTTGGCATAAAAAAAGATACTATTGATATGAGCGAATGGAACCTGATGCTTGAGAAAATAAACAGCCGTGATGAAACTGTCAATATTGCTCTTGTAGGCAAATATGTTCAGCTTCATGACGCATATTTGTCCGTTGCAGAGGCTCTCCGCCATGCCGGATATTCTTTAGGTACTCACATTAACATAAAATGGATAGATTCGGAAACCGTAACAGAGGATAATGTTTCGGATATTCTGTCGGATTCTAGTGGTGTTATTGTACCGGGAGGATTCGGGAACCGTGGTATTGACGGAAAAATCGTTACCGCAAACTACTGTCGGGTTAATAATATTCCATATCTCGGTATTTGTCTTGGTATGCAGATTGCAGTCATTGCCTTTGCAAGATATGCTGCAGGGATTTGTGATGCCAATTCCGGTGAATTTGAAGAAAACTGCAAAAACAAGGTGATCGATTTTCTGCCCGACCAAGATGAAACCGTTAAAAAGGGCGGCACGCTTCGCTTGGGTGCATACCCTTGTCATATTGGAGAAAATACGCAGATGCTTAAATACTACGGCGAGAGAAATATTTTTGAAAGACATCGGCACAGATACGAATTTAACAACAACTATCGTAAGAATCTAACAGACGCAGGGCTTGTCATAAGCGGCACATCTCCGGATGGTTACATTGTCGAAACCGTTGAGCTTCCCGAAAACGATTTTTATATCGGAGTACAATATCATCCCGAATTCAAAAGCCGACCTAACAGACCACATCCGCTCTTTTGCGGACTTGTGGAGAATGCGTTAAAAAATAGGAAAAAGGAGCAAAATTAAATGTGTGGAATAGTTGGATTTACAGGAAGTGAACAAGCAGCGCCAATATTGCTTGATGGATTAAAAAGACTTGAATACAGAGGCTATGATTCGGCAGGTATTGCTATCAGCAATGAAAACCTAATTAAAATGACAAAGGCAAGCGGTCAGCTTGTTAATTTGATAAACAAAGTGAATGAAGACGATGTATCTGGCTTGTGTGGCATCGGTCATACAAGATGGGCAACGCATGGCGCGCCTACTGACATAAATGCTCATCCTCATCTTTCCAATGACGGAAAGTTTGCCATTGTTCACAACGGAATTATAGAAAACTACGCAGAGCTTCGTGACGAACTTGTCGAAAAGGGTTATCATTTTGAAAGTGAAACGGACACAGAGGTTGTTGTTCATCTTATTGAACATTATTACAAGGGCAATTTGCAAAAGGCACTTATGAAAACAGTTTCCAAGCTTGAGGGTTCTTATGCCCTCGGTGTGATTTGCTCTGATTTTCCAAATGATATATACACGGCAAAATTAGGTTCTCCACTTATTATAGGTGTCGGAGTCGGCGAAAACTATTTTGCCTCTGATGTAACTGCACTTATCAGCCATACAAAAAATGTAATCTATTTAGAGGATGGCGAGTTTTCACGGATAACGCCTGATAAGGTTGAAGTTTTTGACTGCACTTCCAAAGTAGTAAATAAAACTGTATCGAGAATTGTGTGGGATATTGAGGCGGCAGAAAAAGGCGGATATGAGCATTTCATGTTAAAGGAAATTATGGAACAGCCCAAAGCGTTGAAATCCACTATAGAACCAAACATCAAGGATGGTAAAGTTTCATTTGACGGATTGGAAGCATTAAAATCGAGACTTCGTGATATTTCAAAAATCGTTATTACTGCTTGCGGTTCTGCATATCATGCCGGTTGTGTCGGAAGATATGTAATAGAGGAATTATGTCGTCTGCCTGTGCAGACTGAACTTGCAAGCGAGCTTCGTTATCGTAATCCTATCATTGACGAACATACTCTTTTGATTGCTATTTCGCAATCCGGTGAAACAGCCGATACAATTGCGGCTATGAAAGAATGCAAAAACCGCGGTGCAACCGTTTTATCCATTGTCAATGTTGTTGGAAGCACAATTTCAAAATTGTCCGATTATGTTATTTATACATGGGCAGGTCCTGAAATTGCAGTTGCAACAACAAAAGGATACACCACACAAATTGCTGTGTTGGATATGCTTGCTATGTGGTTTGCCGACAATATGAATTTAATTAATGAAAAGAACTACTCTGACCTACTTGCAGATATCCATACTCTGCCCGAGCGTGTTCAGCGTGCATTGGATTTAAACGCAAATATCACAGCTCTTGCAAAGGAATATTGCTCAAATAACTGTATTTTCTTTATTGGTCGTAATATTGATTATGCTGTTTGTATGGAGGGTTCGCTGAAATTGAAGGAGATTTCGTATATTCAATCTGAAGCCTATGCCGCCGGAGAATTAAAACATGGAACTATCGCACTCATTGACGATACCAGCTTAGTTGTTGCTCCCTCTTGTCAGGAACAATTGTTTGATAAGATGATGTCTAACATCAAGGAGGTAAAAACAAGAGGCGCAAATGTTCTTGCAGTAGCACTTGAAGATAACAGCAGAATTTACAAAGAGGCTGACAATGTTCTCGTTGTTCCTAAAACCAATCCACTGCTCATTGCCATTCCGGAGATTATTTCGCTTCAGCTTTTTGCATATTATGTTGCAAAAGCAAAAGGCTGCAATATAGATAAACCGAAAAATCTTGCAAAATCTGTTACTGTAGAGTAAAATATAAGGGGATTTTAAAATGCGAAATTATAAATTGGAAACCGAAAACCGAGTCAGATTCATAAAAGAACTTATAAGAACTGCAAACGCCTCCGGCATTGTTTATGGAAACAGCGGGGGTAAGGATAGTGCTTTGGTCGGAATTCTTTGCAAAATGGCATGTGACAACACATTGGGTATTATTTTGCCCTGCTCCTCTAAAAGAAACTTTAACGAGGATATGGTTGATGGCAAAGAAGTTGCGGAGCAGTTTAGCATTGAAACAAAAGTGATTGATATAACCGAATTAAAGGAGCAGGTTGTAAAAAATATTACAGCCGTTACCACTCCGACAGGCATTGCTCTTGCCAACATTGCGCCAAGACTTCGCATGACAACGCTTTATGCAGTAGCAGCAAGTGAAAACAGGCTTGTTGCAGGCACAGGCAATCGAAGCGAGGCATATATGGGATATTTTACAAAATGGGGTGACGGCGCCTATGATTTTAACCCTATTGCAGACCTTA
>CAZYYT010000056.1:6465-7376 GCA_964651775.1 uncultured Oscillospiraceae bacterium | reverse complement strand
GAAATTTATGAGTTTTTAAGGTTTTTAAAAGCACCGGAAAGCATCATTAAAAAACCCCCGTCTGCTGCCTTGTTTGAAGGACAAACAGACGAAGCAGAAATGGGCATCAGCTATGCAGTTATTGATAACTTTCTTTGTACTGGTAAAGCTACTCCAGAAGAAAAGAGAATAATTTACTGTTACCATAACAAAGGCGAGCATAAGCGAAACATGCCGATTACTTATAACGGATAGGCTGTTTTTCCTTTAAATATAACTTAAACGGAGGAATTGTATGAAGAACAAATACGAAAATCCACTATCGGAAAGATATTCGTCAGAGGAAATGCAATATATCTTTTCACCTGATTTCAAGTTCAGCACTTGGCGTAAGCTTTGGTGTGCATTGGCAGAAAGCGAAAAAGAGCTTGGGCTTGGAATTTCTGACGAACAAATCAAGCATATGAAAGCTCATATTACAGATATAGATTATGAAAAAGCGACAAAGTACGAGCAAAAGCTCAGACACGATGTTATGGCTCATGTTCATACCTATGGCGATGCCTGCCCTGATGCGAAACCGATTATTCATCTTGGTGCAACAAGCTGTTATGTTGGTGATAACACAGACATTATCCAGATGAAATCTGCACTTTTACAGATTAAAAAATTACTTGTGAATGCTATGTCGGTTCTTTCGGATTTTGCGGATACAAACAAAGATATTCCAACCCTTGCCTATACACATTTTCAAGCGGCTCAACCAACGACCGTAGGCAAACGTGCTACCTTGTGGCTTCAGGATTTGCTGATGGACTATGAAAGATTGGAATATGAGCTTTCTAATCTAAAGCTGTTAGGCTGTAAAGGAACCACCGGAACAAGCGCGAGTTTTTTAGAGCTGTTCGGCGGAGATATGGATAAGGTCAATG
>CAZYYT010000056.1:0-6455 GCA_964651775.1 uncultured Oscillospiraceae bacterium | reverse complement strand
GGGGATTGCAGATTGAGCAAATTGATTTCTTCACCTGTATGCCTGTTTCTGGACAAACCTATTCCAGAAAAATTGACTCCTTTGTTTTGAATGTTCTTGCTGGTATTGCACAAAGCTGTGCTAAAATCGCAACGGATATCAGGCTTCTTGCACATATGAAGGAGTTTGATGAACCATTTGAATCAAATCAGATAGGTTCCTCCGCTATGGCATACAAGCGAAATCCTATGCGCTCGGAGAGAATTGTATCACTTGCACGATTTATCATTAACGATAGTAAAAATGCTGCTGATACAGCTTCATCGCAATGGCTTGAGCGAACTTTGGATGATTCCGCCAATCGCAGATTATCAATTCCCGAAGCTTTCCTTGCAACAGATGGAATTTTGACGCTTCTGTGCAATGTCATTTCCGGCGGTACAATTTATCCTATGGTAATGAAAAAGCATTTAGACGAGGAGCTTCCATTTATCGCAAGTGAAAATATCCTCATGGATGCAGTGAGCCGTGGGGGAGACCGTCAGGAACTTCACGAAGCAATAAGACTGTATTCTCAGGAAGCCGCTAAATGTGTAAAGCTTGAGGGCAAAGACAATAACCTATTGACACTTTTAAAAAAGGATTCAAGATTTAATCTTACAGATGAATCACTAAAAGAAATACTTGATATAAAGAAATTTATCGGTGCCGCACCAAGTCAGACAACTGACTTTCTTGCTGATTTTATAAAACCTGTATTGGAAGCCAACGCAAATCTTTTAGGCTTTCAAGCACAGATACATGTTTAAGGAGGATATAACGTGAAAGTTCCTTCCACGTTAAGCCTCCGACGGAATTTATGCGCCGCCGAAATTTTCGCCCAAGGGCGAAACGGCGATGCGCGAATAATCTCCTTTATTCCTCTGCTGCGCAAAAGGAGATAGCGTTTCATTACTATTTGTGCCGACGCGCAGCGGCGGAATGGAGATTATTATGCTAACTGCAATTGTAGGAATTAACTGGGGTGATGAAGGCAAAGGCCGCATGGTTGATCTTTTAAGCTCCGATTATGATATTGTTATCCGTTATCAGGGTGGCAACAATGCTGGACATACTGTAATAAACGAAAGAGGAAAGTTTGTTTTAAATCTCTTACCATCAGGTATGTTTCGTAAGGAAACCGTTAATGTAATGGGTCCAGGTATGGTAATAGATCTTGAACATTTAACAAACGAGATTGAATCTATTAGAAGTAAGGGTATTGATGTAACCCCTGAAAATCTTATTATAAGTGATAGAGCTACAATATGTATGCCATATCATAAAATGCTTGATATTCTTGAAGAGGATAGACTGAAGGACAAAAAATTTGGATCTACCCGTAGAGGAATTGCTCCTGTTTATGCAGATAAATATATGAAGAAAACCCTTCGCATGTCGGATTTGCTTAATTTATCTACTTTAAAAAATAAACTTTCTGATTTGCTGGAATATAAAAATCTTTTTATCGAAAATGCATATAATAACCCCAAAATAATGGTTGATGAAATGATGGATTGGCTTAACAAATACGGAACTCACTTTGCCCCATATATAAAAAACACAACAGATTATTTAAGTGTCGCAATTAATGAAAATAAATCCATTATGTTTGAAGCACAGCTTGGTGCACTAAGAGATATTGATTTTGGAATTTATCCTTACACTTCTTCATCATCTACAATTTCTGCCTATGCACCCATTGGTGCGGGCATTCCATTTGCTAAAACAGATAATGTTGTAGGTATAATGAAAGCATATTCAAGCTGTGTTGGCGAGGGCCCTTTCACTTGTGAGCTATTTGGAAAAGAAGCTGATGATTTAAGAGAAGCAGGCGGTGAGTATGGTGCCGCAACCGGCAGACCAAGGCGTGTCGGTGGATTTGATGTTGTTGCTTCACGCTATGGCATTATGATTCAGGGTGCAACGGATATTGCCCTTACCAAACTTGATGTTCTCTCTTATCTTGATAAAATTCCTGTTTGTACTGCCTATGAAGTAGGCGGACAAAGAGTTGATGTTTTCCCTGTGGGAGACGCACTTGAAAAGGCTAAGCCTATTTACAACTACCTTGAAGGTTGGAAATGCGATATTACAAACTGTCGCAAATTCGAAGACCTTCCCAAAGAGGCTCAGGATTACATTCAATTCATTGAAAAAGCAACCCACTGTAAAATAAAATACATTTCCGTCGGTGCTGACCGGAAGCAGTATATAGAAGTTTAATATGTATGTCAAGAGCCGCTTCCATGTGGAAGCGGCTCATATTATAATTGAAAAAAATTAGTCCCAAGTAGTTGTGTTTCGATTAAACTCTGTATCCGGTTTTTGGTCTCTGGAAAGCCATGCTTTTTCGTAGAGTTTATCATACCTTTTCTTAGCTATCTCTTTTTGTTTTTTTGTCTGTCAAATTCGCCTACTGAACCATATTCTTATCATCCATTGTTTTTAAAATAATATAAAAAAAGACAAGAGCGTATTAATGTACTCGTACATTAAAGACGCCCTTGTCTTAATTCTCTGTATTTAATTTTGTCATTATTATACAATACCCTGTGCATTCATTGCCGTTACAACCTTTTCAAAGCCTGCAATGTTTGCGCCTGCAACATAGTCTCCTGCTAAATTATACTTGCTTGCAGCCTTGTCAATGCTATGGAAAAGGTCAATCATAATATTTTGAAGCTTTATGTCCACCTCTTCGAAGCTCCATGAGTATCTCAAACTATTCTGAGACATTTCAAGAGCCGAGGTTGCAACGCCTCCTGCATTTGCTGCTTTTCCGGGCAAGAAATATACGCCGTTTTTCTGCAAATATTCTGTTGCTTCTGCCGTGGTAGGCATATTTGCACCTTCGCAAACCGCAATCACGCCATTCGCTACCAAGGCCTTTGCATCATCTATATCAAGCTCGTTCTGTGTTGCACACGGAAGAGCAATATCAGCCTTTACTGTCCATACGCCCTTTCCTTCATGATACTCGGAATTTGGTCGATATTTCTTGTACTCTGTAAGTCTTTGACGATTTTCTTCCTTGATTTCCTTAAGAGCCTCGACATCAATACCATCTGCATCATATACCCAACCGTTCGAATCCGAAACGGTAACAACCTTTGCACCAAGTTGCTGTGCTTTTTCAACTGCATATATTGCAACATTGCCGGAGCCCGAAACAATAACGGTCTTGCCTTCTATATTTTGTCCCTTGCACTTTAGCATTTCCTCTGTAATATACAAAAGACCATATCCCGTTGCTTCGGTACGGGCAAGTGAACCGCCATAAGTAAGCCCTTTACCTGTAAGCACGCCTTCAAACAAGCCGCGGATTCTCTTATACTGACCAAACATGTATCCGATTTCGCGTGCGCCTGTGCCGATATCACCTGCAGGAACATCCGTATCTGCACCGATATACTTATAAAGCTCGGTCATAAAGCTCTGGCAAAAAGACATAACTTCTCTGTCAGATTTACCCTTTGGATCGAAATCCGAGCCACCCTTGCCACCACCGATAGGCAATCCGGTTAGTGAGTTTTTGAAAATCTGTTCAAAGCCTAAGAATTTAATAATTCCGATATTCACAGACGGGTGCAGTCTAAGGCCACCCTTATACGGTCCGATTGCACTGTTGAACTGAACCCTGTATCCCGTATTGATGTGTGCCTTTCCTTTATCGTCAATCCACGGAACTCTGAACTTAATCTGTCTTTCCGGATTTACCAATCTTTCAAGCAACGCATCTCTTCGGAATTTTTCTTCCTTTACTTCCACTACAGGTCTGATAGAATCCAGAACCTCTTTTACTGCTTGGTGGAATTCCAATTCAGCAGGATTCTGTTTTACGACCTGTTCGTACACCTCGTCTACATACGACATATACTTTGCCTCCTTTAAAATAAGTATAAATAAAAAAGACAAGGTAGTTTCCAAGGGCATTACCCTAAAAGACTACCTTGTCTTTTATAACATTATATTACTTTTTTGCCGTTTTGTCAACATATTCATAAAATTTTTGATAACCACTATTTTGAAAACCCGACAAATCGTCTGCATAAAGGCATCCTGTAAACGCTCCTCATTTTGTCATTGATAGGTGGGGAGCTGGCGCAAAACAGATTGGCTGTATTTTTGGTAGAATCTATTTGCAGTTTTCTACTATTTATTTATTTTCAATCAATGGAGAGGTCAAATTTTTCCATCCAGTATTCAATCTGTAAAATATAAGCGAGCATTTGTGGGGCAGCCATCAGTTGGCCAAACCACGGTTTTCCGTAATCCTTCGGTGATGAGAGAAATTTCTCCGCCTTGCTCCGATGGATGAAAGGTGCCACCCTTGAATTTGGATTATTGAGCAGCGCTAAAAACCGTTCGTTCAGCAACTCCTCATATTTTGGATTGTAGGTTTTTGGATAGGGACTTTTTTTGCGATGCAAAAGCTCGGATGGCAGTAAATTCCCGCAGGCATCTCTAAGCAGCGCTTTTTCAACACCGTTTTGATACTTCATGTGCCATGGCACATTGTAAAGATACTCCACTATACGGTGATCTGCAAAAGGTACTCTTGCCTCAAGCCCACAGTACATGCTGGTTCTATCCATTCGCTCCAGCAGTGTCTGCATGAACCAGTTTAGATTCAAATAGCTTACCCTTCGCCTTTGTTTTTCTTCTGCCGTCTCCCCGTCAAGATACGGCACCAATGCGATTGATTCCTCATAACGGCTACGGACAAAAGCCTCAATATCCAGCCGTGAACGAAACTCATCGTTAAGTAATATAGTCCTAGCGGATAAATCCATAGACCAGGGAAATGAGTCGGAGTTAAGCATCTCTTCACGGTAAAACCATGGATAGCCACCGAATATTTCATCTGCACACTCTCCCGTCAAGGCAACTTTGTTGTGCTCCTTTACCAGTCTGCAAAAATACATTAACGAGGCGTCCACGTCAGTCATCCCTGGCATATCCTTTGCGGACACAGCTTCAAACAGGGTGTTAATCAGGAGGGTGTCATTACACTCAAGATATGTATGATTCAGGTCGTAAGCCTCTAGCATTTTATTTACATAGGGACGGTCCTGCTCCGGTTGGAATGAACTTGATTTGAAATACTTCGAGTTTCCGGCAAAATCAAAGGAAAAGGTATTTAGTTTTAAGTTTTTCTCATTTAGGTAGTTAGACGCCACAGCCGTAACAATACTAGAGTCGATTCCACCTGACAGGAAACTGCACACTGGGACATCCGATACCATCTGGCGGCGGACAGCGTCGTGTACCAGATAGGAAACGGTGTCGACTGTTAGTGCGTAATTATCTGTGTGCTCCCGCGCAACAAGTTTCCAATACTCAAACTCCTTAAAACCTTCCGCTGAAAAGATACCCATACAACCAGGCTTGATTTCGTATATATCTTTAAATACACCACACCCGGGGATCCTTGCCGGGCCTATACCAAAGAGGGATCTAAATGAATCCATATCCGCTTCCGGCGTTATATCAGGGTGGCAAAACAGCGCTTTAATCTCCGAACCGAATACCAGTTCGTTGCCCCTATGAGTATAAAAAAGCGGCTTTACACCCACTCGGTCGCGGTACAGAATAAGCCTGTTTAGATTTTCATCCCATATTACTATGGCAAAAATTCCGTTGAGTTTAGTGACAAAGTCAGCTCCATATTCCATATAAGCATAAAGGATGACTTCCGTATCTGTTGTAGTCTCAAAGCGATATCCCGCTTTCTCAAGTGAAGGCTTTAGTTCGTCGGTGTTATAAATTTCTCCGTTATACACGATCGCATATTCTGCATCATTTTTTTGCCGTATCATAGGCTGGCGTCCGCCTTGAATATCCCTGATAGATAGCCTAGCTTGGGAGAGCCCCACCATATGAGTAAGGTACTCTCCTGTCTGGTCCGGGCCACGATGAGCGATGGCGGAGCGCATGGCTATTAAAACCTGCTCCCATTTATCCTCATACTGCAAATAGTCACTGCTGAAATCACAGAATCCAGCTATTCCACACATAGAATCACTCCTTCATCAAGATGAGTGTTACCCATATTGATATAAACTTATCAGTATGAATAATTATATGCATGTTTTTTTATCTAAATTCTTCTAAAACATAATTTGCAAAGTGACCCCACTGTGGCAGAGCGTGGTAATAAGTGCTCAACCCATCATCATCCACTCGTGGAAAATGTTAATATATGTTCTATCACATATATTTTAATTGAAAAATTCAAGTTGTTTTCAAAATCAACTAGGGGGGATTACTTTTTCTATATTCCCAATCTTAAAATTTGACTGCATGGTGTTATTCTATCCACGAAGGTTTGCATCAAGTGTTTGCCCTCAGTAGTATTTATCCAATCAGACAATTCTCTGTTTGATATTATTCCAATAAAATCATCAATCAAAGTATAATATACCTTATACTTT
>CAZYYT010000055.1:4304-11465 GCA_964651775.1 uncultured Oscillospiraceae bacterium | reverse complement strand
CTGCAGAAATGATTCAGCAGGCAATTAACCTTGGAGTTGCTAAAATTAATGTTAACACAGAATGTCAGCTTGCATTTGCTGCTGCTACAAGAAAATATGTTGAAGCAGGTAAGGACCTTGAGGGTAAAGGCTTTGACCCGAGAAAGCTTCTTGCACCGGGTATTGATGCTATCAAGGCAACTGTTAAAGAAAAAATGGAATTGTTTGGTTCAGTAGGCCAGGCGTAAATAAAAAATTTATGGGGTGGCTAGGCCACCCCATTTTTTGTAGGTGAGAAAATGAATTATAAAGAAAGACCAATTTTTAAGTCAACAACACTTGATGAGCTTTTTAGTGAAAGCGAAGAGGTGCGTCAGTACATAGAAAAAAGAAAAAATAATGATGATCCATATCAACTAATTTATCACTATTCAAGGCCCTGTATGGAGGAGCTGAATGACCCTAACGGACTTTGCTTTTATAATGAAAAGTGGCATCTGTTTTACCAAAAGAAAGATGACCGCTTTTATTGGGGGCATCTTGTAAGTGATGACCTCATTAATTGGGTGGAGCTTCCCTTTGCTCACTATCCTAATCCCCCTGAAGAGGGGTGTTGGTCAGGTGGCGTGTGCATTAATGGTGACACCGCATTTTCACTTCATTACGGATGGAATGAGACTTGGGATTACGGACTTGTTTTTGCAAAAGCAAATGACCCGCTTCTTCTAAATTGGACAAGACTAAACGAAGATGGCCCTTCAATTAAAAGTGACAGTAGGCTTAACGAGGGATTTTACTATAAGGTGTATGACCCATTTGTTTGGTATGAGGATGGCGTTTTCTATGCCTTAAGTGGCAGAAATGAAATCCTTGAAAATGAAAAGTATGTAAGACAAATTTATCTTTTTAAATCAACTGATGGTGTGGATTGGCAGTATATGCATCCGTTTATTGAAAATGACTATGCAGGGGAACTTCAAGATGACGCCGGATGCCCATATTTCTTTAAAATTAAGGATGATAAGTATCTTCTAGTACATTTTTGTCACCATTTGTTTACATCTAAATATGCAGTTGGCACACTTGATAAGAAAACCATGAAATTCACCATAACCTCGGGTGGAAGATTTTCCGAGCCGTTTTGCCGTCACGCACCATCAGTGTGGCCGATGGGTGAAAATGAGTTTTATACGATTTTTAATATCAGGAATAATGAAGTGCCCTATATGTCGCTCCCCAGAATAATCAGTGAGCGTAATTATGAAGTTTATGAAAAGCCGATTGAGGCATTGAAATCACTTAGGGGTGATAATATTCACAAGCAAGAGCTTCTGCTTAAAAACCAGCAGGAATATGTTTTGGATGACGTTCATTCCCGTGAGTTTGAGCTTGAGCTATGCTTTGATATGCCAAAATGTGCATCCCTTGAAATGAGAATTTTCAAAGCAAAAAATAATGAGGAATACACATCTGTTTACTTTATGCCAAAAGGTGGAACCAATCTTGTAAAAAAAGAGGTTGGCTGGGATGGTGCGGCATCACTTATAATGGGTGACACAAGCCATTCTTCACTGGAGCAACCTGCTATAAAGCCCTCAGATAGGTCAGAGGTTGAAATTTCAGAGGGTGAAAAGGTCAATATAAGAATTTTTGCCGACAGACTTGTGGCGGAGGTTTTTGTAAACGATAAAAAAAGCATTATTATAAATACTAAGCCTGATTTAAAAAGTGATATGATATCCTTCATACCTCATGGGGCAAATGTAGAGATTGACACTGTTGATTTTTGGAGAATGAAGTCTATATTTTAAAATAAGAGGTGTTTAGAAACTTTTTGTTTTTAAACACCTCTTTTATAATCTGTCGGGGAAACAGACAACATTTTTTTAAACACTCTGTTAAAGTGCGAGACGTTTTCAAATCCACAAAGATTTGAAATATCGATTATTTTATAATCTATATTGCTTGGCTTAATCTTGTTTTATTAACGTATTCGCTAAAGCTTGTTCCCGTTTCTTTTTTGAAAAGCCTGCCCAAGTATTTTTCGTTATAAAAATACTTTTGTGCTTGGCTTTTTATCGTTATATTACCCGAAAACTCGTTTTTTATATCATTAACCATTTTTCCTATAACCCAAGTGCTTTTATCGTGCTTTATGGGAAAATCCTTGGTTTTTTCATAAAGAAGGGTAATGTGGTTTTCAACCAATTTGGCTAAATTTTCGTATTTTTCCTTGTCTGTAAATAAAGAAAGTGAGTTTATACATTCATCAATAAAGCTACTTTCTGTGCTTTTGTCGCACTGGGCACTAAATAGCTCTCTTGCTTTGCTTTTATTCTTTGTAACATTGAAAACGTACATAACACAACAAGCTTTTCCATCAAGGTGTATGGGATAAACAAGCTGATAAACACCAAAGGGACAAGTGCTTTCAAAAAGTGTTTTGGTTGTTACCGCCTTATAAATAAGCTCATTTTTGTATGCGTAGCATTTTTTTTCACATTTAAATTTATCTTTAATTGCATTGCAAAAGCGTGTGCGATGATAGATGTATTCATCCGAAAGATTAAATAGCGGATGAGACAAAATCCCCGCTAAATCATTTAAGCAAATGTGAATATTCCCGGTCTCACACAAAAGAATCAGAAGCTTTTCTAAGGAAATAATATTCATAAAAAGTCTCCATATAATATATTTTGCATTAAATTTATCATAAATGTATCCTTTTGTCAATAATGTGTTTCTTTATGTAAGGATATGAGCAAAAATGCATGTTACACTTTTATAAAAGGGGTGTTAATTATGAAAAATTACGATGTTGTTATTGTTGGCGGTGGATTAAGCGGTGTTTGTGCGTCTATTGCGGCAGCACGTGGCGGTGCAAAGGTGTTACTTGCTGAAAAAGGGAATTGCCTTGGTGGTGCGGCAACAAATGCACTTGTAAACCCATTTATGCCATATACTACAAAAATAAATGGTTACACGATTGAGTTAAACGCAGGAATTTTTCTTGAAATACTTAGGAATTTAAATAGATTTAATGCCGTTACAAGTGGTTATATTAAAACCTTTAATGAAGAATTTTTAAAGCTTGTTTTAAATCGTATGGTGATTGAAGCAGGGGTAAAACTTTTATACCACGCCTATTTTACCGGCGTAAGCGTGGAAGGTAATGAAATAAAAAGCGTTCAGTTTGCCACAAAGGGCGGAAATCTTGTGTTTGGCGCAAAGTGTTTTATTGATACAACAGGTGATGCCGATTTAGCATATAATGCAGGTTGCCCGACAAGGCTTGGGCGTGAGGAAGATAGTCTTTGTCAGCCAATGACGATGTGCTTTAGATTAGGAAACGTAGATACAAAGGCGTTTAATAAGGAGTTTGCAAGTGTTAACAGACTGTATAAGAAGTACCAAGCAATGGGGAAAATTAAAAACCCAAGAGAAAATGTTTTAAAGTTTAAAACAATGAATGAAGGCGTGCTTCACCTTAATTCCACACGAATTTGCAAGAGAAATCCTGTTGATGCGTTTGACCTTACGACTGCCGAGCTTGAGGTAAGGGAGCAGGTTTATGAACTGTACTGTTTCCTTAAAGATAACTTTAAGTCCTGCAAGGATGCCGAACTTTTGATGACATCATCAGAAATTGGCGTTAGAGAAAGCCGAATGATTGATGGAGAATATGTGCTTACGGGTGAGGATTTGGTGTCTTGTAAAAAGTTTGATGACTCGATTGCCGTCGGAAATTACGATATTGATATTCATAACCCTGAGGGAAGTGGTACAAGTCACTATTTATTTGAAGATGGCACATACTACACAATTCCATACAGATGCCTTTTGCCTAAAAATATTACAAATCTTTTAGTTGCAGGAAGATGCAGCTCTTACAGTCACGAGGCACAGGCATCGTGCAGAGTTATGCCAATATGCACGTCAGTTGGTCAAGCGGCAGGAACGGCTGCTGCTATAGCAGTTAAAGAAAATGTAAAGCTTGCAGAGGTAAACATTGAAAAGCTTCAAAAACAGCTTAAAAAAGACAATGCATTTATATAAAAAAAGGAAGGTATTTGAAAACAAATGTTTTCAAATATCTTCCTTCTTTTTGCATTTATTTGGGCAATTATCACAACCGCAGGAGCAAAAGCCCTTACCTTCTTTTATTCTTTTGATTTTAAAATATACGATTAAAATAGATGAAATCGCAACTACCAAGAGTATCAATATGCTTGCAAGATTCATAAAAACCACATCCTTTACACATATTATATCATAAATTATTAATAATTTCAATACACCACTGCTTGACTAATAGCCTAATTATAAGGTATAATAAAATAAATTATTTTAAAAGGGAAATTAGGTGAAAAAATGAAAAAGTATGATATTATGGGTATGACCTGTGCGGCATGCTCCGCTAGGGTTGAAAAGGCGGCAAAAAGCGTTTCTGGTGTAACAGAAAGCAGCGTTAATCTTCTTAGTAATTCAATGACGGTAGGAGGTAATTTTAGCACAGATGAAATTATAAAAGCAGTTGAAAATGCAGGATATGGTATATCTGAAAAAGGCACTAAAAAAGAGCCTGTCGATAACGAAACCGATAAGGTTAAAGCAAGGCTTATTTCGTCATGTGTATTTCTCGTAATACTTTTGTATTTTTCTATGGGCACCATGCTTTGGAACTTACCCGTGCCCAAGCTACTTAATAATCACGTGTCCATGGGGCTTTTGCAGCTTATACTTTCAGCAATTGTGATGGTGATAAATCAAAGATTTTTTATAAGTGGATTTAAGGGACTTATTAATTGTGCACCCAATATGGATAGCCTTATTGCACTTGGCTCATCTGCGGCATTTATATATAGCACCTATGCGCTTTTTCTTATGATAGAGGCACAAGGAAAAGGTAATATAAAACTTGTTATGCGCTATATGAATGAGTTTTACTTTGAGTCTGCAGCAATGATACTTACACTTATTACTGTGGGTAAAATGCTAGAATCACGTTCAAAGGGGAAAACTACAAACGCAATAAAGGCACTTCTTGCACTAAAACCAAAAACTGCAACCGTTATCCGAGATGGAAAAGAGCTGGTGATAGACGCAACAGACTTAAAAAAGGGTGAAATTTTCTTAGTTTACCCGGGGCAAAGCTTCCCTGCTGATGGCGTTGTGTTAGATGGCATAAGCGCGGCTAACGAGTCAATGATTACCGGTGAAAGCGTACCGATAGATAAAAGTGTGGATGATGGTGTAATAGCTTCCACCACAAATATATCTGGATTTCTAAAGTGTGAAGCAACAAAGGTCGGGGAGGAAACCACGCTTTCACAAATAATAAAAATGGTTGAAGATGCCGCAGGCAGTAAAGCGCCAATTGCAAAGCTTGCCGATAAAGTGTCGGGTATATTTGTACCGATTGTAATTATAATAGCAATAATTACATTTATTATTTGGATGCTTTTAGGTAAAACAGTAGGCTTTTCAATTGCAAGGGCTATATCTGTGCTTGTAATAAGCTGTCCTTGTGCGCTTGGCCTTGCAACGCCCGTTGCAATAATGGTGGGAAGTGGCGTTGGCGCAAAAAATGGAATACTGTTTAAAACTGCAGTATCTCTTGAAAATGCAGGCAAAGCAAATATTGCTATACTTGATAAAACGGGCACCATCACAAAAGGGGAGCCGAGTGTTACTGATATTTTTTGCCAAGGTGATACTGAAAAGCTTTTAAAATATGCTTATTCAATAGAAAAGAAAAGTGAACATCCGCTTGCAAAGGCAATTGTAAAAATAGCCGAGGAAAAGGATGTAGAATTTTTTGAAGTCAGCTCTTTTCAAACACTTCCTGGAAATGGTGTTGAAGCGGAATATGGTGAAGAAAAAGTTTATGGCGGAAGCCTTAAGTTTATAGAAACAAAGGTAGATGTCAGTGAAGAATTAAAAAATAAAATAAATCTATTTTCTAAAGAAGGAAAAACACCTCTTTTGTTTTCTTTAGATAACACCCTGTTAGGTGTGATAGCTGTAGCAGATACAATAAAAGAGGATAGCGCACAAGCTATTCAAAGGCTTAAAAAAATGGGGATTCGCGTTGTAATGCTTACGGGGGATAATAAAGAAACTGCCGAAGCAATTGCAAAAAAAACAGGCATTGATGAAGTAAAGGCACAGGTACTTCCAAACGAGAAAGAAGCAGTAGTAAAGGCATTAAAAAAAGAGGGTCACGTTATCATGGTGGGCGATGGCATTAACGATGCACCTGCCCTTACCACTTCTGACGTTGGTATTGCACTTGGTGCGGGCACTGATATTGCAATAGATTCTGCCGATGTTGTGCTTGTAAACAGTAGACTTACAGATGTTTCAAATGCAATTCATTTAAGCAGAAAAACACTTAAAAATATTCGTGAAAATCTTTTCTGGGCATTTATTTATAATATTATCGGTATTCCGCTTGCGGCAGGTGTATTTATAAGCTCACTTGGGTGGGCGCTTAATCCTATGTTTGGTGCCGCCGCGATGAGCCTTTCAAGTTTTTGTGTTGTGGCAAATGCACTCAGGCTAAATTTCCTAAATTATCAAAAAACTGAAGTAATAAAGGAGAAAAAAACTATGATAAAAACAATAAAAATCGAAGGTATGATGTGTACACACTGTGAAGCAAGTGTTAAAAAAACACTTGAGGCACTTTTAGGCGTTGAAAAGGCAGAGGTAAGCCATGAAAATAAAAGTGCAATAGTAACTTTAAATAAAGATGTTGCTGATGAAACACTTCGAGCATCTATAGAAAAAGAAGGCTACAAGGTACTTGAAATAAAATAAAAATTGTAGTTTAACTATAAAAATGCTACACCTTATATATCTGTATTGATGACAAAGAAAAGGCGCGGCGCTTTTAAAAAGCTCAAAGAGAATTTAGTAACAAAAAAAGATAATCTCCTGAGGGGGCGGTGCGCTAGCACAGGAAAATGCTATTTGATTTTTCGTTTAAAAAGGACAACGAATGTATAAAATAATTAATATGTGATTAAATTTCTTTTAGATACACGATACACATTATTTATTTAAGGAGAATTATCATGGGGAAATATGCAATTGGAATTGATTATGGCACACTTTCTGCAAGGGCAATTTTGGTTGATGCAGAAAACGGAACGGAAATATCATCTGCAGAATTTAAAT
>CAZYYT010000055.1:0-4294 GCA_964651775.1 uncultured Oscillospiraceae bacterium | reverse complement strand
TAAATATCCCCATGCGGTTTTGGATAAAACACTGCCTAATGGCACAAGGCTTGATGTAAATTCTGCATATCAGCACCCACAGGACTATATTGATGCACTTAAGGTAACTGTTGGTGAGGTCATTAAAGCGGTGGATGTAAATGACATCGTTGGAATAGGCATTGACTTTACCTCCTGCACAATGCTTCCCATCGACGAAAAGGGAACACCACTATGCTTCTATCCGGAATTTGAAGGTGAGCCTAACGCATACGTAAAGCTTTGGAAACATCACAGTGCGCAAAAAGAGGCTGATGAAATCACAAAGCTTGCAAAGGAAAATAACGAAGCGTGGCTTGATATATACGGCGGCAAAGTGTCATCGGAGTGGCTGTTTCCCAAAATCCTTGAAACGCTTAACAAAGCGCCCGAGGTATATAATAAGACCTACCGATTTTTAGAAGCAGGCGACTGGCTTTGCCTAATTTTAACAGGGGAAGATGTACGAAGCAGCTGTATGGCAGGCTACAAGGGAATGTATAGTAGTGAGGGGTATCCAACCCCGGAATTTTTGTCAAAAATAGCTCCGGAGTTTAAAGATATTGTTGGCACAAAGGTAAGTAGTAATATAAAGCCCACTGGTGAAAAAATGGGTGAAATTAATAAAGATGGAAGCGCGCTTACAGGACTTAATATAGGAACTTCTGTTGCAACGCCCATTATCGATGCGCATGCATCACTTCCCGCAGCAGGTGTGTCAGATGGTGGCAAGCTTATGCTTATAATAGGCACATCAACATGCCATATAATAATGGACGAAAAGGATAACCCCGTTAAAGGCATTTGCGGAAGGGTTAAGGATGGGATTATCCCGGGCCTTGTAGCGTATGAGGCAGGGCAAGCTGCAGTTGGCGATATCTTTGATTGGTACGTTAAAAATCACGTTCCGTATAGCTATGTTGTAGAAGCAGAAAAGGAAAATAAAGATATATTTGCCTATCTTACACAAAAGGCAGAAGCACTAAAAATTGGTGAAAGTGGCCTTGTTGCACTTGATTGGCATAACGGAAACAGAACGCCCTTTGCTGATTACGACCTTAAGGGTGTAATGATAGGTTTTACTCTTAAAACAAAGGCAGAGGAGATTTTCAGGGCACTTCTTGAATCAACCGCTTTTGGTACAAAGGCAATTGTTGATTTGTATGAGGATAGTAAAATCCCTGTGAAAGAGGTTTATGCAACCGGTGGAATATCACAAAAAAACAAGTTTCTTATGCAAATGTATGCAGATGTTTTGGGAAGAAAGGTTATTGTTCCGGAAATTAAGCAAGCAGGCGCAATGGGCAGTGCAATTTTTGCCGCATATGCAGGTGGATACTATAAATCTGTTAAAGAAGCAGTGGAAAGCATGGTAAATGTTAATACCACAAAATATTTTCCAAACGAAGAAAACACAAAAAAGTATAGTGTAATTTATAAAAAATATAAAGAGCTCTCCGAACTTTTCGGGAAGGAAAGAAATAATCTTACTAAATAAGGTGTTAATATGAAAACAATTTTTATTGTTAATCCCCAGGCAGGTAGTGGAAAAAGGTTTAATGAAATGGTTCAGTCCATAAATAAACTTTTGCAAAAAACAAAACATGACGTTGAGGTGTATGTTACAAAAGCCTCAAGAGACGCAAAAAGATTTGTTAACGACTACTGCGTTAAACATGGTCCTGCAAGATTTATTGCGTGTGGTGGCGATGGTACCTTAAATGAAATATTAAATGGGACCATCGATTTCCCCGAGGCAGAAATCGGTGTTGTTCCGATTGGTACAGGAAACGATTTTTGCCGAAATTTTAGTAATCACGCTGGGTTTCTTGACCTTGAAAAGCAAATTGAGGGTGCATGCGTTAAGTGTGATGCCATAAAGTACAAAACATTTGTAAACAAGACACAACAAAGCGGATATTGTTTAAATATGTTTAATGTTGGATTTGATTGTGCAGTAGCTGATATGACAAACACTATAAAGCAAAAGACCTTTTTTTCAGGGCCACCGGCATATTTTGTGTCTATATTTGTAAATCTTGTAAAGAAAAAACCCTCACACCTTGATATAGAGGTTGATGAGAAAAGCACATACAATGGGGAGCTGCTTTTAACATCAATCGCAAATGGTCGTTATTGTGGGGGTGGACTTAAAACAAACCCCATCGCACATATAAACGATGGGTACATAAATATAAACATTGTAAAAAATATTTCAAGAATAAGATTTTTGCACCTTTTGCCACTGTACATAAAGGGAAGGTATCTTAATCGTAAAGATATTGAAAACATAGTTTCATCAAGAAAATGCCGTAAGGTAAAAATAACATCATATACAGGAAATATTAGAATGACAATAGATGGTGAAATTTCGGATGCAGGTGTAACCGAATTTGAAATCATACCAAATGCATTTAATTTTGTTGTCCCTGTAAATGCATTTAATAAAGAAAAACAGAAAGGGGAGTGTTTGGTATGAAAATATATTTCATGGGTACAGCCGCATATGAAAGAGTTCCCGCGCTTTTTTGTAAATGTGAGGCATGCACTAAGGCTATGAAGCTTGGGAAAAAAAACATGCGCACCCAGGCACAGGTATTAATTGATGAAGAGCTTTTGGTTGATTTCGGTCAGGATAATTATCTTCACTTTTTAAAAAGTGGGAAGGACTTTACTAAGGTCAAAGACATGCTTTTAACCCACGCACACAGTGACCATTTCATGCCGAATGAGCTTATCATGACTACAAGCTGTTATGGGTATAATGATATGGACAATATAAGAATTTTCGGTAATGAAGAATGTGGTGAAAAATACGCACTTAATAAAGAGGAAATGAAGTGCCGGTATACCATTGTAAAGCCCTACGAAACCTTTAAAACAGGTAAGTATACAATAATGCCAATCCCTGCAAATCGTGGGACAAAAAAACCGCTTTGCTATATAATTTCCGACTCAACAAAAACGCTTTTATATAACAATGATTCAGGTCTTTTTAAGAACGAGGTTTATAGTTTTATCAAAGAATCAAAATTTAAATTTGATGCTGTTGTCTGCGATTGCACAAGCGGTCTTATTCCCGGCAGTGCAGGTACACTATGACACTTGAAGAAAACGAAATTCACAGAGAAAGACTTTTTAATATAGGTGCAGTAGATAAAAACACCACTTGGGTAATTACACATTTTTCACACAACGGCCTTTTTGAAAACGAAAGAGCTGTTAGTGCAGAAAGAATGGAAGAGATTGCACAAAGCAAAAACATGATAAGTGCCTATGATGGCATGGAAATAAAAATTTAAAAAGGGGATGCTATATGAATAATTTTGAGACGTTAAGGAAGTATGCTGATGAGAAAGAGAAAATTTGCCTTGAAAACAATAAAATAGAAAAGGAGCTTTATTCTGAATATGGCGTCAAGCAGGGCCTTCGTGATGAAAATGGTAAAGGCGTGCTTACCGGACTTACCAATATTTCAGATGTGATAGCTTTTAAAGAAGAGAACGGACAACAGGTTCCTTGTGAGGGTGAACTTTACTACAGAGGATATAACGTAAATTCGCTTGTACAAGGTGGAACCTTTAAAAAATATATGTTTGAAGAAACAGCTTTTTTACTTTTGTTTGGTGAGCTTCCGACAGAAAAAGAGCTTGAGGAGTTTCGTGTTCTTATTGCAGAAAATATGAAGATGCCGACAAATTTTACACGAGATGTAATTATGAAAGCTTCAAGTAAAGATGTTATGAATACCATGACGAGAAGTGTGCTCACCCTTGCATCATACGATAAAGCGGCGGAAGACCTTTCAAGTAGTAATGTGCTTAGACAGTGTATTTCGCTTATAAGCATATTTCCCATGCTGGCAGTATATGCACACCACGCCTACAACCATTACAACAAGGATGAAAGCATGTATATCCACCGTCCCGACAGCTCGCTTTCAGTTGCGGAAAACTTTCTGAGAATGCTTCGCCCCGATATGAAGTATACTGAGCTTGATGCGCAGGTGCTTGATATTGTGCTGCTTCTTCATATGGAGCACGGTGGTGGTAATAACTCCACCTTTACAACAAGGGTTGTTACGTCGTCAGGGTCAGACACCTATTCCGTAATGGCGGCGGCACTTTGTTCTCTAAAAGGGGTAAAGCACGGTGGTGCAAACATAATGGTAGTTCAAATGATGGAAGACATCAAAAAACACGTTAATGATTACGATGATGACGCTGAAATAAAAAATTATTTAGGAAAAATTCTTGATAAAGAGGCGTTTGATAAA
>CAZYYT010000054.1:2883-11483 GCA_964651775.1 uncultured Oscillospiraceae bacterium | reverse complement strand
ATAAAAGCTTCGTTCTCTTCAAGTTGTTTCTCATCTTTTATACCGAGTTTATTTATTAAAACAGTTGTACCTTCATAACAATCGGCGGATGAAGCGTCAATACTGTACGGCATCTTTTTGCTCCTTGATATATTTCGAGTTGATTATCATCAAGCATTCGGAGAGGGAGACTTGCCCGGCTAAATACTTCTGACAAAGTTCTTTGTGCTCATCGGTAACAAAAAAGCCTTCCATTAAAACGGATGCTTCAGCATTTAAAGCCGCAGTTGCATTTGTTATCGGTGTCATAAAAATCCATCCTTTCTTTTCGACATGTCAATCACCGACTATTATTCTATCTGCTTTTATCTTTGTTTACAACCCTCTGTAATTGTGTTATGTTAGTTCCATTTCAGCATTTAAAGATGAGTTCGGCTTTTAACCAACTTATTGTCATCTTTTACAAATCAGTTTTTCAAACGCTCATAATTTATGAGTGTTTCATTGACGCCCTATTTCAACTCCTAGTTAAGTGTTTTCCAATACTGTTTCGGTGTGTACGCCGTTCTTCATCTACCATCTAATGTCTAACATCTATCGTCTAGCGTAGGTAGGGGGCGGGTTTTCCGCCCTGGGTAGGGGCGCGCATCGCGCGTCCGCGGAACCCCGTGTAGGGAACGACCCCTGTGTCGTTCCGGGTAGGGTCATGGCGTGCCGTGACCAGGGGATTGGCCGGGGAATCAGAGAACCGTCCCCCATGTACTATTCAAATAAAGTACAGCCCTGATTTTTAAATTCTTCTATTTTACTCGTTAGTTCTTCAACGGTAATTTCGAAGTATAGAGCTAAACATTCAATACAATGAAAACGCTCTATACTTCTTCCCAGCATTTTTTTGTTTAATCCAATCTCATTCTTGCTTAGTGATTCTTTCCCACAGACATAGCAATTTCTATTTTCCACCTATTTACTCCGTTTCCTCGGTATCAGCTCTGACGCTGAATGCAGGGAGGTCCTTGCCACGATACTCTACATCAAGCAATCCTAACTGGTATCTAATTGTATCTCTCATCTTTCTGGCTCTGTCAAGGCAGTAACGTTTAAATTCGCGTGCTGTAATGTCGTCAGCGCTTCTAACATGTGGGAAAAGTAGTTTAAGATATGCTGTGGCGATTCGCTTGACAGCTTCTGTATCGCGTGTATCTGCGGCTTCCGGGACTTCAATAAGTTCGTCTACGATGGCGCGATAACTCATATCGTTACGTAACTCATGTACAATTGAACAGAAATACTCGGAGTTCAATGCCCAACCCGAAATCTTTAAATCATCATTCATTCTGGGGATATTCCAACCTTTAATAAACCCATGAAAACGTTCAATTAATGCAGACTCATGGAAAACAGGGGGAAGCTCTTCAAACATATTTCCGTAGCCGTCTTCATCCATTGTTTCCTTTTTAATATTGCCACAAAGGATCACGCCCGCATCACCGTCAACTCTATGGTTGCCAATATTGCAGTATCCGTTTTCACAATATGCTTTTAGCGCACCACGCATTTCATCAACATCAGGGAAAGTTATTGTTTGCACTTCATCCAAAGTAACGAAATCATTGTTTGCTACTAGCCCATCGGTACGTCTGGATATATCATAGAACATCTTTGCCCTGCTCATTACCCCACCACTTGCAAGCCAACCAAAACGGCTTACATTTCCAAACAAGTATGACTTGCCTGTACCCTTAGGGGCAAGCTCAATAAGGTTTAAATTTTTCTCAATAAAAGGCAATAAACGAGTAAGCATGGTTAACTTTTTTTCTTCATCACCGAGATAGCCACTTGCGTTGTAGTCCACCGCTCCAAGTAAGACATCAAGCCATTCAGTAACAACAAACTCACTTCGGGAATCCTTAAAATACTCAATATCAATGGTGTAAGGGCAAAATGTTTTAAATGCAGTCAACTTAATTTTGCCTCGCTTTTCCTCCTCGTCGGGTGGGCGATAACCTATTTCCACCATTCCCCAAGTTTCTTTCCCACGCACCAAATCGTCTTTACAGGTTTCCCATATAGCTTCTTCAATAATAGTGTCTTTGCTTAGCAATCCAAAATCCGGTAACGAAAAAGACACTTCACTTGTTTTGATATCAATGTCAATAGACACTTTTGCTAAAAACTTTACTCTTTCACGGTCAACAATAACCCTGTTTTTAATTGAAATCCAATCGTCTTTGCGTGGTAGGTATGTTTTTACAAAGCGTATTAATTCATCGGTATCAAATTCACCGTTTTCATTTTCAAATTTTTTTAACAGCCAATCACGCATAAAAGATGGCAAACTCAAAGCGGAAAAAATATTCCCGGTCTTTTTTAAATCTTTGTAAACAACCATTTCGTCAAAACAATTCCTGAGTTTCTCAATCATCTGTTGAACCTCCTAAAATAAATCATCAAAAGCCCCATTGATTTTGCCGCTCTTGCCTTGCGCTTTAATTGTTATTTTGCCAATCAGGTTGTCTCCCGCATAAACATCAGCCGGATAGTCGCCCGCTCGTTTTGTGTCGGGCAGCATTACGGTAAAATGGTTCTCGTCTGTTTGGTCTGCTTGATACGGCTTGCCGTCTAAGACTATTGAAACATTCTGTACAGGTGAGTTAAAGAAAAGCTTAATCTCTGTGCCGGTTCGGAAGTCTACAGAAACAATATCTTCAACCAACTTAACTGTAACACTTTCGTCTTTAAGTGATAACTCGATTATAGGAACAACGACTTCTTCCAACGATGCACCACCGTGAACTTCGACATGTGCTGCACGGCTACCTTTAAATCGCCCGTAATCAGCAAGTATAAGGTATCCGTTTTCCTCCGCGGCAAATGGAAGATCGTATGGTTGAAACAATTTGCAGCAACGCCCTGAATGCTCACCATAGGTGTCAGTATCGTACTTTTCCTCTTTACGGCGCAAGACGGCAAGTCGTGACGCCCCATGGTCGCTGACAATCAAGAATCGTTTACAACGCCTTAGTGCCAAATCCGTTGCTGCTTTGTCTATCATATCCACGACGATTTCCAACTCTTTAGCGAGATGGATAGGCAGTTCATTGTTGGTAAAGTTATATCCACCCGTATCATTCTGCTTTGTGTCGTCCAGGTCGGAATTTTTTTCTTTGCGTCCTTGCCACAGATCAAAGAAGCCTCTATTGATGGATGTTATAGTTGGAAGTTCCGCACGGGCGATATGGACACGAACAGAAAGACCTCGTTTTTGCACCAAGGCTTCAATCAATCCCAAATATTCAACACCAAGAGCATCAAGCCAGTAAAGGAAAGTGCCGCTTTTGTCAACGCCATCTAAAATCTCATCCCTCGAAGGCAATTGATTAAATTTTCTTGTGTGGGCGAGTTCATCAACTTTGTCTAAAAACTCTGATTCAAGCTGGTTAGTCAGTTTTTGCCGTTTATATGCCTCAAAATAATCTGATAGCAATTCAGCAAGTTCCGAACATCTAAAAACATACTTTCTCAGATAAGCTGCCAATATGGGATAAATCTTATCAAGTTGCGGAATAGAACTATTTTTTGAAACCCAAGCAACAATTTCTTCTTGTTCGACCCTTGTGTTATCTGTAAGTTTGTAAATGCTTTCAGCTAACAATTTTCGGTTGTTAACCACGAAGTCTGCAATGTCGGATTCTGGAAACTTCTCAACAAGCAACTTGCGTTCTTCATAATAGGTTTCGAACCGCTTATCTGTGTGATGTATTTCTATTATTTCATTCAAGACTTTTTCAAAAAAGTCTTCAAATCGGCTTGTCTTTTCTAGTACGAAACGAAGATATCCATTTTGTAATGTGTCAGTCTTTATTTTCAAATTTATGAAGTAAAGCCAATTGCGGTAATTGTTCCCGGCAATTCGAGTATAAAAATCTGATTCAATGCTATTGTTAATACTGTTCTTTTCAAATACTTCGTCAAGATTGCCGTGGCTCTGGCTCAATTCTCTTAATAGCTCACCCCATTTTCCATCGCTTCCACAAGAACGAGGCAGAGAAAAATCTCTTAGTGTAAACTTTATACCTTCATAAGCATTGCTTATTTGATGAACTGTAAATATTGCCTTGTCGAGCTTAACAGCTGTATTTACAACGATGCTGCCACACCGTCCCTTTTCAAGTTCCTCAAGCATAGATTTAAACCCCGACAAATCCGTCAGCCCGACAGAAGGATCGGCAAGCGTGAAAGACAGGTCGCACTCTGCTTTATCTATTATGCAGTGTCTGCGATTGTCAAAACGAGGATCATTTTCTAATCCGGAGATCAATGAAGCAAGCCCGCGGAGAAGCAACACAACTTTTGCTCCACCCAAATTGAGGTCTTTTAGTCTTGACAACGTGCGTGCAGCCTCATCGGAACCTCGAAGAGCAAGATACTCGCCAAGTCCCGTTACAACGAACTTCTTTCCGCTTGCGTTTATATCGGCCGCTTCGATATAGCTGACAAGTCCATCAATATCGGGTATCTTATCATCTCCGTTGCAGAAACCGCTCATAGGAACAAAACCAAGTCCGCTGACCTTCAGTTCATCTATTGTAGTCAGATATTGACTATCACTGGAAAAAAGGAAAAACGGAGTCTTGGTGGTTGACAACAGATAATTCTTAACCGTATCGATATACATACTATTCTCAATCTCCATTCGCCAGTATTTCAATACCTACTGTTATGCTATCCTTGATGAGCCGCTTAAGGTACTGCTTCAACTTTGCGTCGTCCATTTTGTCGATTCTTTCGAGAACTCTGTCACTTCCGCCGGCGTTATATTCAGCATCAGCAAGTTGCTTAATCTTGTTTTTAACCCCCGGATTGTCATGCCAGTCATAAACATCAACAGAAAGATGTTCAAGGGCATCCCTTACTTTGTTAAGGTCAGGTAGCAATGTGCAATAGCTACCAATAATCTTGCTCTTAAAAGCTTCGTTTCGCTTCCCGTCATCCAAAAGAACATCGAATAACGCTGTGGATTCAAGAAATTCGAGAGCAAATTTGATTTCCAAATCCAAACCGCCATTGCGGTTAAGTGTATCAAAAGCCTTTTTCGCCTGTTCGAAATCTGTCTCAGAAACACAACAAAGAATGGGAGTCCTGTAATGACTTGACCATTCACGCGGGCTTTTTGTCCCTGTCTTGTCTTTCCATATGCGGAAGAGTTGTGTCTTCAACTGATTCTTTCTGAACTCTTCAACCGCATTTTTCACCTTAGCGTTGCAGTCCGTTTTCGGCAACTCAAACAGACCTGTCTCAACACTGGTTTTTACAACGGCAATATCCTCGTTACTCAGATCATCAAGATAAACTTCATATACTTCGGCAAAAATCGTCCTGTCATTGTTGATGAGTTCTCGCAGTTCTGCGCCATGAGCAACTAATTCAAGATGGAATGCTTTCCATTGTTCAGGCAGGATATCCTCCTGTTTAAAAACTTTTAACAGCATATCAAAGATATTTGCTAATTCGGGGTATTTTAATCGAAGCGCCTCACTTGATATGCCAATAAATTTTAGTCGCTCTCTCCATTCTTTGTTCGTCTCATTCAATGAATGGGAAAATGTGCTCAAAATATTATTGTTTTCCTTAACGATACTATACTCGGTCAATAGTTTGCGGATTTCATCTTCGCCCGTCTGCTGGTCCCAAAGGCATGAATGCTTCACACCGAACAAGCGGCGAATGTCCGAAAGCACACTGTTTTCTGCGCCGATCGCCAATGCAAGCTCCATAACCCTGCCATTCTCAAAGGAGCAGAGGTACTCGCTCATACCTTCTTGGCAATTTTCATTTGTGATCAGGGCACATAAGTTGTCGGCTAATGTTGGTTTACCAGATGCAATTTTCCCGATTTCAATCGCTTTCTGGTGCGCTTCGTTCCCTTCCTTTTGTACGAGCTCAATGTATTTTTGAACCACATCAAAAACACCAATCGTGTCCACTTCTTTAAGGCACCATACAGGAAAGGTTAGCGCACGCATTTTCGTTGAGACGGTTATAGCAGCCTGCCCAGCAGATGAACACGAATTGACGGGAATGCCCCACGCTTTCTCAGTGAGTTCATAAAAAGCTTTTTCTTCAACAGTCATCTTAACGATGTAGGTCGTGCTTGGTGATTTGCCAATGTAGTTACCGAGCATTTCGGCGAGCTTGTCTTGCGTCATCGGTTCGTGTCCACCGCGAGTATCAGTGTACCTGAACGGCTCGCCACCATACTCTTTCAAAAGAAACCCAGCAATGAATGCTGAGAGGTTACATGGAGCAAAACCATAAGTCTTCTCAAGGAAGTCGTAAATTTCGCCAATCGAAATCTGACCATCGCGGGCGAACGCGGACTCGATAATTTTGTCAACTGCAATCTTAATTCTGGAGATTGGTAATGATGCAGTTGCTGAATTTTCCCAATACATATCAAGATTCCAAACGGTAGGAATGACATACTTTTCAATGCCGACAACAACGCCGCTTGTGTTTTGCGCAATGCCAGATTTCGCCGATTGTTTCATCGCAGGCGTTATTTTCAGCTGGCTCTCAGTCAGACTTTTGGCAAAATCAAACACATACCGGAACTTGTTTGTTACAATTGTCTGAAGAAAGCTTGCCACCCCTTGACCATTTCCAAGTTTTTCACCCTCTTGATTGGTATATGTATATACGACAAACTGACCGTTGTAAATACGATTTTTCCATTCTTGGTCTAATATTCGCTTTGCCTTACCTGAACTTTCCCGGGACGATTCGTTGTTGCTGCCTTGGTAATACATTGCCATCGCGGAAAAATCAACATATTGCTCAAATGCTTCCTGCCCCAACGGAGTGGAAAGCGCATCAATGAACACAATATTTTCATACTGTTCATCGGCGACTGCTGATCTGATTGTATTGCGGAATGATACGGCTTCAGAGTCGTCTTTCGCAAAGGCGATAACAGCTTGGAAGTTCCACCCAACGGTTTTATCGCGAAGACTGTTGATGGTGCGGGTAAAGTCGGCGGCGGTTACGGGGGTTACTTTACCTGTTCCAGGCTCGGATTCAAACCGCAGACGCAGAGCGGGTGAAAGCGACAAGACGGTAGAAAGTCCACCCTCAGTTATCAGTTTTGCTGTTGTACTGTTCTGTGATACATCTTTCTTGTGTTTATCGATTTTCGTTTGATCACCCGCGAGTACAGCTGCGGCATAAACATATTGCCCGCCACTTATCGGGTTAGATACTAAAATACCCTTGTCCTTCAGCCTTTTTGCAAGATTGGCGGATTTCGTTCCCTCTAAGTCGGGAATCCCTTCGAAGACATAGCTGAGGTTCTGATCGGTTGCCTTAAAAAGATCAACAGCCCCACCCAAACGCTGGTCAATAGCCTGTAAAATAAGGATTGCTTTCAAGACAGCCTTCTCATCCTCACGAAGATTCTGTTGCTGAGGGAATGTATCAAGTATCAAACGAATGTCAGATGTCAGATGGTCCCTGCCATTTTCGTAAAAAAAGTTCCAGAGCATATCAACCGTCAGAAGCGGGTGGTCATCAAAAGGCCCCGTGTTCTCGATAAACCACTGGAACGCCTTAACCTCTTCTGTGTTCGAAGACTTAATGAAATCGAACATACTCCGTTGGTTAGATTTGAACGCGGAAGCTATATTTTTCAAGAGCAACGCCGCCATCGGGTGAAGCGGCATAATATCCTTCATCACCTGCGGATTGTCTATCTTAGCAACAGCCATTACTTTAGAGCGGGAATTTTTAACACGGTCATTCAAGTCGTCCGCTAAAATGTCCCAATCCTGTTTAGCGGCAGATTTCACATTAAATGCATGGCCGATTAGATTGAACGCGACATTATCAGGCAAGTCAATCTGTATGGAGATAAAGCGGTCGCTAACTTTGGATTGATTTCCCCTATCATTATCCGCCACATAAATCTGTTGAGGTTCGTGTGTTACGACTATGAAATAAAACGGCTTATTTTGAACCAAGGCCGATATTTTCTGAAACTCTGAAAGACTTTCACGGTTATTCTTGAAGTAGTCGGAGAATTCGTCCCAAATAAAGACAATCCTTGTATTATTTCGCTCGATGATATCTGACAGCCAAGCTATGAGCCTATCTGAATCGATGGTCAGCGCAGTTATTCCTTCCTTGTCGGCAAGGCGGAAGATATTATTTACCAATGTCTTAACTTCACCGTTTTTTCGAAGCACATTGAGCACTTCATCCGCAGTAGATTGAGGAAATAAGGCTCTCCATTCCTTATCAGGATTTTGCAGAAGGCTGTTAAACATCAGCTTGTGGTCAGCATCCTCAAGCCAAGCAATAATGCTTTCCTTCAATGTGTTCTCGCCATGATAAGAGATATTCTGCCTAACAAGGGCAGTTTTGACACTTTCCTGAATAGCAAAGAAAAGGTCGCGGACTGAGATGATACCGCCAGATGCGTAACGATGAGCTACTACTATTCCCTTTTTCTTATGACCAATCAGTTTTTCTCGTAGGTCGGTTTTATTCTTCAGTGGCTCATACCTGTCCCAATAAGCCCTAAGTTCTTCTTCCGGAACTTCAAGAATTCTTCTTAGCGCATAAGC
>CAZYYT010000054.1:0-2873 GCA_964651775.1 uncultured Oscillospiraceae bacterium | reverse complement strand
GCGCACTGTGACTTCCCCGTACCGTATGTACCTTCAAGCCAGAGAGTCTTGCCGTTATTCTGCCGCGCTAAAGCCCGCTCCATTTCGTTAAGCATATTTATGAAAGTGCTATGCGGATAGGTGTTTTCCCAAGGAGCACCGGCATCTATAGCCGCGTCGTCAATGCATGGAAAATACCGTTCATCAATATCAAAGTATTCGCGGTATTTATTGTTGTTAGGCATTTCCCTTTTCCCCCTTAAACAATTCTAATACATCTTGCGATGATTTTTCCTCGGACAGTGTAATCTTTTCAAGATCATGAGTGAACGACGCTGCAATGAATTCAGGGTACTTTGCGGATAAGCCTAAAAGCAGCGGTATCATTTCATCGCGATCAAGCCCAAAGATACGTGTCGGGCTAATACCATCACGATCGATACTGTCGTTTAATAGGGTTGCGAGCGTGAACTCCTTAAAGTTGTTGCACTTCTCTGCAAACTTAAACAGACCATACATCACTACGCGCGGGTCGCTTACAGAACATTTTGTGCGGACTAGATCGCCCTCGTTAGTGACAAAACCCCAATGCAGATTCGTTCCAAGAGGAGTTTCTGTGAGACGCAGAAAAGCATAACATATCGAATCATGAGCATCATATTTCCCAGACTTACTGGACTCTACGCCTGAAGCAAGTAGCATTTCAATTACATCTTTTTTGGGATAGTATTTACCAATGTCGAATTTTGATACATACCACTCGATTTGTTGGTTTTCTGAAACGAGGTTTAATAAAATTAATCCCTGCGCTGTATCAGATTCCCATCCAAGGGAAGTTATTATATCAAAGAATGAAGTAATGTGTGGTGTTTTATCGATAAGACCAGCATCTCTTAAGAAACGGCAAAATGGTCCAAGTTGATTTTTTCTATTTAAAGAGTTTTCATTAAAAAAATCATCTTTCCTTTCAAAAAAGTCAGAAAGCCATTCTATTTTTGGTGCGTGGTTTGACATCGTATTAAGTGTCTTCATCTGAATTCCTCCTCCTTGTGGGTGTCGTAATGAATGATATAATAAGCAACCGCTATCAATATCATGGCATTTCTGACAATGAACACAGCCGCTAATCTGAATGCGATTACCTGTGAATTGTATTGCCCCACTAGTACAATTAGCTTCACACACCCTGCAACCTTTACAGCAAGCGGTTTTGTGAAATACTTGCTTGAATAAGCGACCCATTAGTGGGTTTTGCTTAGCTTCAGTTTCTTTTAGTCTTGCAATTAAGCCTGTTTTAGATTTTGTAACAGAATATGAATTCTCGGATAATTCCAGTGTTTTAATCCACTCTTGCCAATCAGAAGTTGGATTTTCAACATAAACAGTCAAGTAATCATCTTCAAACCGCTCTATACAATGGTTGGGGTTATTAGCCAAATCTCGACCATTTTTTCGTGCACTCCAACCACCGCTCATAATGAATTCGTCAATGTTGATGTTTTTTCTACCGTTAAATTTCTTAATTATCTCATAGTATCTGTTTACACTATCGGTATAACTCTGATATTCAACAAAACCTGCTCTACCACCACCCATTGGACAACAAATACATCCAACCCTTGCACTACCTTTCTTGTATGCTTCATTTAGAACAACATCGTTTGCATATAGATATAACCAAACTTCAGCAGATGTCCATTCGAGAATAGAGTTATGACTATATTGACCTTGTATTTTTTTGCTGTCATTGAAGTAATCGTACTCAGCACGGGTTGCGCTTTCCTGTGCCCGAACACCGACAAAGGCTAAACCAGTGTAATCCTCCTTGCCTATTATCTCCCTCATCATCAAAGTCTGAGGTGTGCTTTTATGCACCGAGCAACACCAACGCAAGACTCGCGAAGGGGGGCCAAATAAATCCCATGATTCCTTTGGGTCTAGATGCGACTTGGCAATGTAGAATGGTATCTCATCCTCCACGCATAGTTGTTTGGTCTTCTTTATAACCTCGTAGGTATCGGGAAACTCCATCCCTGTATCACCAAAAATAACCACGAAGCTGCTTTTGGGCAAGGCTTTCTTGACGAGGTCTAGAAGGACACAACTGTCCTTACCACCGGAAAACGCCACATGAAAGCAGTCCAGTTTGTCTTTATACTTTGTATAAGCAGCCAGTATTTTCTTGACTGTTGTCTGTTCAATGATATCAAGCATCTCACGGTTTGCTTCCACCATTGCATCTATATCAATGGGTCGAAGCGATATACCCTCCGGCTCCGGCATTATCGGTGTGTCATTCTCGTCATTCGGAATGACTATCTCCGGAGCAGTGTAGACATTGCCGCCCTTCAGTTTTGCAACAAGAGTCCCGCGATAGTAGAAGTTGTTTGCCTCCGCCCACATATACGGGAGTTCGGTTTGTTTGTCGTATTTCCAAAACTTATCAAAGCCTAGTACATCAAGTTCTGGTGCATAAACCGGGCGAGGCTCTTTTGAAAATCCGGTTGGTGAGGAATTTAGAAGTAGTCCGCCCGTTTGCATACTGTAGGTATATGAGTATATTGTCAGGCCCTCCTTTCGCGTATGGCTTTTACCTTGTTAATGATCTCGCCAACTCTGGCATTTGAATGCCTGCCAGTATAACCGTTGTCGAAAAGGAAACGGTCTACAGTAGTGCTATTTAAAGGTATATCAGCGTTTGCTACAGCGTCGGTCATAATCTCTATGTAATCTAACCCACAGTCTTTTCGAATGATCACGCCCGCATTCCGTGAGTTGATTGACAGTGCATCAAATCGAAACTTCAGACTGAAACGACGGCAGTAACTCTCAAGAAGAAACAGGTTCCATGGTTGCCCACAACTTGGAAATGCCCCGAATGTAGTGAAAGACAG
>CAZYYT010000053.1:0-11516 GCA_964651775.1 uncultured Oscillospiraceae bacterium | reverse complement strand
ACGGAAGATTTTCCGCTTTCGACAACGAATCCGTATGGCTCAACAAAGCTTATGCTTGAGAGGGTTTTGTCTGATGTTTATGTATCAGACAATCGCTTCAGCGTTGTACTACTTCGCTATTTTAACCCCATCGGTGCGCACGAAAGCGGCAAAATAGGTGAAGACCCGAAGGGTATCCCGAATAACCTTTTACCTTATGTTGCGCAGGTTGCAGTTGGAAGACTTGAAAAGGTTAACGTATTTGGTAGCGAATATGACACAAAAGATGGCACAGGTGTGCGTGACTATATCCACGTTGTTGACCTTGCACTTGGCCACTTAAAAGCAGTAGAAAAGAAAAGTGATGACCCCGGTGTACATATCTACAACCTTGGAACAGGAAATGGCTACAGCGTACTTGAAATTATTAAGGCATTTTCAAAGGCTTGTGGAAAAGACCTGCCATATGTTATTGCACCACCGAGGCCTGGTGATATTGCAATATGCTATGCCGATGCCACAAAAGCAAAAAAAGAGCTTGGTTGGACTGCAGAGCGTGGAATAGAAAAAATGTGTACTGATTCATGGAATTGGCAGAGTAATAACCCAAGTGGATTTGGAGAATAATTTATAAAGGAAGATAAAGATGACAAAGATTAAATTTGATAGCTCAAAAGCGGCAAAATTTGTTTCGGAAGACGAAATCAAGGCATTGGCACCTTTTGTTGAAGCGGCACACAATATGCTTCACAGGGGTAAAGGAAGAGGAGAAGAATTTTTAGGTTGGGTAGACCTTCCCGAAAGTTATGATAAAGAAGAATATGCACGCATAAAAGTGGCTGCAGAAAAGATTAAGGGCAATTCACAGGCACTTATTGTTATTGGTATCGGCGGCTCATACCTTGGTGCAAGAATGGCAATTGAGATGCTTAATCACAACTTCTACAATGTAGATGATAAGGCAAGAAATGGCGCACCGAAGATTTTCTTTGCGGGAAATAACATCAGTGCTACATATCTTTCTGATTTAATCGAAGCTGTGGAAGATATTGATTTCTCTGTAAATATTATTTCGAAAAGTGGTACTACTACAGAGCCTGCAATAGCATTTCGTATTTTCCGTAAGATGCTTATCGAAAAGTATGGTAAAGATGGCGCACGCGAAAGAATTTTTGCTACAACAGATAAGGCAAAGGGTGCACTTAAAAACCTAGCTGATGAAGAGGGCTACGAAACATTTGTTGTACCCGATAATATTGGCGGACGCTATAGTGTGCTTACGGCAGTTGGTCTTTTACCGATTGCTGCAAGCGGAATTGATATAGATGCACTTATGTTGGGCGCGAAGGATGCAATGGTAGAATATGCAAATCCAGATGTTTTAACAAATGATTGCTACAGATATGTTGCTGCTAGAAATGCACTTTATCGTAAGGGCAAAACAGTAGAAATGATGATAAACTACGAGCCACAGGTACACTACTTTGCAGAGTGGTGGAAGCAACTTTTTGGTGAGAGTGAAGGAAAGGAAAATAAGGGTATTTTTCCTGCAGCGGCAGACTTTTCAAGTGACCTTCATTCAATGGGCCAGTACATTCAAGAAGGCCTTCGTATAATGTTTGAAACGGTGCTTTTCTTTGACAACGCACGTAAGGAAATCAAGATTGAAGAAGACAATGACAATGTTGATGGACTTAACTTCCTTGCAGGAAAAGATGTTAGCTTTGTAAATGAACAGGCATTTAACGGAACACTTCTTGCACATACAGACGGTAATGTTCCAAACCTTGTTTTGCGCGTTAAAAAAATGGATGCTTACTGCCTTGGTAACCTTATTTACTTCTTTGAAAAGGCTTGTGGTGTAAGCGGATACCTTCTTGGTGTTAATCCGTTTGACCAGCCCGGTGTTGAAGCGTATAAGAAAAATATGTTTGCCCTTTTAGGTAAACCCGGTTACGAAGCACAGCAAGCAGAGCTTCTTGGAAGACTTAAATAAGTAATTATCTTTTGTCTTAAATTATTGCATAATTAAAGCCTTTACGGGAAAGATTTAAATGTGAAATCTTTCTTGTGGAGGCTTTTTTTGATATGATAAATAAGGTTGAGATATGTGGCGTTAATACATCTAAATTACCAATGCTTTCAGCACAAGAGAAAAGGGATTTGTTTAAAGAAATAAAAAAGGGTGACCAAGTCGCACGTGAAACTTTTATAAAAGGAAATTTAAGGCTTGTTTTAAGTGTTATAGGACGTTTTAATAATCGAGGTGAAAATGTTGATGATTTATTTCAGGTTGGATGTATAGGGCTTATTAAGGCAATAGATAACTTTAATACAGAACTTGATGTCCAGTTTTCCACTTATGCTGTGCCCATGATAATTGGGGAAATAAGAAGATATCTTAGGGACAATAACTCCGTAAGGGTGTCACGGTCACTTCGTGATATAGCGTATAAGGCGCTTTGTCTTCGCGAAAGGATTATAAAGGAATCTAACCGTGAGCCTACCATTGAGGAAATTGCAAAGGGGATAGAGGTAACAAAGGAAGAGGTCTCAATGGCACTTGATGCCATTCAAGAGCCTATTTCTCTTTTTGAGCCTGTCTATCACGATGGTGGGGATGCAGTTTATGTTATGGACCAGGTTTCAGATAAAAAGAATTTAGATGAAGCGTGGATTGAGAGAATATCCCTACGCGATGCTATGAGAAAGCTTACAGATAGAGAAAAGCTAATAGTAACGCTTCGTTTCTTCCGTGGGAAGACACAAACCGAAGTTGCTGATGAGGTTGGAATAAGTCAGGCACAGGTATCAAGGCTTGAAAAAAATGCAGTAAATAATATGCGAAAAAGTCTATAAAAAAGCAGGGCTTTAGGCTATCATATAGGGAGAAATCGGTCTTGTCCAAAATGTAGTGATGCGAAGGCGCGCGGGTATATTTCATTTATAATAAAAGTCGGTGGATGATTTCATCCACCGACTTTATTTTTGTCTGAACTTTAAAATTTTTACTCAAAAACTGATTAAGAAGCTATGCGCTAAAATTGTGATTTTTGAGTGAATCATTTAGTTAAGGGCAATTTACTTTTTCATATATGGATAAGGATTAATATGCTTACCATTTTCTATAATTTCAAAATGAAGGTGTGGGCCTGTGGATTTGCCTGTATTTCCGCTTAGTGCGATTTGTTGTCCCGAAGATACCACCTGACCTTCTGAAACCTCAATTTTACTTAAATGGGCATAGGCTGTTTGCTTGCCAAAGCCGTGGTCAATCTTAATATATTTTCCGTAGCCGCCTTCATCTTCTGATACGTGGGAAACAGTGCCGCATTCTGCGGCAATAACTTTTGTGCCCTCGTCTGCAGCAATATCTATGCCTTCGTGTGGTTTGCCCCAACGCGTGCCGAAGTGTGAGGATATAGTCCCCTTTATTGGAAATTTTACACCTGTTTTAAGAATATCCTTTTGTTTTGTGCCTGAACGCACAATTTTTGCAATAGGCCGTGAGGTTACGCTTTCAGCAGTTGTTTTTTGAGATTGAAGGAGTCCGTTTTTGTATGTGCTTGCACGTGAAATTTCTTTCGTGCCATATACTCCTTCGGTTAAAACAACGCTTTCACCCAAATAAAGGGTTTCATCTTTTTGTGTAAGTGTTTCATAGGGGATCGCTTCCTTAACCGCGGCATTAACAACGCTTACAACATTTACTGTTCCACTATCCAAAAGCACCTTTTCACAATCGTTAATAGAAAGAAGAGTGTCTTTTTTTACGACCTCTTTTTTTATTTTGGTATCTGATATAGAGTGTATTATTCCATTCATAGAAAAATCCTTAATATATTTATCTATAACTGCCTCTGCATTTTTCTTGCTTTTTGTGGTGAAAACCGAGGCATTATTAGAGTAAAGTGTATATCCGTAGGTGTATTCAGGGAAGCAAAGCAAAATGCTGTCCGAGAGGGATGTGACGCTTGCTAGCTTTTTTCGTGGGTAAAGAGTAATGGCCTTTCGGAGCGAAAGAATGTTTTGCTTATTATAAACATTAAGCTTCCCTTTAGCTTTTGCCATTGCTTCAGTGTACTCTTTTTCTGTTTTTACCACTGCAATCCTTTCTCCATTATAAAAAATAGCAGTGCCGAAAGAGAAATATTGAAATAATATAAAAAGACTGCACAAGCAAGCCGTAAAGGAGAAAAGAGTCTTTAAAAAATGCTTGTTTAGACTTGATGCCGTATCAGTATAATAATAAAATAGGCTTTTAAGCCTTGTAACTATAAAGGCATTAACGTCAATATTTATTTTAATACGAGGCTTTTTTGATGGAGCAACAATCCTTGGAGCTTTCTTTTTTGGGGCAAAGCTACCTGTGATAATATACCCGTTTCCACGACCTGCCCTCTGCTCTGCTTGCATATAATCACCCCCATATACAATCATATATAGTATATGAAAGCAAGTACAATAAAATACCATATAAGGCAGCTTCAAATCGGTATTTTTACCTTTCTGAAGCTGCCTTAAAATATAAGTATAGTATTTTGAATTATTTCTTATTGATTTCTCCACGAAGAATTTTTCTTGATGCATTCTTCACAAATTCAGTGTCACGAATAACTATTTTTGAGATTTGCTTATATATGGGAAGATCTTTAAGTATCTCACAAATATCTGCGTTTATATCACTGTCACCCATAAGCTCTGTGTCAGGATATATCTCTGCGCAAAGAACCTTTTGTCCGTTGTCGTCAGATTCGTAAACAACAACTTCTTTAACGTAGAGAATCTTTTCAATATAGCCTTCAATTTCCTCGGGGAATATGTTCTTTCCGTTTGCAAGAACGATGATGTTTTTCTTTCTTCCTGTGATGACAAGTTGCCCCTTAGCGTTTATATAGCCATAGTCACCTGTGTAAAACCAGTCATCCTTCAAGACCTCTGCAGTTTTTTCGGGCATCTTGTAATAGCCAAGCATTACAGTGTCACCTTTAACGCAGATTTCACCAATTCCGTCAGAGTCCTTATCTTCAATTTTAACATCAATACAAGGAAGTGGGTAACCAACTGTACGATAGTCATTATTATAGTCGGCATTAACACTTACGAGTGGAGAACACTCCGTAATTCCATATCCGTTTAAGAGAGAAATGCCGATTGAATCAAAGAAATGTGCAGTATCCTCGGGCACGGGGGCGCCACCGCAAACAACCTTGCGTAGCCTTCCGCCAAGTGCATTATGTATTGAAGAAAAAGCTTTTTTTCTTACATCGATACCGATTTTTCTTAAGAAATTAGAAACTTTTATAAGAATCATAAGAATTTTGAGCTTACCTTCTTTTTGTGCAGTACGGATAATATTTGAATGAAGTGCAGTTGCAACGGCGGGAACAACATACATATAAGAGGGCTTATAAAGTGTAAGGTTCTTTGCAATTGCCTTAAGACTTTCGTTAACACACATTGTTGAGTGCTTGTGAATACCAACCAAAATTCCGCATACTGCTTCGTAAGCGTGGTGATACGGAAGAAGTGAAAGCCCCGTATCAAAAATTGTAGATACACGAAGGCCGTGATACACAATGGACATTATGTTCTTTTCAGAAAGCATAACACCCTTGGCAATGCCTGTTGTACCTGATGTGTAGATAAGCATCTTAAGATCTTCGTGAACTGAGGTCATATCACTAAAGCTTGTGTTTCCTTTTTTATAAAGCTCACGGCCCTTTTCCCTTAATAGATCAAATGAAAGAAAGTTTCCGTCATCTTCTTTTCTGTCAATGCCGATAAAGTACTTGATCTTTGTTAAAGAGTCAAGGTTTTGTTTTATATCATCCTCTACCTTTTTCCAGTAGAACAAAACCTCACTGTCGCTTTCGGTTAGGAAGCTCCTTATCGATTCCGACAAATACATTATCTGAACGAAGAACAGAAAGATAAGTATTAATCCATCTGTAACTATTTTCACCTGTGCAAGCAATATGTGTTTTTGAAATACCAAGGTCTGCAAGTGCTGTGCCAAGTGCGAAAACATCCTCATAAAACTGGTTATATGTAACATCTATAACCTCCTTGTTTTCCTTGTGCTTAAATGCGATTTGCTCACCCGCCTCACGCTTTGCTATTTCAAGCAACTCATGAACGGATGATACGGGGGTAACATCATAAAGAACATTGTTTGACATGATTTTTCTCCTTAACTAAAATATTTAATATTAGTTTTTATCTGTCAGAAGCTTGTTAACCTCCGCGATAAAAGTGCTTACATCTTTAAACTGACGGTATACTGAGGCAAAACGAACATAAGCAACCTCATCAATATCTTTAAGCCCTTCCATAACCTTTTCACCGATTTCCTTTGTAGAAATCTCACGCTTTAAGGTATTTTGAAGGTCAGACTCAATCCTGTCAACCAAAAGGTCAAGCTGATTTGTTTCAACAGGCCTTTTCTCACAAGCCCTTGTAAGCCCCAAAAGAAGTTTTTCCCTGTTAAACAGCTCTCTTGTTTTATCTTTTTTGATTACTATAATAGGAAGACTTTCTACCTTTTCATAGGTAGTAAATCTTTTCGCGCATTCAATACACTCACGCCTGCGGCGGATTGCAACGCCTTCATCTGTTGGGCGAGAATCAATAACTTTACTGTCATCAAATCCACAATATGGGCAGCGCATAGGTAGCCCTCCTTCAAATTATAAATTTTCTATAGCAGAAATTTTGTCAAGTCTTTTAATGTGTCTGTCACCTTCAAAATCGGCTGACATATATGCATCAACTATTTTTTTAGCAAGCTCCGGCTTGGTGAATCTGCCACCAAGTGCAATTATATTGGCATTGTTATGCTTTTTTGTGAGAGCGGCAATTTCAGGAGATGGACAAAGCGCACAGCGTATTCCCTTAACTTTGTTTGCCGCAATTGAAATTCCAACACCCGTTCCGCAAACCAAAATACCGAAATCAACATTTTTTGCCAAAACTTCTTTTGCACAAAGGAGAGCATAGTCTGGGTAGTCAACGCTATCTTCTGAATTTGTACCGAGATCAACTATCTCATGTCCCTTTTCTTTAAGGTAGTCCCTAAGAATATTTTTAAGTTCGTACCCACCGTGGTCGGCCGCCATTGAAATTTTCATAATTTTTTACCTCTTTATATTAGTTAACTTTTTTGGCTTAATTTTTCGTCACGCTCACGCTCTGCCTGTGGCTTACGAAGATACGTAACACAAAGCTCCGATGCATCAATCGGCTGTTTATTAAGCGCTGCATAGCAAACAGAGGATGCACGCTGAAGGCAAAGCTGTGGTGGTGCAAAAAGTGCGTTTTCACCCATAAGCTTTGTAATCCTTTCTTGATAAACACTCACACCATCACCAACAAAAACTGTTTTTTGATCAAGTGTTTTGCAAAGCTCCTCAATACCTATCGCACGCGGCTTTATAACGCATTCTATCTTGCCATTGTTAAACTTATAAATCGCATTATAAACCTGATTTCTGCGGGCGTCCATAATAGGGGCAACATATCCATCAAAAAATGTGATATTGTGTGCCAGTGCTTCAAGCGTCGATACACCCACCACCTTTTTGTCTTTGCCATAGGCAAGGCCCTTTATTGTGCCAATACCTATACGTAGCCCTGTGAATGAGCCGGGTCCGTTAGAGCATGCAAAAATATCTATATCATCACATGTAAGCGAAAGTCCACGAAGAAGCTCATCAATCATGGGCATTACTGTCTGTGAATGAGTAAGCGCCGTAGTAAAGCTTATTTCACCCTTTATTATACCATCATCCATAACTGAGACGGATGCAGTAAGCGCAGATGTGTCTGCGGCAAGTATTTTCATTATCTAAACACCTCAATAAGTCTATCATCAAGACCACAATCAATGCGAATGATTTTTATTATTGTTTTTTCTTCAGGAAGATAGTCCAAAAAATCGTCGGGCCACTCTATAAGTGAAATGCCCTGTTCAATCTGATCCTCAAAACCGATATCACAAAGCTCATCATAATCAGAAAGCCTGTAAAGGTCATAATGATTTATGGTTTCGTTACCGTGGTATTGGTGCATTATAGTAAAAGTGGGGGAGGAAACCCCCTTTTCAATACCAAAATAGCGCGCAAATCCACGCGTGAAGGCGGTTTTACCCGCGCCTAAATCACCAGTAAGGCAAATAATGTGTGGCGCGGTAATTTCTTTTGCGAGCTGAAATGCAAAATCTTCAGTTTCTTTAGCACTGTGAGATATAAACTTCAAATTAATACCCTCACTTTAAATGTTTTTCTATAGCTAGATTTACCTCTTCTCTCAAAGAAATAAGATCTTTATAACTATATTCTTCAAGGTTTTTTATTCCATACTTTTCGATCAGGGCATCAACCTTATATTTACCGATAAAGCTTTCCAAAAGCTTAAATGCACGCATATCCTGAAGTGCCTCGTAAAATACGCGGCTACGGATGGAGTGAATTGCACCATCTTTATAAGGATAAACAGAGAAAGAATCACCACTTGGGAAGACAGCACCGGCGTCGGTTGTTTTGTAGGGATCAATATAGCTTGTAGAATACTGCGTATTATAAAAGTTATAACCCCAGTGCAAAAATCCTTTAATAGAGTATTTGTACATTTGTGCGCCAATAACCCTGTTTCTGCCGGATGGCATAGCCATAAATCTGTTACTGTATATAGTTGCAGGCTGACAGCAAGTGTATGTCCACAAATTTTCGACACCATTTTCAATAAATTTATTAAGATGATGAAGTGAAACAACGGGGTTTTCTACAACACCACGCCTATAAAAGTCAAAATCTGAAAGAGCATCTATTATCTTAAATCCCTCAAGATGCTTTGCTATAAGGCTTTTTGCAGCTGTGTATTTTTCAAGATGCCTTTCATTTGGCTCATCAGATACATGAAAGGATGTAACCTCACGAATTCCAAGCTCATCTATAACCTTAATAAGAGCAGGTAGAAAACTGTTTATAAATTCCCCATACTCAGTGCTTGTAGCACTTACATCCCAACCAAAAATACGTTTTTTTACGCCATCAACCTTTGCCATAATTTTTGGTGTGAATTCTGCACCCCACTGTGTGAAAAGATGTGCCATTTCAAAATATTTAATGTTATTTCGTTTGCACATTTTTACCCAACGTACAAGCTTATCAAAATTGAAGGAATACTCGCCATTATTAAGATATACGTCAACCAACTGAACAGTTTTTCTTTCACCGCCAACAGAAGTGTCAAGCGGTGGAGTAAAAATCGGGGTAAGAAGCATGTTGATGCCACATTCGGAAGCCGTTTTTACGTAGTTTTCAACAATATTCCAAAATCTTTCAGAAAACACCTCTGCATTAAAGTAGTTAGAAATTCCATCAGAGTGGAACCACTGCGTAAATATAGTCTCTTGCTTAGGAAGGCGAGCACCAATAACTTTCAAGGTGAATGTTAAGCTTTCCTTGTTTTCTTCTGTTTCCATAGTAATTGTTATGGGATAACTTCCCTCTTTAAGGTCTTTGGGGACATCCACGATAACCCAAATGCTTCTTAAATGATTTGCTGTGTAAATTTTCCCATCTTCCATGGGCATAAGTATATCGGGGAACAACCCAGGTGTGGTTGTTATGTAGTCATCATTATATTCAGGATAAGCGGGAAGCTCCGAAGCTACATTTTCCACATTATAAAGTTTAGTGTAATCCTTAAGTGGTGAGTCTACTGAAACAACGGCGCTTATTCTTGATTCTGTTTTGTCATCATGTGTAAAATGATGTATAACCTGATATGAAAATCTTTCCCCCAAAAGGGCGGAAGAGGAATTAAGTTCTTTTTTATCTGATTCCTTGTCTTGAAGGAAAACCTTCTCAAGAGAAGATGTTTGGCGTAAAAATAAATTTTGCATATGGATTTCCTTCCATATAATATTATGAAAGCATTATACCATATCAAACAAAAAAATGCAACAAAAAGGTAAAAAGCAAAGAAAAATATTAATAATAAAATAAAATCAAACTGAAATTATACACAAATAAAGAAAAAAACATGCATAAAAACAAAAAGATGTGATTATATTTGTGAATTTGTGTGTTTTTCTATTGACAATATGTGTGGTTATGTTGTATTCTATATATAAGATAATAGATTTTGAAGTGGAGGAAGCAGTATGAACTTTGAAACAATGGATAAAATAAAGGTCACTAATAGGGTGCAGAATATTAAAGAAATGCTGTTTGCAGAAATGCCGCGTATAGAAGGGGACCGTGCAAGGCTTATAACAGAAAGCTATAAAATGACGGAAAACCTTCCTGTTATAAAGCGCAGAAGTGCGGCATTTAGTCATATACTTAAAAATATTCCGATAACAATTCGTGAGAATGAGCTGGTTGTTGGTAGCGCTACCAAAGCACCGAGAAGCTGTCAAACATACCCTGAATATTCTTTTGATTGGCTTGAAAGTGAGTTTGATACGCTTTCCACACGAAGTGCTGACCCGTTTTATATTGATGAAGAAACTAAACAAACTCTTTGTGAAGCACATAAATATTGGCAAGATAAAACAAATAGTGACCTTGCTACAAGCTATATGGCGCCAGAAGCACTTAAAGCGATTGAACATAATGTGTTTACCACAGGAAACTACTTTTATAATGGTGTTGGACATCTTTGTGTTCAATATGATAAGGTCCTTAAAATCGGCTATAGCGGAATCATTGATGAGGCGAAAGAGCAGCTTGAAAAGCTTGATGTTTCATGTAGCCAATACCCCGCAAAGCATAGCTTTCTTGAAGCAGTAATTGAAAGCTGTGAGGCAGCTATAGAGTATGGCGAACGTTACGCAGAACTTGCTGAAAAAGAAGCAAGTCATGCGGACGAAAACAGACGTGAAGAACTGCTTCAAATTGCCGCAAACTGCCGTAGAGTGCCAAGATTTGGTGCAACAAGCTTTTATGAGGCTTGTCAATCCTTTTGGTTTGTGCAGATGCTTGTGCAGTTGGAAGGAAGCGGCCACTCAATTTCACCCGGCAGATTTGATATGTACATGTATCCTTATTTTAAAAAGGATTTCGATAGCGCAAATATAACACTTGGCTTTGCACAAGAGCTTATTGATTGCTTGTGGCTTAAGCTTAACGATATGAGTAAGGTAAGAGATGAGGCATCGGCTGCAGGATTTGCAGGCTACGGACTTTTCCAGAACTTGATTGTCGGCGGACAAACTCCTGACGGAGAGGATGCCACAAATGAGCTTTCATTCCTTTGCCTTAATGCAACATATCATGTACTTCTTCCACAACCGTCAATTTCTATCAGGGTTTGGAATGGCTCACCCAATGAGCTTCTTATTATGGCGGCACATGTTACAAGAACCGGTGTTGGACTTCCTGCTTATTATAATGACGAAATCATTATCCCGGCAATGCTTTCTCGCGGGGTTTCTATGGAAGATGCCCGCAACTACTGTGTTATAGGCTGTGTTGAACCGCAGGCACCCGGTAAAACAGACGGTTGGCACGATGCGGCGTTCTTCAATA
>CAZYYT010000052.1:0-11693 GCA_964651775.1 uncultured Oscillospiraceae bacterium | reverse complement strand
AGCGTCGAAGAGATTCAGGATATGGTTGAGGACGAGATTATGAATCAGCGTGCGTTTGATGTTGCCCGCAGATATATTACATATCGTTATACACGTGCACTTGTAAGAAAGTCAAACACAACTGATGAGCAGATTCTTAGCCTTATTGAGTGTAATAATGAAGAAGTAAAGCAGGAAAACTCAAATAAAAACCCAACTGTAAACAGCGTTCAGCGTGACTATATGGCAGGTGAGGTAAGTAAGGATATTACAAAGCGTATCCTTCTTCCCCCTGATATTGTTGCAGCACATGAGCAAGGTATTATCCACTTCCACGATGCTGACTATTTTGCACAGCATATGCATAACTGTGACCTTGTGAATCTTGAGGATATGCTTCAAAACGGCACTGTTATCAGTGGAACAATGATTGAAAAGCCGCATAGCTTTTCAACTGCTTGTAATATCTCAACACAGATTATTGCACAAGTTGCATCTTGCCAGTATGGTGGGCAGAGCATAAGCCTTACACACCTTGCGCCTTTCGTTGATATCAGCAGAAAGAAAATACGCAGGCAGGTTGAGGAAGAACTTCGTGAGATTGATGCAGATATAAGTCAACAAAAGATTGACGAAATTACAGAAATTAGACTTCGTGAGGAAGTTAAAAACGGCGTACAGATGATTCAGTACCAGGTTGTAACTCTTATGACAACAAATGGACAGGCGCCTTTTGTTACTGTATTTATGTACCTAAACGAAGCCAAGAATGAGCAGGAGAAAAAAGACCTTGCGCTTATTATTGAAGAAACACTTAAGCAGCGTTATAAAGGTGTTAAAAATGAAAAGGGTGTTTGGATAACTCCTGCATTCCCCAAGCTTATTTATGTTTTGGAGGATGATAATATACGAGAGGATAGCCCATACTACTACCTTACAAAGCTTGCGGCTAAATGCACTGCAAAGCGTATGGTGCCTGACTATATTTCTGAAAAGATTATGCTTCAAAACAAGGTCGACAAAAATGGTGATGGCCACTGCTACACCTGTATGGGTTGCAGAAGCTTCCTTACACCTTATATTGATGAAAATGGAAATCCAAAATACTACGGAAGATTCAATCAGGGCGTTGTAACTGTTAACCTTGTTGATATAGGCCTTTCAGCGAATGGTGATGTGGATAAGTTTTGGGAAATCTTTGATAAGAGAATGGAGATTTGCCATAGTGCACTTCAGTGCCGTCACGAAAGACTTACAGGTACAGTATCTGATGCGGCACCTATCCTTTGGCAACATGGCGCACTACTTCGCCTTAACAAAGGTGAAACAATTGATAAGTACCTTCACGGCGGATACTCAACACTTTCACTTGGATATGCCGGACTTTGGGAATGTGTGTATGGCTTAATTGGGAAAAAGCTTACCGAGCCGGAGGGTGAGAAGCTTGGCCTTGATATTATGAAAAAGCTTAACGAGTACACAGCAAAGTGGAAAGCAGCAGAAAATATTGACTATTCACTTTACGGAACACCGCTTGAAAGCACAACCTACAAATTTGCGAAGTGCCTTCAGAAGCGCTTTGGCATTATAAATGGTGTCACAGACAAAAATTACATAACAAACAGCTATCACGTTCACGTAACAGAGGATATTGATGCATTTGATAAGCTCTTCTTGGAAGCAAAATTCCAGGCGCTTTCTCCCGGAGGTGCAATCTCTTATGTAGAGGTGCCCAATATGCAAAATAACCTTGAGGCTGTGCTTACTGTTATGAAATATATCTATGATAACATTATGTATGCAGAGCTTAATACGAAGAGTGACTATTGCCAAGAATGCGGTTTTGATGGTGAAATTGAGGTTAAAGAAGATAAAGACGGAAAGCTTATATGGCACTGCCCACATTGTGGTAATGAGGACCAGACAAAGCTTAACGTTGCAAGGCGTACCTGTGGTTACATCGGTACACAGTTCTGGAACCAGGGAAGAACACAGGAAATCAAGGAAAGAGTTCTTCATTTATAAAGTATAAACATTTAATCTGCGGCAATTTACATCTGCCGCAGATTAATGTAATTTAGGTGATAAAATGAACTATGCAACCATAAAAAAATTTGATATTGCAAATGGACCCGGTGTGCGTGTTTCAATTTTTGTAAGCGGGTGCAGGCATCATTGTGAAAACTGCTTTAACAGCGAAGCGTGGGACTTTAACTTTGGAAACACCTTTACAAACGAGGTTTGTGATGAAGTTTTAGTTGCTGCAAAGGCATCACACATTACAGGTCTATCCCTTTTAGGGGGAGAACCCTTTGAACCTGAAAACAGAAAAGGACTTATAGAGCTTTGTAGAAAATTTCGCAAAATGTATCCCCATAAAACCATTTGGTGTTATACCGGATTTGTATTAGATGAGGAGTTATTAAGTGGTAAAGCAGGGGATAATGGCGAAGTTATGGAGCTTCTTTCACTTATAGATGTTTTGGTTGACGGAAGGTTTGTGGAAAGTTTAAAATCTGCTTCGCTTCTTTTTAGGGGCTCTTCAAATCAAAGGATTATTGATGTTAAAAAAACACTTGCCGAGAAAAAGGTAGTGCTTTTAGATGGCAAGTGGGAGCGTACGATGGGCAGCGGAAATATATATGAGGAATGATGATTATGAAATATGATGTAAAGATTAAAAAACTAAGGGACGGGGCCACTATGCCTACATATGGCTCACAGTATGCCGCAGGGGCAGACCTTTATGCGTGTATAGACAGCGATGCCCTTACATTCGAGCCACATGAAACAAAATTTGTGCCAACGGGTATTTCGGCAGAAATCCCTGAGGGGTTTGCAGGGCTTATCTATGCAAGAAGCTCTGTAGCTTGCAAACGATCACTTGCACCTGCAAATAAGGTTGGAGTAATAGACAGTGACTACCGTGGTGAAATTATGGTTGCGCTTCACAACCATTCACTCGATAAACAGGAAATTGCAAATGGTGAAAGAATTGCACAGCTTGTAATAACTCCCTATGTTACCGCAAACTTTATCGAAGCAGATGAGCTTGATGAAACCTCACGTGGTGACGGCGGCTTCGGTTCGACAGGAAGAAAATAAAAGAGAAGTGAGCTGCAGAACCTTTCGAAGTGCACCCCAAAAAATTAGACAATTAATTAAGCAACTCTATTGGACTGAATTCTGTAGTTTACAGGACTCAGTCCTTTTAGTTTACTCTTAATTCTTTTATGATTATAATAATAAATGTATTCTTCTAATTCTTTAATAAATTGCTCTATTATTTCGAATTCTTGCAAGTAAAAAAATTCGGATTTTAGTAAACCAAAGAAATTTTCCATAACGGAGTTCTCTAAGCAGTTTCCCTTCCTTGACATACTTTGCTTAATATTATGGACTTTTAATAAATGTTGATATTGTTTCATTTGATAGTGCCAGCCTTGATCCGAATGTAGTATTGGCTTATCATCTGCACCAATCTTTAATAAAGCTTTATCAAGCATATTTGTTACCATACGAAAAACTGGACGCTCACTAATTTCATATGACACAATTTCGCCATTATACAGATCAAGTATAGGTGATAAATACAGTTTCCTGCCAAGTAAAGAAAATTCGTTGACGTCTGTAACCCATTTTGTATTGGGCTTAGATGCATAAAAGTTTCTGTTCAGTAGCTTTAAAGCAAAATTTTCATCTAATCATTTTTCGCTATATGTTATGATCAGATTATAAAATTTGTACTTGACTCGACATAAACTCATAAAGGGATTACTCCCTACGAAGCTGCCCAAGACTGTACTCTTTTTTATATATTAAAATAAGTTGCTTGGGCCATTAAAAACACAATGTACGAGCTATATTAAGCTGAAAATATAGCAGTATAGTCGATTGTAAAACAGTGTGTCATACATTAAGGTTATGCTGTTATGTCGTTATAAAAGATGTATTTTTGTATTCTTTTTTTATGTTTGGAGAGAATTCTTTGTTGCTAATTATATAATCAATGTCATTAAGAGTTCCAATAGAAAACAGATCACTTTTTCCAAATTTATTGGATGTGCACAAGCATATATTTTCTTTAGAATATTTCATAGCCGTTTTAATCATTTCTGTGAAGGTTTCGCTTGGGGATGACATAACGCCATCATTAGAAATAGAGGAAACAGAAAAGAAACATTTATCATAATTCATTTGTTTTAATGTGTTTGTTGTTATATAACCTGAAAGCATTCCCTCCGAAGCCCTACCCCCTAAGCAATAACATTCTATGTTTTTTTCATCTAAATAAAGTGCTAATCTCATATCTGTTGTAAAAACGGTTGTATTCTTTGAACGTGATATATATGTCCCCAAAACATATGTAGTGGATGACCCGATAATAAGAATTTTATCATAGTCAGAAATTAAATTAGCTGCTATAACACCAATTTTCTTTTTGTCTTCAACATTTTCGTGTTCCCTTACTACAACTGACTTTGAATATTCATTTAAACCTACCCCTCCATAAGACTTTTTAATCAATCCTGAATTTGATAGTGTTACAAGATCCCTGCGAATTGTTGCAGGACTGTAATGCAATTCATTTACCAAAAAATCCACGGTAGTATATTTGTGAATATGAAGAATGTCTATAATTTTAGATAACCTTTCGTTTTTTAACATAGTTTCACCTTGCAATGATTATTTTTGATTAATCGTCTAAAACACAATCATCTATTGATTATTGATGATTATTGTGCTAATATTATAGCATACAAATTTTTATGAGTCAAGTGGATTAAAAAATATCTATAATATGGGGGTATAAATATGTTATTATCAGCAAATTCAGGTATGCACGGACCACGTTTAAGTGGACCGCGTTATGACATGGTTAAGGATTCTGTGGATTTTTATGCAAATGTGGGCTTTGATGCTCTTGATATTAATTTTGCTCAATGTATATACGATGGAGATATACATGAATCTATCCTTGATAGAGAAAACACGTTGGAAAAGCTTGATATGTTAAAAGAAAAGTGTGCATCACGAAATATCAAAATTTGCGCTACCCATCTACCTTATAGATATGATTACAATAATTTAAGTGAAGAAAATTATGATTTTAACTACAATATGACAGTAAAGGCTCTTAAGGCATCCGAATATATCGGTGCTAATTGGGCAGTTATGCATATCAGTAATGTAGAAGGTACAGTGGAATATGTGAAACGTCTTTTTAATGACTCAAAGGCGGAAAAAGTTGGATTAGCCATTGAAAATGCTCCTGATGTTTCGTTGGATGTATTGATAAAAGCACATGATATATTAAAAGCTGAGGGGTATAATGTGGGCATTTGCTTTGATATAGGTCATAGCAACGTAAAGGAATGCTACGACTATGATATTGTTCAGTCAATAGAAAAGCTAGGTTCAAGAATAAAGGTACTGCATGTTCACGATAATTGCGGAGAATGCGATGCTCACAAGGAGCCTTATGCGGGCAATATTCATTGGGAAGAGGTAATGATGGCATTAAAACGCATTGATTTTAAAGGTGAATTTAATTACGAATTAATTACAAGCGAAATTCCTGATTGTATAAGAGAAAAATTCGCAGAATATTACAGAGATATAGGCAGATATTTAATCTCTGTATTTGATAATTATGAGGGTTAATTAAATTTTATTAGAGTGGTTAAGGAGTATTTTATTATGAATAGATTCATGAATATGAATGGAAAGGAATGTGAATGCGGAAAAAAGCACAGCTTTTCAGTTGAAAAAATACTAATTGGGAAAGGTAAAATAAACGATTTGCCCGATATCCTAAATGAATATAATTCTAAAAATGTGTTTATTATTTCGGATACAAATACATACACAGCTGCCGGTGAAGCAGTATGTAAAATTCTTGGTAATGCAAAAATAAAATATACAAGTTATGTGATTAAAGATAAAAAAATTGAACCTCACGAAAAAAGCGTGGGTTCTGTAATAATGCATTATGATTACAATAGTGACATTATAATTGCAGTAGGTTCAGGCGTCATAAATGATATAGGAAAAATAATTGCGAGTGTGGCTGACAAACCATATATAATTGTTGCAACAGCACCGTCTATGGATGGATATGCATCACCTTCATCATCGGTTAATCGTGATGGATTGAAATATTCATTATCAAGTAAAAGCGCTGATGTCATTATCGGCGACACAGATATTTTAAAAAACGCACCATTTCATATGCTTCAAGCCGGAATTGGTGATATGCTTGCAAAATATGTGAGTATATGCGAATGGAGAATTTCACACTTGATTACGGGTGAATACTATTGCGAAGAAATTGCAAATTTAGTGAGAGATTCATTAAAAAAATGTGTGAATAATGCAATTGGTTTATTAGATCGCAATGAAGAAGCCGTCGAAGCTGTTTTTGAGGGATTGGTAATCTGTGGTGCAGCAATGACATATGCAGGCATATCACGTCCTGCATCAGGTGTTGAACACTATATTTCTCATATTCTGGATATGAGAGGAATTGAATTTGGTGCCCCTACGGACCTTCACGGAATACAATGTGCAATAGGTAGTCTCTACACAATTCAATTGTATGAGAAACTAAAGAAAATCGTACCTTCTAAAGAAAAGGCTCTTTCTTATGCAAATAAATTCTCCTTAGATGATTGGAACAGAAAGCTTGAAGAATTTCTCGGTAAAGGTGCTCAAAGTATGATTTTACAAGAGAAGATTGAAGGCAAGTATGATGTTACAAAACACAAAAAAAGGCTTGAAGTTATTTTAGATAATTGGAATGAAATCATACAGATTATCAATACTCTTTTGCCGTCTGCCAAGGAGTTTGAAGATATATTGGATATGGTTAAAGTTTCAAAGTCATTAAATGAAATAGGAATTGACGAAAACTTATTCCCTCAAATTTTTCAATCTACAAAGGATATTCGCAACAAATATGCATTGTCTCATCTCTGTTGGGATTTGGGAATAATTGATGAAATTTTATATTAAAAAAGTTTACATTGTAAAGGAGAAAATATGCAAAGAATTTTAGAAAGATATAAAGAAATAAATTATGACCTCGTTGTTGTAGGCGGAGGTATCTCTGGTATATGTGCTGCTATGGAAGCTGCAAGAAATGGTGTTAAAACGGCTCTTGTTCACGCGCGCTCTGTGTGGGGTGGCAATGCTTCAAGCGAAATAAGAGTTCACATTTCCGGGGCAGATCATGGACTCGAAAAACCTGACTATGCTGAAACCGGTATACTATATGAGCTTATGCTTGAAAACAAAGCAAGAAATGATAATTTTAGCTATTCTATTTGGGATATGATACTGTTTGAGGCAATTAATAAGCAAGAAAATCTTACTACATATCTTAATACGGTTATGTATGATTGTGAAACTGACGGGCAGAAAATCAATTCCATTTTGTGTGTTCAGGAAACTACAGAGATGAGATACAAGCTTTCTGCGCCAATTTTTGTAGATGCGACAGGTAATGGCACCCTTGGATATTATGCAGGGGCTGAATACCGTCAGGGAAGTGAAGCTAAAAGTGAAACAGGTGAAACACACGCTCCTGAACAAGCAAATAATGACCGTATGGGTAACACAATTATGTTTAAAGCACGAGATATGGGACATCCTGTAAAGTTTACACCACCTGCCTTTGCAAAAAAATATACAGAACACGATTTGCGTTACAGAATGCACTCCAAAACACAAAAGGTGGATTTTTCCGGTGCAGATGATCCCGAAAAGTGTGAAGCATGCGGTGGCTTATCATCTCGAGGAAGTGATTATGGATATTTTTGGATCGAACTTATGGGTGATACAGATGATATTATAACTGATTATGAAAATATTCGTGATGATTTGGTTGCAAGCCTTTATGGTGTTTGGGACCATATTAAAAATGGTGGTGAACACGGCGCAGAAAACCTAGAGTTAGAGTGGGTGGGAATGCTGCCTGGTTCCCGCGAATCAAGGCGTTTAGTAGGGGACTATTTGATTGATGAGGATGACTGCTTAGAAAACAGACAGTTTGAAGATGCAGTAGCCTATGGCGGGTGGTGTATTGACCTTCACGTAGCGCATGGTTTATTGGACACAGATGTTTTACCATCAGGAGAATGCCATTTCTTTGATGGTGTATACACAATTCCATATCGTTCATATTACTCAAAGAATATAAATAACTTATTTATGGCAGGAAGAAACATCAGTGCTACAAAGCTTGGAATGTGCAGTACAAGAATTCTTGGATGCTGTGCTATAGGCGGGCAAGCTGTAGGTGCAGCAAGTGCTTTATGTATAAAATATAACTGCAACCCTCGCGAGCTTGCACCACATATCAAGGAGCTTCAACAAATCATTTTGAAAGATGACGGATTTTTACCAAATGTTAAAAATGAAGATGAATTAGATTTTGCCAGGGAAGCAACTTTTAGTGCAAGCTCTTACAAAAATGGCTGTGAACCTAATAAAGTGATTGACGGAATATCAAGAAGAATCGGCGATGATATGCACGGATGGGTTTCTGATGGAATTAATGAGAATGGCGAGAAGCTTATAATGGAGTGGAATGAGGCAAAGTTAATATCTGAGTTAAGGTATACTTTTCATTCTGACTTTAACTATCCTATTCGCACGACAATGGCTCCAAACAGACAAGCCCAACAGCGAATTGGAGTGCCGGCTGAACTAGTTAAGGATTACGAAATTGTTATGAAATTTAACGGTAAAACCGTTCATAAGATATCAGTAAGTAACAACTATCAAAGACATAATGTACATAAATTTGATAAACTAAAATGTGACAGAGTAGAATTGATTGTGAAAAACACAAATGGTGCTGACGAAATAACTATATTCGAGGTTCGCGCTTATTAATTTTATATTACTAAATAGTATCACTTGACTTCACATAAAAACCACCTCAAAACAAATGAACTGCACGAAATGGTGCAGTTCAAATTTTGAGGTGGTTTTTTTATTCAAACGTTTTGGATTCTATAAGCTTTAAAAAAGCCTGGGCAGGCAGTGAAAGCGGTGTGTGCTTTAAATAAGCGAAGCCGATATTTCGTGGTGGAAGCGGTGGATTAAGCTCCATTTCACAAACCTTTCCACAGTCAAGGCTTTCTTTGGAGAATTCTTTTATAACACAGGAAACACCCAGGTGAATAGCTGCAAATTTAACAAGCAGTGCGTGTACTGCAATTTCAATTTGCGGTGAAAGTGTGATTCCTTTTGATGCAAAATTTTTATCCAGATACTGCCTTGAGGAGGAGTTTGTTTCAAGAAGTATTAGTGGTTCTTTAGCCATTTCCTCCCAAGTATAACTTTTTTTTGCCTTATATTCGGCCCCACATACAAAAACATCATGTATTTCATAACAAGGTTTAATGCATATCTCCGGATCATCTGCAGGCATATTAACAAAGGCAATCTCGGCCTTTCCTTCTTTTACAAACTGAAGCATACGCGAAGAATATGAATTTGCCATTTCTATACGAATCCCGGGATACACTTTGTGAAATTGCTCAAGATAAGGAAGCAGGTAGTTACTCGTTATCGTATCACCTGCCGCAATAATAAGTGAGCCACTATCTAAATGATGCAAGCGCGCAAGAAGTGTTTCGCCCTGCTCAATGGTTTTAATCGCACTTTCAACCTTTTGAAAAAGAAGGTTCCCTTCTTTTGTAAGAGTCACGCCCCTTCGTGAACGAACAAAAAGCTGGGTGCATAAATCCTCTTCAAGCTGGGCTATGCACTGTGAAATTGCCGACTGAGATATATACAAATTTTTCGCAGCCAATGAAAACGATGCATATCGCGCAGTTTCGTAGAAAACCTTGTAATAATCAAGTTTTGTTTTCATATAAGCACTCCTTATCACTATTGTAAGTATTATATATTTTACTTATGTTTATATTTGTATTATAATAAGTTTGAAAATGAAAGTCAATAGACGGAGGAATATTTAATGGAAAGAAGAGTTGGTACAATATCAAGGGGTATTCGTTGCCCTATTATTCGTGAGGGGGACGATATAGCAAAAATCGTTGTTGATAGCGTTATTGAAGCGGCAGAGATTGAAGGCTTTGAGCTTCGTGATAAAGATGTAGTAGCAGTGACAGAGTCTGTTGTTGCACGTTCGCAGGGGAACTATGCATCTGTAGATGCAATTGCTAAAGATGTTAAGGCAAAGCTTGGCGGTGAAACAGTTGGTGTAATTTTCCCAATCCTCAGCCGTAATCGTTTTGCAATTTGCCTTCGTGGTATTGCAAAGGGTGCAAAAAAGATTGTTCTTATGCTTAATTACCCCAGTGATGAGGTGGGCAATGCACTTATATCATTAGACCAAGTTGATGAAGCCGGCGTTAACCCATATTCAGATGTTATGTCTGAAGCAAAATATCGCGAAATATTTGGTGAAAACCTACATCCCTTCACAGGTGTTGACTATGTATCGTATTATGGTGACTTGATTCGCTCTTGCGGTGCAGAGGCGGAGATTGTATTTGCTAATGACCCACGTGTTATATTAAGATATACAGATTGTGTTTTAAACTGTGACATTCACACACGTGCTCGCACAAAGCGTATTTTGAAGGCTGAGGGCGCAAAGGTTGTTTGTGGCTTGGACGATATTCTTACACAGTCGGTTGATGGCAGTGGCTTTAACGAAAAATATGGTCTTTTAGGCTCAAACAAATCTACCGAGGATTCTATAAAGCTTTTCCCACAGGATTGCTTTGATATGGTAAAAAGCGTGCAGGAACAGCTTAAAGAGTGTACAGGCAAGCACATAGAAGTAATGGTTTATGGTGATGGTGCATTTAAAGACCCCGTAGGAAAAATCTGGGAACTTGCTGACCCGATTGTATCACCTGCCTACACAGATGGCCTCGAGGGTACACCTAATGAGCTTAAGCTTAAGTATCTTGCAGATAATGACTTTGCCAAACTCAAGGGCGAAGAGCTTAAAACAGCAATTTCAGAAGCAATAAAGAAAAAAGATGGTGACCTTGTTGGTAAGATGGCCTCGCAGGGTACAACACCCCGTAGATTAACTGACCTTATTGGCTCGCTTTGTGACCTTACAAGCGGCTCCGGAGATAAGGGTACGCCAATTGTGCTTGTACAGGGATATTTCGATAATATGACAGACTAAAAAGGTATTAATAATGATTTGTGTCCACAAAACAAATAATTGTTAGTGGTAGGTTGTTTTATACTTTATCTTTGAGTTTTGATATATGAAGGAGAATTCTATTTTAGAATTCTCCTTTGTTTTTTTACATTTTGCGATGCTTTAAACTAAACTTTTGGTTTGTTAGATTTATCCGTTACAAAACATTTTTCCTACCCCATAAAATTGGATATTTAAAACTTGTTTTAAATATCCAATTTTTCTGTTGCGATAAAAGATATCGTGTGCTATAATGATATGGAAAATTATAGTAGTAATATTTACAAGCGTAAATTATGGCGGTGCAGTGCTTCTTTCACTGCAGTACATTGTTTTGTTTAAGGAAAAACAAATAATTATAAAATAATTGAATGGGTTTTGAAATCTATATCATTAATTATATTAAACTTATAAAGGAGAGATAGTGTGAAAGTTTTAAATAACACATAGAAAAATAAATACACCAAATAAGCCCTGTAAATAAAGAATTTTACAGAGTTGGATAATTAATAAT
>CAZYYT010000051.1:0-11953 GCA_964651775.1 uncultured Oscillospiraceae bacterium | reverse complement strand
GAAAGCTTCCACATTTTTTCAAACCATTCTGCACTTTCCTCGGGCTTACAGATAACAATCATTTCCTGCTTTTCAAACTGATGATTTCTGTATATACCTCTCTCTTCAATTCCGTGAGAGCCGATTTCTTTTCTAAAGCAAGGTGAGTATGATGTAAGTGTAAGCGGAAGGTCCTCCTCAGATACAAGCTGGTCAACATACTTTCCAATCATACTATGCTCTGATGTGCCAATAAGATAAAGGTCTTCACCTTCTATTTTATACATCATTGCTTCCATTTCTTCAAAGCTCATAACACCTTTAACAATGTTTGACCGAATCATAAATGGCGGAATGCAATATAAAAATCCGTGATCAATCATAAAGTCACGTGCATAGGCTAAAATTGCTTCGTGTATACGCGCAATATCACCCATCAAATAATAAAAGCCTGCACCCGCAACTCTGCCTGCGGCATCCTTATCAAGTCCGCCAAGTGCCTGCATAATATCTGCGTGGTAGGGAATCTCATAATGGGGAACAACAGGCTCACCAAAACGCTCAACCTCTACATTAAAGTTATCGTCCTTACCGATGGGTACACTTGGGTCTATAATATTAGGTATAACCATCATTATTTTATTAATTTGTTCCTCAAGTTCAAGCTGCTTTTCTTCTAAATCCTTAAGCTTTGTCTCATTATTTTTAACAGCTGTTTTTCCAAGCTCAATCTCTGATTCAATTTTAGCAATTTCGTCAGGATCCTGTGCTTTCTTGAGCTTCCCAAAAAGCATACCGTTTGCCTTTGAAATGCTGTTACGGTTAGCTTTAAGCTGTTCCGCCTCAGAAATGCATGCCTTACGCTCTGTATTTAATGAAATTACTTCATCAACAAGCACAAGCTTGTGGTCCTGAAATTTTTTCTTGATGTTTTCTTTTACTGCATCAGGGTTGTTCTGAAGAAAATTAATATCAATCATAGTTATCTCCTTGTCGCTTTGTTTAAAACGCATAATATTTATTATTATGCCATATTTTGAAAAGATTGTCAATGAAATACAAAGAAAAAGTAAATAGCTTGAAAAATTATGAATACTCTATTATAATATAGGTGAGGTGATAGTATGGATACTATTAATAATATAGATTTTTACATATTGGACCAAATAAGTAAATATCTAAAAGGTCCAATTTTAGATAAGATAATGGTCTTTATTACAAGCCTTGGAAATAGTGGCGCAATATGGATAGTGCTTGCAATTTCGTTCCTTCTTACTAAAAAATACAGAAAAACGGGAATAATACTTATTATATCCCTTATGATTGGACTTTTAATTGGTAATATTTTTCTTAAAAATGTTGTGGCACGCGAAAGACCTTTTCTATCAAGGCTTGAGATAAAGCTTCTTATAGCGTCGCCAAAGGATTTCTCTTTTCCGTCAGGGCATACACTTGCTTCTTTTATATCAGCAACTATTATTTGGTTAAGACATAAAAAAATAAGGATATATACTCTAATTCTTGCTATTTTAATTTCATTCTCTAGGTTATATTTATATGTTCATTTCCCAAGTGATGTGCTTATTGGAATTGTACTTGGTATATTTATAGGTTATATTTTAAATTTATTATTTAAAAAATATTGTAAAGGGTAAATCGTATAATAAATAACTTTCTTCTTATACTAATGTTGTAAAGGAGGAGTTAAAATGTTTGGATGCAGACACGGATTTATAAAAGGATTTATTTCTGGCATGCTTCTTGGTGGTGCGGCCTGTACGATGGTTGAGCCACCCGACATGGCAACAATGCGAAAAATGAAGAGAAAAGCAGGCCGAATCGTTAAAAGAGTTGAATATGCGATTGAAGATATGATGGGTAAATAAAAAATAGCAGTAAAAAACTTTCGTTTTTTACTGCTATTTTTTACGTACAAGATGTAAGCTTTGTTCAAATTTAAGCCCATACCAATATTTTTCACGCTCGTCCATGGAATTTTCGATGCAGTCATTTACAAAAAATGAGGCTTTTTTTGTAGCATTCGTAAGACTATGTCCGTTTAAGTAATAGCTTATAAAAGAGCTTGCGAATAAATCACCTGCACCATAAAAAGTCCCCTTTTTTATCGGATAGCTGTTAATTGAAAAAACATTCATCTTTTTATCATATGCTGCAGTATATATTTGGGATTCTCCATGCACTCCCGTAATAATAGGATTAGAACAAATATCGGAAAGCTTTTTTAAAACATCCCTTGTATCTTTTTCGTCAAAACTCTTATATGCGGAGTCAAAGTCTGTCATAATGAGAGCTTCGGTCAAATTAGGTGAGATTATATCTGCCTTTTTGCATAATTCAATAAGCTTTTTGGAATAGCTTTCATCAAGACCGGAATAAAACTTTCCGTTATCAGCCATTGCAGGATCAATAAATAAGGTAGTGTTTTCACCCCTAAATTCATCGATAAACTCACTAACATATTCAATCAATTCCTCTGATCCGATATAACCTACATAAATTGCATCAAAAGTAATATTTAGTTTTTTCCAATGAGCCGATATTTCCTTAAACTGATAGCTTAAGGAATGGAAAGAATAATCCTTAAACTCACCAGTATGCGTTGAAAGTATTGCCGTTGGAAGAACAACCGTTTCAATTCCTGCGGATGATATAACCGGAAGTGCCACCGAAAGTGAACACTTGCCGAAGCACGACAGGTCCTGGATGCTTACAAGCCTTTTTTGTTGCATAAATAAAGCCCCTTAATTTTTTTTGTCAATGATATCTATTATTTCGGATGGGTGTGAGATTATTACATCAGCACCGGAATCCTCAAGCTCGCTTCTTCCACGGAAGCCCCAAAGTACACCTATTGTGTAAAGGCCACCCGCTTTACCTGTCTTCATATCGGTTGAGGTATCGCCTATGTAAAGGCAATCATCTTTATTTATTCCAAGCTGATTTAAGATGAATTCAAGCCCTTCTGTAGATGGTTTAAGCTTAATTCCATCAACACCACCAAGACAAATATCAACAAGATCACTTCCGAAAAGTGCATCGGAAACTTTTTTCGCAGTAGCATCAGGCTTGTTTGAAAGAATTGCAACCTTGATGCCTCTTTTTTTTAGTCCCTTGAGCATGTCTACAATTCCCTCATAAGACTCCGTAAGATATAGGAAGTTATTATCATATGTTGTGTAGTACTCGCACAATACATCGTCATACTTTTCTGTATGACCGCCTGTTTCGTTAATCATTCGCTCAACAAGTACCCTTGCACCATTACCTACAAGGATTTTGTATTTTTCCGTATCGATAGAGGGAAGGTTAAACTTTTTTAGTGCGTTATTTGCAAAGTAAGATATAGAATCTATTGTATTGACGGTTGTTCCGTCCATATCAAATATGCATGCTTTTATCATTGGGGATATCCTTTCGTTTTTATCTGAGAATTTTAATTATTTTGCTTGTAAATCTTGTTGACCTTTGTGGAAGCTTGTCAACTATATAAAACACAACAAGCGTAACAATTATGGAGCATACTGCAAGTATATCCGACAAAACTGTGCTGTCTGTAAGTTTAAGTGTTATAAGGTATGTAGCAATACATATTATAATCGGTAGTATGTAGCCTATAAAAGCTAAAAACAAAAATAATGCAGAATTCATTTCAAGCTTTACTGTGTCTCCAACCTTTGCACAAAGGCCATTTACGGCAGTAACAAGGCTTGCCGTAGACTTGCATTCACCACTGCAAGAGGAACAGTTTTCCCCACAGGATGAGGCCCTTTTTATTCTTACAAGCGCAAGCTTTCCTTTAAGCTCAACAACTTCTCCTATTTGTTGCATAAAATCACTCCGTTCATTTAAAAAATCCAAGCAATTGACGTGCATTTTCAAGCGCAGTATCGTTTATTTTGTCACCGCTTATGATACGTGCAATCTCATTTTCGCGCATTTTTTCATCAAGCGTCCTGATTTCTGTTTTAAAGGAATCAGAATCGGTATTTTTTTCAATTAAAATATGGTTTGAAGCCGCCGCCGCAATAATCGGCAGATGTGTTATGCTGATAATCTGGAAATGGTTTGCAAGAGAATTCATCTTTCGTGCTATTTTTTCTGCCGCACGCCCTGATACGCCTGTATCAACCTCATCAAAAATAATTGTTGAGGCAGAATCAAAGTCACAAAAAACAGATTTTATAGCAAGCATAACCCTGCTGATTTCACCACCCGATGCAATTTTTGTAATCGGCTTTGGCGCGTCAGACGGATTTGTTGAAATCATAAGCTCAACACTATCAATTCCAATGGGGGATAGGTCTGTTTCTACAAACGAAAACTCAATTTTGCATTTAGGCATATCAAGCTCACTAAGCTCGTCCTCAAGCCTTTCTGAAAGAAGATAAGCCTTTTGCTTACGAATAGATGAAAGTTCTAAAGCAGTTTTTTCTGCCTTAGCTTTAAGATTTTCAACATTTTTTGTAATCACTTCTTTATTATCCTCATAGGAAAGAAGTGTGCTAAGCCTTTCGGATGCGTTATCGTAAAGCTTTAAAATATCTTCAACGCTTCTGCTATATTTGCGCTTTAGGCTGTTTATAGTGGCAAGCCTGTCATCTATTTCGTTTAATTCTGCGGGGCTATATTCCACAGAGTCTCGATATGAAGAAACATCGCGTGCAAGATCATCAGCTTCATAATAAATATTTGCAATTCTTTCCAAAAAGGCTTCACCACTGCTATCTGTTTGGGAAATCTGTTCAATGGCACGCTTTGCACGCGCGCCACCATCACCACAAAGAGCGCGATATACCTCCGACGCGCTTTTTTTAAGTGCTTCGGAATTTTCTAAAATCGTTTTGCGCTCTGTAAGCTCATTCTCCTCATTAGGAGAGAGGCCTGCCTTTTCGATTTCTCCAGTTTGGTATTTTAAAAAATCAATTTCGTTTAAGCGTGACTGTTCATCCGTACAAAGAAGCTTAAGCTCCTTCTCGGCATTTTTATACTCATCAAACTCTGCCTTATATTTATTGAGAAGCGCCTCATTATCTGAAAAATTATCAAGAAATCTAACGTGTGAAGGTATATCAAAAATCTCCGCATTATCACGCTGCCCATGGCTTGTTATAAGCTTGTCTCCAACACTTTTAAGTAAAGATACACTTACGGGGGATTGATTTATCTGGCACACATTTCTCCCGTCGGGATATATTTTTCTTGTTATAATAATATTTCCTTCATCAGTGGGAAGGTCAAGCTCTGCCAAAAATGAATCTATGTCCTTATCAAAAAAGCTGGCGCTTACCCTTGCAAACTGCGCCCCATCACGGATAAGGTCACGCGCAGCACGAAAGCCAAGCACCATATTAAGCGAATTGATTAGAAGTGATTTGCCCGCACCGGTTTCACCGGTTATTGCATTAAACCCGCTTTCAAATTCAACGGTGGCTTTTTCAATAACAGCAACATTTTCAATATCAAGCTGAGTGAGCATAAAATCACCCCCGAATGTTCTTTAGTTTATTACAAAGGTTTTGCGCCGCTTCCTCACTGCGTGTTATTACAAAGATTGTATCATCTCCTGCAATTGACCCCAAAAAGTCGGGATTATGCAGTGAGTCAAGCGCCGCAGCTGCACCTTGCGCCATGCCGGAAAGTGTTTTTATAACAACTATGTTTAGGGCATAGTCAACATTAATAACGCTTTTTGAAAAGATAAGCGACATATTGTCAGCAATGTTTTTTTCATTCACAGGTTCATTTCGTGTATACGCGTATCTTCCGTTTTGATTAAGCTGCTTAAGAAGGCGAAGCTCTTTAATATCGCGCGATACCGTAGCTTGAGTTACATTAAAACCACGCCTTGAAAGCGCATCAGTTAAATCCTGCTGCGTTTCTATGGTTTGTTCCTTTATAAGTTTGAGAATGGCGTCATGGCGTTCATTTCTCATATCTATCACTCCGTTAGTTTAGTTTTTCTTGTAATATATCGTAAAAGCTCATGTCCTTACTGTGTGCTAGATGTGCATAATACTTTGATTTTTCGACGGTGATGTAGTCGTCGTTTTTAAGAGGAATACTGATGTTTCCGTCTATGGATAGCATGCAAGGCTCATCCGCCTTAATTTGTATTTTTTTGGGCGGAAGAACAATGCTGCGTGACTTTAACGTATGTGGGCATATAGGTGTAAGCACCAAAGCATCCGCATCTGGGGATACAATCGGCCCGCCTGCGGCAAGTGAATAGGCAGTAGAGCCCGTTGGAGTAGCTGCGATAATACCGTCTGCACGGTAACTGCAAATTGTCTTGCCATTTGAATAAGCATTAAAGTTTATAAGCTTAGAAGAATCACCACGACTTAAAACCGCCTCATTAAGTGCATTGTAGTTATAAATCATCTTATTATTAGAATAAACACTTACAGAAAGCATATACCTATTGTCGTAATGAATGTCATCAGAAACAAGAAGGTCGGCTGCATCTGTTAGGTTAGAGGCTTCCATCGTGGATAAATAACCGAGCCTGCCTGTGTTTATACCAAGCAAAATGTTCCCGTACTCTGCACATCTTTTTGCGGCTGCAATAATTGTTCCATCGCCACCAAGTACTGCAAGTACACTACACGTTGTAAAAAGCTTGTCGTCGGGGAGGGGCTTTGCACCCTTAAGTAAAGGGGCATCCTCGAGTGAACAGAAAATTTCTGCACGACCTTTTAAAAGCTCTATAAGATTAAGTGAAATCTCAAGAGCATTTTGTTTTTCAAAATTTGTAATCATTGCAATTTTTTTCAAGAACACCACCCCTTTAACAAAATATTCTTTGTGTATAATTATATATCAGAATCAATAAATCGTCAACATATATATTAATTTAGGGTTGAATTCGAACAGGTGTACCGACATTTGTTATTTCAAAAAGTCTTTCAATATCTTCGTTGTACATTCTTATGCATCCGTTTGATACTGCAGTGCCAATGGAGGCAGGGTCATTCGTACCGTGGATTCCATAGCCAATTTTTGATAATCCAAGCCACCTTGTGCCATATGGGCCACCTGGGTCAATCTGCTTATTTATTATTTCAAAATTTCCGATAGGTGTGGGTGTATCCGGTGCGCCTGTTGCAACAATATATTGTCTGTAAATTTTTCCATCTATATATACAGTAAGCCTTTTATCGGCAACATTTATAACAATCTCAACCTTTGGAGGTGCAGTATATACGCAAATTCTGTCACCGAATCGAAGATTAAGTGGGTCAACGGTTGGGTTAAGCGTAAGAAGATTATCTGTTGTTGTGTTAAATTTGTTTGCAATTGCATAAAGTGTGTCACCACTTTGTATTTCGTAGAATTCAGTACACGACATCATAAAATTTCCACCTCCGTGCATATAGGAACACGATTAAATATTGTATCCATATCACTGTCCGATACAATTACGCTTCTTTTTGAACATTCTGCACTTTCACTGCATATGGAGATTCCGCTTGTAAGAAGGTTTAACTTTTTTGGTCCGCCATTTGGGTTTTCAAGCTGTTTGGTAACAACAACAGAGCTAATTTGTTCATTTGGTGCGATGCACGAAAAACACTCTTCATTGCCTGTTTCGTATTTAAGACAAAGCTTGCCTCCTGATATTTTAACTTCCACCGGAGAAGGTGCTATAGGTATACAAAGTACCATTCCTCGATAAACGTTTTCTGGATAAATACCAATATTATGATAAAGAATCTGTTTAATACTTACACCAAAATATTGAGAAATTGAGAATAGTGTATCATTTTCTTGTACAACATAATAGTTAGTAGTTCTGCAAAAAGGATAGTATTGTGCGGGAAGCGGGACACAGATTATACTTCCGATCTGCAGATTATATATATCAACCTCGGGATTTATTTCAAGCAAACGCTCTACTGTGGTTGAATGCTTAACTGATATAGAATAAAGTGTGTCACCCTTTTTAATAATGTGGGCAAAGCTTCCCGGTTTGCATTTTTTGCATTGATTTTGATAATCAGACATAATTTTCACCTCACTTAATAGTATTCACGTATGTGCAAACAGGTGTACAAATTACGACAAATAATTAGGTTTTTTTTGTGCACACCTACAATATTTTACAAAATAGTTTTTTTCTGATAAAATATGTTTGACTAAAATGTATTTCGTGGTATAATAAAGTCGAAGTAAATTGAATATTTTGGAGGTATTAGTATGAAAACATTGTTTCCAAGCGACCTTGGGATTGCAGGCGCTGGTAAGGTTTTGCGCAACCTTTCACCTGCATCACTGGTAAAAAAAGCACTTGAAAATAACGAGGGTCGTCTCTCTTCAACAGGTGCACTTGTTGTTGAAACCGGCAAATACACAGGACGTAGCCCTAAAGATAAATTTATCGTAGATTCTCCCGCAGTTCACGATGAAATTGCATGGGGAAATGTTAATGTTCCGATTGAAGTTGCAAAATTTGAAGCTATTAAAGAGAAAATGCTTGCATATCTTCAAAATAAAGAGCTCTATGTGTTCGATGGCTTTGCAGGTGCAGACCCTAAGTATACACAGAGATTTAGAATTGTAAATGAGCTTGCAAGCCAGAATCTTTTTATTCATCAGCTTCTTATCCGTCCTACAGAGGAGCAGCTTGAATCTTATGAGGCAGATTACACAATCTATGCTGCACCCGGATTTAAGTGCATTCCTGAGGTTGATGGTGTTAACAGCGAAGCTGCAATTATCATAAACTATGAATCAAAAGAAGTTCTTATCGCAGGTAGCCAGTACAGTGGTGAAATCAAGAAGAGCGTATTCTCAGTTATGAACTATGTTCTTCCCAAAATGGGCGTTCTTGCAATGCACTGTTCAGCTAACATCGGTGATGATGGTAACAGCGCTGTGTTCTTTGGTCTTTCAGGTACAGGTAAGACAACTCTTTCTGCAGACCCTTCTCGTAATCTTATCGGTGATGATGAGCACGGCTGGTCACACGATGGTGTGTTCAATGTAGAGGGTGGTTGCTACGCTAAATGTATCGACCTTAAGAGAGAGAATGAGCCCGAAATCTTTGACGCTATTAAGTTTGGTACACTCCTCGAAAACGTTGTTGTTGACGAAAATGGTAACCCCGATTATGCAGACGATTCTCTCACAGAGAATACACGTGCAGGATACCCCATTGAGTATATCCCCAACGCTGCTATTCCCGGTATAGGTGGACTTCCGAACACAGTTATCTTCCTTACAGCAGATGCTTTCGGTGTTCTTCCTCCAATCTCTAAGCTTGACAACGATATGGCTATGTATCACTTTGTATCAGGCTACACAAGTAAGCTTGCTGGTACAGAGCGTGGAATTACAGAGCCTGTAACTACATTCTCAACACTTTTTGGTGAACCTTTCTTCCCGCTTAATGCTTCAGTATATGCAAATATGCTTGGTGATAAGCTTAAAGAAACAGGCGCAAACGTATTCCTTGTTAACACAGGTTGGTGCGGTGGCGCAGCAGGCACAGTTCCGAGAATGAAGCTAAAATATACTCGTGCTATGGTTTCTGCAGCACTTGCAGGTGAGCTTAGCAATGTTGAGTATGAGCTTGACCCAATCTTTAACGTAAACATTCCTAAATCTTGCCCCAATGTTCCTGAAGAAATTCTTAATCCTAAGAACATCTGGGAAGATAAGGCTGCTTATGAAGAGTCTGCAAAGACACTTGCTAAGAAGTTTAACGAAAACTTTGCTAAGAAGTATCCAGATATGCCTGCAAACATTGTTAATGCAGGTCCCAAGGCTTAATTTTATAAAACAAAAAGACACCCGTAAGAACTATTCTTACGGGTGTTTTTTTGTCGAAAAAGGGGGAAGTGGCATAGTATAAAGAGGGGGGAAACTCCCAAATTAAAAGAAAGGTAGGATGTAAAATGAGAGATTTACTCGACATTGATGACTATCCAGATAATGATATGAATATGAATATGAATAACTGCCAATGCATCGACAATCTGCCGCTTGCATACTCATATGTTCCCTATCAAGTTTATGAACAACCCTTTGACATGAAAAGGGCATTTGAAAGCGGAACCGTTTTCCCGTCTCTCGACAAGCCTTATGGCGTGTATGGGAACGAATTCAGAATGAGAGGGGGGCAGGGTAAATAATGATGCAGCAAAACAATGAAGCACGTAGGGAGCTTCTTAAAAATATTCAGGCAACTAGTTTTTATGCCTTTGACCTGCACCTTTATCTTGATACCCATCCCAACTGTATAAGGGCACTTAATCTTTATACTAAAACAATAAGTGATGCTAAAAAATTAAGAGAAGAATATGAAAAAACCTATGGTCCACTTACGGCGGGGGCTTCTTCTTCAACGCCACCGTGGCAATGGATAAATAACCCGTGGACATGGGAATATGAAAGGAGTTAAGGTATATGTGGATTTATGAAAAAATGCTACAGTATCCTGTTAAAATAAAAAAACCTGACCCGAGAATGGCTCAGGTTATTCTTACTCAATATGGTGGACCCGACGGAGAGCTTGGCGCATCTCTTAGATATTTAAGTCAAAGATTTTCTATGCCAAACGAAATCTGTAAGGCAACGCTTAACGATATAGGGAGTGAAGAGCTTGGTCACCTTGAAATGGTTGGAACAATTGTGTATCAGCTTACAAGAAACCTTACAGAAGAGCAAATAAAAGAAGCGGGGTTTGATAAATACTTTGTTGACCACGCAACTGCAATTTATCCAGCGTCGGCATCTGGTGTGCCATTTACTGCGGCATATATTCAGTCTAAAGGTGATGTAATTACAGACTTGACGGAAGACCTTGCGGCAGAACAAAAGGCGCGAGCAACTTATGACAATATTTTAAAACTAGCCGATGACCCCGATGTTATAGAGCCCATCAAATTCCTCCGCGCGCGTGAGGTTGTGCATTTCCAACGCTTCGGTGAAGCGCTTCGTACAGTACAAGATATGTCAGACAGAAAATATTACCCAACAAAAATGTAAATACAGAATAGCTCGGTTGTATCTGTAGTGGTAAAATAACGGTAGACATTTTTTTATGTCTGCCGTTATTTTATATGTTATAATATAGTGATATGGTGGCTTTTGCAAATTTGTAAGTCAAGTCCTATTTCATTATAGGTATCATTAATAAAGCGCTGAGTACCTTTAGGAAACGCATTGTAGAATTAGGAGATCCTATAGCCTTATGATCTACCGTCATTTCTCCGCAGCCTAATGGAACATAATCCAATGCATCCTCATTACAAGCGCTTTGTCAGCCACTTCTTTTTATTTCACTTTGGTTTCTTTGAGATATTTCGATGCATCCTTGAAAAAACTGCACACTATCAGTATAATGATAAGCCCTGCCGGGAATGCAGCAATAATAGCAAAGGACTGCAAAGCGTAAATCGTGCTCTGCGCAAAGAGCAGAGAAATCGGTAGTATAATAAATAGTATTGCCCAGAATGTGCGTGTTATCTTGTCTGTTTCCTGATCGGGCTTCAGCGTTTTGTATGAGTATGAGGCAACAACTATTGCAATTGAATCAAAGGTTGTTGCATAGAATGCAATCATTGTAAGAACGAGCAACAAGAGGAATAATCTTGCCATTGGCAGAGTATCCGTAATCTTCAAAATGGCTGATGAATAGTCCCCTGTCCGTGCAATGAATCCTGAAATATCCATGCCATCATTTACCTGGAGCGACAAGCCGTAGTTTCCGAGTATAATAAACGAAAGGAAGGTTGCTGAAACACCCCATGCGTAAGAGCCGAGAATCGTTTCTTTTATTGTTCTGCCCTTGCTTATCATTCCAATGAAGAACGGCGTTCCAACACACGCCACAATCCAGTATGACCAGTAGAATATTGTCCATGATTGAGCGAAGTTAGATTTGTGGAGTGGATCTATGTAAGTTGATAATGTCGCAAAATTCTGAGCAAGAAGTCCGAGCGAATTCATG
>CAZYYT010000050.1:7298-12011 GCA_964651775.1 uncultured Oscillospiraceae bacterium | reverse complement strand
TTTTGGGTTAGAAATTTTAAGTTTAAGACAAAGAATAAAAATGGCGTAATACTTTTGTATTTCGCCATTTTTTGATGCCTTATTAACTTAAAAGCTTAGGCCAAAACCGATTCTCCCTATGTGAAGCTGCCTTTTCCTCTCTTTTTTGTTTATGTATACGACATAAAAATACCTTGTTCGCATTGACATTAGGGCTAAAAAATTATATAATAGAAGTATGTATAATTAGGAAAAGAAGGGTTTAACCATGATAGAAAAGGAATGGATTTTTCCGACCGAGGATATTGACGCATCCCTTGCAAAGGATTATGCCAAGCGTTTTGATATACCGCTTATTGTTGCAAAGGTGCTTCTTAATAGAGGTTTTACCGATGTGGATGAAGCAAAGAAATTTCTTGATAAGAATTCCAACAACTTTTATTCGGCATTTCTGCTTCAGGATATGGACAAGGCTGTTGAAAGAATAAATAAAGCAATCGAAAATAAAGAAAAAGTTGTAGTTTACGGTGATTACGATGTAGATGGTATTACATCGACTGCACTTGTTGTTGAATTTTTGCGCTCATGTGGGGTAAGCACCGATTATTATATTCCCGACAGAAAAGATGAAGGATATGGAATAAATAAAAATGCAATTGAAAAAATAGCGGATAGTGGGGCAACTCTTCTTATAAGTGTTGATACCGGCATTACTGCATATGATGAAACGAAGTACGCTGCATCACTTGGCATTGATGTTATTATAACAGACCATCACGAATGCAAGGATGTACTTCCGGAGGCAGTAGCAATCATCAACCCCAAGCGTAACGATAGTGAGTATCCGTTTAAGGACCTTGCAGGGGTAGGGGTTGCGTTTAAGCTTGTTTGTGCAGTAAGTGGAAAGTCTGAAAGTGAAATTCTTGAAAAATATTCAGATATTGTAGCGCTAGGTACTATTGCTGATGTTGTTACACTAAAGGATGAAAACAGAATTATTGCCGCAAGGGGTATGGAGAAAATAACCCAAAACCCCAATATTGGTCTTGACGCAATTATATCCACACTTTCACTTAAACAAAAGTGGAATAATTGTGCAGTGGTAAGCTACTCAATTGCACCACGTCTTAATGCCGCAGGGAGAATGTCAAACGCTAAAGCAGCTGTAGACCTTCTTTTAACAAAAGATCCATTAGAGGCAGGCGAACTTGCGCAAAGGCTTGATGATGAAAATAAATCAAGGCAGCAGGAAGAAAAGAAAATTTTTGAGCAGGCTGTTGAAATCTTAAATGATTGTGATATATCGAATAAAAAAGTGATTGTGCTTTCAAAACGTGACTGGCACCATGGAATAATAGGAGTTGTGGCGTCGCGCCTTTGTGAAAAGTACAATAAAACCTGCATACTTATTTCTATAGAGGATGAGTGGTGCAAAAGCTCAGGCAGAAGTGCAGAGGGATTTAACCTCTACGGTGCGCTTACAGCTTGTTCTGATATTCTTGAAAAATTCGGAGGACATGCATATGCCGCAGGTTTTTCAATAAAGGAAGAGTATATTGAAGAGCTTGAGAGAAGACTTAATGAATTTGCTGAAAATAATGAAACAGGTGAAAAAATTCCGAAGCTTATTATTGATGCAGAAATTAAGGTTGAAGATATTAATGCTAATGTTATAAGAAAAACACAGGTTCTTGCACCATATGGAGCAGGTAACAAAGCACCTGTTTTTGCACTTACCGATGTTACCATTGTGGACATTCGCCCACTTTCAGAGGGAAAGCACTGCAGAATCCTTGTTGAAAGCTTCGGAAGGGTTGTTGAATCCATCGCATTTGGTGGCGGTAGCCTTGTAGATGAATACCATGTTGGAGATACAGTAGATATTGCAGGTGAGCTTAATATTAACCTTTATAATGGGCAGACAAGGCTTCAACTTATTATTAACGGAATAAGAATAACAAGATGTACACCGGAGTATCTTCTTCCTGACAAACGTGATTTTGCTGATATATACAGATACTTAAAGCGAACAGGTGATATAAATCGTGAAATCCCAGGCCTTATCCGAGATATTTCAAAAGCTATTAGAAGACGTGTTATGCGTGAAAAATTTATAAATGTGCTTCGTGTATTTAAAGATACTAATATTTTAGATTTCTATAAGCTTGGTGACGTTGTGCAGATTAATATGCTTGAAACCAAAAAGGGTACAAAGGTTTCTATCGATAAAAGTGAAGAATACAAAAAAATATGTAAGGAAGTAGAAGAAAAGATTAAATAATAGTGAAATTAACTCTTTTTTTCTATGATTCTGTGTACTACGGTTATAAAGATAAAAAAAAGAGTGTGAAACTATGGAACTGGATTATAATAAAGCGTTTGACGCTTTAATGGAGAAAATAAGAAAATACAATAAAAATGCAGATGCTGAGGAGCCAATTATACGTCGGGCTTGCATGAAGTGTCGCGAGCAACACGGAAACCAGCTTCGTCACTCGGGGGAGCCTTATTTTGTACACCCTTATGAGGTTGCTTGCATTCTTGCTGATATGGAGCTTGATACCGAAACTATTGTCGCAGGACTGCTTCACGATGTTATCGAGGACACCCGAATCAATTATGATGAAATTAAAAACGAATTTGGTGAGCAGGTTGCAATGCTTGTTGAAGGTGTTACTAAGCTTGATAAAATCAAATGCATTTCCAAGGAAGAGGCGCACATAGAAAACCTTCGTAAAATGTTTTTTGCGATGTCAAAGGATATCCGTGTTGTGCTTATTAAACTTGCAGACAGACTTCATAATATGCGTACGCTAAAGCATATGCGTCCTGATAAGCAGCTTGAAAAGGCAAAGGAAACGCTTGATGTTTACGCACCGCTTGCGCATCGTCTTGGTATTTCTAAAATTAAAATTGAACTTGAGGATTTGTCACTTATGTATCTTGACAGTGTGGCATATCACGAAATTTTAGAAGGTCTATCAAGGAAACAGACAGAGCGTGATGCTTACGTTCAAAACGTTCGTAGCGTTATTGCAGATAAAATGGAAACCCTAGGTATTAAGTGCCACATCGCAGCACGTGCAAAGCATACGTATAGTATATTCAGAAAAATGTACCGACAAAATAAGACGCTTGATGAAATATATGATTTATTTGCAGTTCGCATTATTGTTGATACTATTGCGGAATGCTACGCTGTGCTTGGTATAGTGCATGAGGAGTATAAGCCCATGCCGGGCCGTTTTAAGGACTATATTGCAATGCCCAAGCCAAATATGTATCAGTCACTTCATACAACCGTTATCGGTCCCGATGGACAGCCCTTTGAAATACAGATACGTACGTGGGAAATGCACAGAGTTGCTGAGCGTGGTGTTGCGGCGCACTGGAAATATAAAGAGGGAAGGTCTGCCGATTCCAAAAATCTTGAATGGGTAAATCAGCTTCTTGAAATTCAAAGCGATGCGGTTGACCCCGAAGACTTTATGCGCACACTTAAAATTGATATGTTTGCAGATGAAGTTTTTGTATTCACACCCAAGGGTGATGTTATTGGTCTTCCCGCAGGGGCAACACCGATTGATTTTGCTTTCTATATTCATTCGGCAGTTGGCTATAAAATGACAGGTGCAAAGGTCAATTCCAAGATAGTTCCACTTGACTACAAACTTCAAAACGGTGATATCATTGAGGTAATTACAAGTGGAGTAAGTAAAGGTCCAAGTATGGACTGGCTAAAGATTGTTAAAACAAGCACTGCTAGAAATAAAATTAACGCGTGGTATAAAAAAGAAAATCGTGTTATAAATATTGAGCGTGGTAAAAACGCGGTTGAGCATGAATTTAAGCGTTTGGGTGTTTTGCAGTCAAAGCTTTTTAAAAGCGAATATCTTGATGGTATGCTAAAACGCTACGGCTTTGCAAATGTTGATGAAATGTATGCAGCAATTGGATATGGTGGTATAACTGCCGCTAAGGTTGTTGCAAGGCTTAACGACAGCTACATGAAAGTAAATAAGGTGGAAACCCCCGAAACGGTTGTTGTTAATTCACAGCAAAATAAATATAATCATCATAATGATTCAAGTATCGAGGTCCGTGGTGTTGATAATTGCCTTGTAAGGATTTCAAAATGCTGCAGTCCCGTACCGGGTGATGATATAATTGGCTTTATTACAAGGGGCCGTGGTGTAAGCGTTCACAGATGTGACTGCGTAAACGTTAACCCCGAAAATCTTACTGAAGATATGAAAAGTCGTATGATTGAATGTGCTTGGCTTGATACAATCTCAAGCTCCTTCAATGCAGAGCTTTCTATTGAGTGCACAAACAGAAGTGGAATTCTTGCAGATGTTATTTCCGTAGTTTCGGAGGAAAAAATTAATCTTGTAGCGGCAAATGCAAGGCCCATTAAGGATAGAACTGCGCTTATTGATATCACAATTTCAGTATCAAGTAAGCCGGAGCTTGAATCCCTTATAAAGAGGCTGCTTCGTGTTCCCGGTGTGTACGATATTAAACGAACAATACAATAATTGGAGAAAAATAATGAAGGTAGAATGTATCCCCGTTGGAAATATGGCAGTAAATTGTTACTTGATTACAGAAGGTGACCTTGCAATAATTGTTGATCCGGGTGATGAAAGCGACAAAATATTAAACAAAATAAAGCAAGGTAAAAAAACCTTAAAGGGTATTATCCTCACACATGGTCATTTTGACCATATTGGT
>CAZYYT010000050.1:5280-7288 GCA_964651775.1 uncultured Oscillospiraceae bacterium | reverse complement strand
GGCGCTTAAAAGGGAAACAGGAGCCATTGTCTATATCCATAAAGATGACGAGGCTATGCTTTCTGATGATAATAAAAATCTTGCCAAGTACTTTGGTCAGTCAACAATCCCTTGTAGTGCAGACGTGCTTCTTGAGGATAAAAGTGTAATAGGGCTTGGCTCATCAAAGCTTGAAATCTATCATACACCCGGCCATAGTGAGGGTGGGATTTGTATTTACTGTGACAAAAAACTTATAACGGGGGATCTGCTTTTTAAAAACTCAATCGGAAGATATGATTTCGGTGATGTAAGGGTAGAGCTTTCTTCACTAAAGCGTGTTATGGACACCTTTGATGATAGCGTGGTCGTTTACCCAGGACATGGCAAAAGCACAACAATAGGTGATGAAAGAAAGAATAATCCCTATATTGTAAAACATATAAATTAATTGTAATGGATTGAATATACATGGAAATAATTACACAGGGCCACTCTATAGAGGACGCAGTGCGTCAGGTAGTGCAACTGTTTTTTGACATTTCTTCGGATATGAATGTGGTGTCAACAATTGAAAATGATGGGGAAAAATATACTGCAAAGGCAATTGTAAAAATAAATAACGCCGAAGCGCATGGCCAGATAGAAGGGGATATAAATCCCGAAAACAAGCGTGAAATAAGTGACCTTGTCAAAAAATCTGTCTTTAAGGCATGCAAAAGTATATCGGATATGCCCACCCCGTGGGGAATATCTACGGGTATCCGCCCTGCAAAAACTGCAAGGATGATGCTCGATGAAAACCATACCGATGACGAAATAATATCTTATATGAAGTCGGAGCTTTGGGTTTCAAACGAAAAGGCAAGGCTTAGTCTTGAAGTCGCAAAAAGGGAAAGAGAAATTCTTATAAACAGACTTAAGGGTGGAATAAGCCTTTATGTGGGAATTCCGTTTTGCCCTACAAGATGTGCTTACTGCTCTTTTATATCGCAGGCAAAAAAGCATAACGACAAGTTTATGGAAAAGTATGTTTATGCTCTTATGAAGGAAATTGAAGCGTGCGGTGAGCTTAGCGTGAAAAATAATTTTAAAGTGGAGACGCTATATTTTGGTGGCGGCACACCGACGACTCTTCCACCGGAAAGTCTTGAAATGATTATAGAAAAAATTAAGGAAAGCTTTGATTTATCTTATCTTAAAGAATTTACCGTAGAAGCAGGAAGGCCCGACACCTTCTCTTATGAGATGCTTGATGTACTAAGTAAAGAGGGCGTTGGACGAATTAGCATTAATCCACAAACAATGAACCAGAAAACGCTTGATAGAATCGGCAGAAAGCATACTGTGGAAGAAACAATTGAAGCGTTTGAGATGGCTAAAAAATACAATTTCAGTATAAATTCTGACCTTATTTCAGGCCTTCCCGGGGAAAGTGTGGAGGACTTTTCTTACTCACTTAATGAACTTGAGAAGCTTTCACCCGATGCAATCACTGTGCATACAATGTACTTAAAGCGCGCGGCAAGGCTTATAAGTGACTTTGAAAAATACAGATTTACATCCGATGCCTCCAAAATGATGGAGCTTGCAAATAAAAAAATGCTTGAGGGTGGATATAATCCATATTATATGTATAAGCAGAAAAACACACTCGGAAACCTTGAGAACATTGGGTTTAGTAAGGTAGGGCATGAGTGTTTTTACAATATCTACATTATGGAGGAGGTGCACACAGTTCTTGCAATGGGTGGTGGTGCATCAACAAAAATGGTGTATGGTGACAGAATTGAAAGAATATTCAATCCTAAAGAAGCGGCAGACTATACAAACAGAATAGACGAAATAATCGAGAAAAAGCGTGCGAATTTCTGACTTAAAAACCCAAGGAGGGATTTTTGTGATAAGCATAACCGTTGATAACAAAAGCTACACCATAAAAAAAGGTTGCAGCGTATCAGAATTTATTAAGGAAAACGACAAAATATCCGAGGTTTTGGCATACAAGGTAAATAACAAAATTGTGGAT
>CAZYYT010000050.1:0-5235 GCA_964651775.1 uncultured Oscillospiraceae bacterium | reverse complement strand
AACTATACCTTTGAAGATGGAGATAATGTAACAACGCTTACAATTGCCACTGACGAGGGTTACTTTATTTATAAAGAAACCCTTATTTTAGTTCTTATTGAGGCGGTTGAAAGACTCTATGAAAAGGCACCCGTAACAGTTAGGCAATCTGTAAATAAATCTACCTATTTTGAGATTGTTGGAGTTTTTGATGATAAGGAAACGATAGCAAAAAAAATCAAAGAACAAATGGCAGAAATAGCTCTCCGAAATGAACCGTTTGAAAGCTTCAAAGTAGATAAGCTTACTGCATCAAAGCTCTTTTATGACTGCGGGATGGAGTCGCGTGCTGAAGCTGTGAAAACGCTTCCTACAGATACAGTTAAGCTTTGTAAAGCAGGTAACAGATATCATATAACATATCAGGACATAGCATACAATGTGCTTGCAACAAGTAATTTTGACATTGTTTCTTATGAGAATGGCTATCTTCTTCGTTATCCTACAAATTACTCCAATAATGAAATTCCGCCAATTGTATCCAGCAGAAAAATTCACCGTGCGATAGAGGATTATCGCGATTGGATTGAAACGCTTGGTGTAGGGGATATATTTTCACTTAATAAAATAATTAGAGATGGAAATGGAAGTGACCTTATAAATCTTTCCGAGGGCCTTCACGAAAAGCGCCTAAGTATGATTGCCGATAAAATTAAAGAAACGCGTGACATTAAAATAATACTTATAGCAGGGCCGTCATCGTCCGGAAAAACAACCTTTGCCAACAGACTTTGTCTACATTTAAGAATTAACCATATTTCGCCTATTGTAATATCGCTTGATGATTATTATGTTGACGACAGTCGTATGCCGAGAAATCATAAGGGTGAGATGGACTTTGAGACTGTCGAAGCTATTGACCACAAGCTTTTTAATGAGCATCTATCACTTCTGGTGGCAGGGGAAGAGGTTACACTACCAAAATATAATTTTAACAAAAGGATGACTGAGGCCGGGCAAACGCTTAAGATAAACGATGGACAGGTAATTATTGTTGAGGGTATTCACGCACTTAACGAGCTACTTACAAGCAAGGTTGAAAGAAAGAATAAGTATAAGATATACTTGACTGCGCTTACAAGCCTGTGCCTTGATGAGTACAATGCGTTTTCCCCAACAGATAACAGACTTCTTCGCAGAATTGTGCGTGATGCGGCATATAGAAATACAACTGCAGAGGAAACCTTAACACTTTGGAAAAATGTGCGTAAGGGTGAATTGAAATATATCTTCCCGTTTGAAAGTGAAGCTGATGAGGTGTTTAACTCCTCACTTGTGTATGAGATTGCAGTGCTTAAAGAGCCTGCACTTAAGCTACTTGAGAATGTGCCACCCGAGAGTGTGCAGTATAGCAGGGTAAGAAGACTTATGGAGCTTTTGTCATACTTCGAGCCGCTTTCGAAGGAAAAAATTCCGCCAACATCAGTACTTCGTGAATTTGTAGGCGGTAGTACAATACTAAAATAAAAAGATGCAGTTCGTTAAATAAACGAACTGCATCTTTCTATACAAATATTACATCGTTAAATATAGCCTCAATTGTTTCGTATATCTGATGATTTTCTTTTTTGTCGTGAATTACTATCTTTTCCGGCACAATTGCTATAAGCGTGCTAAGTAAAATATCTTCTGGGGTAAAATCTTCCTCCCGTGGGAGGTCGCCACCATACATATCTGTTATATCACGCTTTAAACGATTGTAAATGGAAAAGTCATTTTTATTCTTTATTATATGCACAACCTCCTCGTGAGGGGTCTCTACTGATATGAAAAATTTCAACATATCAAGAAATTCGTCATATTCTTTATTGGCGGCATATTCTTCGCCTGCATTTATGCAGATATCATAAAGTTCGTCTTTATAATCCCCAATACGAAAGTTCATAAATCCGTGAAGATTTATACTTCCATTTTCACGAAGATAGCGCATTGTGCTTTCCTCTATAAGTGTTTTGCGCCTGTTATAATGAATTATATTTCGCACCTCATTTTGAAGTGGGGAAGCATTTTTTAGTGCAATGTCAAGGATTTCTCGCCTTCCCTCGGGAGATGAGAGGGAATATTCCTCCTCCGTAATATGATAAAGAAAGTTCTTTTCATATTTATCCATTATTTCACTGCTGATTTGCTCAGCCAAATCGTTTATGCTTTGATTCGGCGAAAGCGTTACAACGGCGTTTAAATCCAAATATATCACCTCTATAAATTATGTAGCCATCAGTGGTATAATCGAACCGATATCTAAAAGCGCCCCTTTTCTTAGAGGTAGTGGGGTGATTTTTTTATCCTCAAGTATGTTAAGTATTATTTGTCCTTGCTTGTATTTTTCAAGCTCTCCATTAACTAAAAGGGTATGTTTATCTGCTTTACCCATACATCCGCCAATAAATCCGTAATTAAAGCCATCAAGAATAATTGACTCATTTGAAACAAAAACTGCTTCAATGTCATTTTTTTCTGCGGCCTTACGAATGGATTCGTCACCGGTTATAATAGTGTTTTCGTCGAGCATACATATTGAGCATTTAGCATATCCCTGCTTAACGTGGATTATTTTGTAGCCATACTCCTCTAAAAGTTTAAAAAGCTCGGGGTCACAAACATCCTTATTAACAAAGCACTTATCTTTTATTATACCAACATTATATGCAGAATCACTTGGATAGTTACAGCCAACATTGGTTTCACCCTTGATCACATTAAATCCATATTGTGATAGTGTTTTTTTATAATACATAAATGTATCAGGTGGGCAAACTGCAGTGTTTTCTGAAATAACGCAAATGCCAAGATCTGCATGGCGGCGCATAGCATATGGGAGTGATTTAATCTCCGGGGGGATAATTGTTTTTGAGTTGGGAACAATGCAATTCCCAATAAAAAGAGGTGCCCTATCAAAGGGCAAATAAGGATAATTCATAAAATATTATCTCACAATTTTTATTTAATATTATTATTTATAATTTTATTTGCAAGCTTAATTGCATCCTTGTAACCGCTGACCTGTTCTTTTTGATCATTCCTTGGTTTATACCTAATTAAAAGATAGGTATCGTCTGTTAAAATGCCTGCATTTTTAAGTGTGCGATTTTGGCTGAGTGATATTGCAACTGGCTTTGTGCCTGCCATGTAAAGCTTATCTTTATCAACATCAGCGGTGCACCACTCACTCACGTCTCTAAATGCGGCGTGGTTTGATTCTATTCTTAAAAATTCATCAAGATAGTTCTTTTCGATAACATAGATATACGCCTCATCCTCACCGATAGTAAGGTTAAATTTTGTTGCAATAGCCATATTATACTCAGGGTCTGTCTTTTCATCCTGAAGGAAAGAAAAAACATTAAATTCAAGCAAGCCTTCACCATTTTTATTGGTATCAGGGCATATTTTTGAAAGCTTATTTTGTATATGTTCAGTTTGTGCTGAGGTATAGTTTGTAAACCCAGCATAGGTAAGAGTAAGGTCATACTTCGGTTTTGTGATTCTATTGTAGATGCCTGTCCCAATAAAAATAATTAATAGCACTGCAACAATCGTGTGTATTTTATAGTAGTGCCAAAAATATTTCCACCATCTTTTAGTAAAACGGGGGGGTTTTTTTCCATATTTTTCAGCCATTATATATTCCTTCTTTCAAGTAATATAAAAGGGGGTGGTTATACCACCCCCAAATACTTATTCCCACTCAACAGGGCGGCAACTTGTAATACCAAAGTGGTAAAGTAATGCATCAGCAATTCTGCGAGATGCATTACCATCACCATATGGGTTTACTGCTTTGCTCATTTTAGCATATTCATTATTATCAATAAGAAGCTGTGATGCAAGTGAATAAATGATATCTTCACTTGTGCCGGCAATCTTAACTGTGCCTGCTTCGGCCGCCTCCGGACGCTCCGTCTCACCACGAAGGACAAGAACGGGCTTTCCTAAAGATGGCGCTTCCTCCTGAAGTCCACCGGAGTCTGTAAGAACAAGGTAGGACCTATTTATAGCGTTGTGAAGAACGTCAACATCAAGAGGGTCGATAAGGTGTATTCTGGGGTTGTTACCCAAAATGGAGAACACCGTCTCACGAACTGCGGGATTAAGGTGGACGGGATACACAACCTCAATATCAGGGAAATCACGCACAAGGCGCGCTACCGCACGGCAAATATTCTCAAGCGGTGTACCAAGGTTTTCTCTTCTGTGCGCCGTCATAAGAATAATACGCTTATTCATATCAATATTCTCAAGTGGTGTACCTGCAAAAGAAAAGTCTCTTTTTATTGTTGTTTTAAATGCATCAATTACAGTGTTTCCTGTCACAAAAATAGTGTCGGGATTGACTCCCTCATTTATTAGATTTGCTCTGTTATTTTTTGTGGGTGAAAAGTGAAGGTCAGCAATAGCGCCTGTAAGGCGACGGTTCATTTCTTCAGGGAAAGGGAAATACTTATCGTATGTTCTAAGACCTGCTTCAACGTGACCGACCTTTACCTGATTATAGTATGCGGCAAGACTGCCTGCAAAGGTTGTAGAGGTGTCGCCATGCACAAGCACCATATCAGGCTTTTCAGCAGCAAAAACCTCCGAAAGGCCATTTAGTGCCTTGGTTGTAATAGATGCAAGTGTCTGTCTTTCTGACATAATATCAAGGTCAAAATCCGGCTTAATATCAAAAAGATTAAGCACCATATCAAGCATTTGACGGTGCTGTGCAGTAACACAAACCTTACAATCAATAGAAGGGCGTGACTGTAGTTCATAAATAAGCGGAGCCATTTTTATTGCTTCGGGACGTGTGCCGAAAACAGTGAAAATCTTAATCATAGTTGTCCTCCAAAAAACATTTATTTGTTACTATCGTTTTTATCTGAAAAAGCCTCAATAATTATTGGCGTAATATAAAGAAACGCCATAAGTGCTAAAAGTACAAGTAAAAATACCCACCAAGAAATTGCACCTGTTGTAATAAGTGCAACTGCAGATACACAAAGAACAATGCATACCAGATAAATAGTTGTAACGGCCTGCTTTTGTGAAAAGCCTGCATCAATAAGACGATGATGCAAATGTCCCCTATCCGGTGACATTATTGACTGGCCTTTTTTCAGTCTGCGAACTATTGCAGACATTGTATCAAAAATGGGAAGCCCCAAAATAAGAAGCGGTGATGCAATGCTTATTACAGCATAGCCCTTAAAAAGT
>CAZYYT010000049.1:0-12097 GCA_964651775.1 uncultured Oscillospiraceae bacterium | reverse complement strand
GGAAGTGACTATAACACTTATTCTGCCGAAAAAATAAAAGCATTTCCTTATGATTATGCGGCACTTGGACATATCCACGACTCAATCACATTTGAAGTGGGAAAAACGCCATGTGTATATAGCGGTACACCCGAAGGGCATAGCTTCTCCGATTCGGGAAATGTTGGTTTTAAGTGTGTGGAAATAGACAAAAAAACACAAATAAAGCATATAGACATTTCAAAAAGAAAGTACATTCATCTTGATTTAAATGTGGATGGGATTAAATCTAATGAGGAAATTATAAATTTAGTTAAAGATAATCTGAATGCTGAAAATATTTATAAAATAAGACTTTTGGGCATGCCCGATTGCACACTCTCACTTTCACATATTGAAGAAGAAATTGCCCCTTATGCCTTTTTTGTTGAGCTTTTTGACAAAACGGATATAGCTACAGATATTAACTTACTTAAAGAAAGCCAAAGCTTTAAAGGTGAGTTTTTAAGAGAACTTAAAATGCGTGCAGAAAATGACGAATTGTTTGACCTTGCAGCGAAAATTGGGCTTGCTGCACTTGATGGCAAAAAGCCATTAGTGAGGTAGTTATGATTATAAATAAGCTTGAAATTATGGAATTTGGTAAATTCCGTAACAAAACAATAGAATTTAATGATGATTTTAATGTTATTGTCGGCAAAAATGAAGCGGGCAAAAGTACAGTGATTGACTTTATCTATGCAATGCTTTACGGATTTGGCGAAAAAAGGGGTAGCCTTCCTTTTCGTGAAAAGTGCATTCCGTGGGATGGAACGCATTCTGAGGGAAAGCTTACTCTTACACTTGATGACAAAAGAAAAATCATTGTATATCGCAAAACGGGTGAAACTAAAAAAAGTGATATATTTAAGGTTTTTGATGTTTCTACAGGTGCAGAGTTAAATTGTAATGAAGATGATATATCCCCCACCTCAAGCTCGGCATTTTTGCATACACTTTGCATAAAGCAGCTTTCAAGTGTTATTGAGGGCACTGATGAAGAAATTATGCAAAGGTTATCCGATATGGCAGTTTCCGGTGAGGATGGACTTAGCTGTGACAAAGCAATTAAAACACTTAAGGACCTTCGTCGCGATATATCTCCCCGTGGCGGCAGCGGTTTGCTTGACAGTCTAAAAAAGCGCTATGACGAGTTGTTAATAAAGGTTGAAAAGGATGAAGAAAGACGCAAAAATCTTTACATAACACAAAATGACCTTAAATACGAAAAAAACGAGCTTGAGGGGGCTGAAAAAGCCTATAAAGATTACATCGAAAATGATTTAACAAATGGAATTTCAAGTGTCAATGCTAGGATTGATGAAAAACAAAAAATTGCAGACACCCTCTTTAACAAAAAGAGTAAAAACATAAATCTATTATTTTTGACGCTTTCAATACTATCTGCCGCTGTTTCAATTTTTAAGCCTATTGTTATTCCCGTTTCAATCGTTTTAATTTTATACACTATTTTTATCAGACCTTCTAGGAAATCAGATGGCAAAGAAGTGCTTTTAAATGAGATTGAAAGCCTTAAAAAAGAGCTTGAAAAGCTTAATCAAGGACGTGAGATTTTCAAACAAAAAAGGAAAGAGCTTTTTGAAGAATATGAAGCCATACAAAAAGAGGTGTATAGGCTTGAAGCATACCTTGGTGAGTTAAACAAGGGAGGCGAAGGGAATCCCCCACAGGAAGAGCTGATTGAAGTTACCCAAAAGCTTAAGGAAACCGAGGATGTGCTTTCAGCTGTGAATGTTTCTTTAGAATCACTTGAAGCAGCAAAGGAGAATATGCACAAAAGCTATACACCAAAGTTAAGCAAGCTTGCATCAAACTACCTTAGTATTTTGACTAATTCAAAATATAATGAGATATTTACAGATGAAGGTTTTAATATTTACATAACAAGGGGTATTCCAAGAAAGGGAGAGCTTTTCTCCGGTGGGACAATAGACCAGATGTATTTTGCACTGCGTCTTGCAATCACAGATATGCTTTTTCCTTATGAAAAGATATTTTTAATCCTTGACCAGCCATTTATCCAGTATGATGCTGAAAGAAAAAAATGTGCGCTAAAGCTTCTTGATGAGCTTTCAAGCCAAAGGCAGATTCTTCTTTTCTCTGATACAGATGAAGGCCAGGGTAATATTTTAATTTTATAATTATTGACATTTTAAACTGTTTTAGGGTATACTATAGTGTAGATTATAAGGGGGTATATATATGGCAACAAGAACAGATAACAAAAACGGTGGTATAATTATTTCCAACAATGTTATTGCCAATGCAGCCGGTATAATTGCCACAAGTTGCTATGGTGTTGTCGGCATGGCTATCCGTAGCCCTAAAGATGGCATTGTTAGTTTGCTTAAGCCTTCAAATCTTGCAAAAGGAATTAAGGTTTCTGTAAGTGAAAATGAAATAACTGTAGATATGTATATAGTGGTACAGTATGGTATGAATATACATGCAATTTGCGAAAGTATTATGCACAGTGTTAAGTATCGTCTTTCCGAGATTATCGGGATGGATGTTAAGGCTGTAAACATTTTCGTTGAAAGCATTAGGGTTACTAACGCATAAAAGCATCTAAAGACGTTTAAAGCGTCTATCATATTTCGGAGGCTATTGTATGACAAAAAATATAGATGCATCGCTTTTTATCAAAATGATAATTTCCGGTGCGAATAATTTGAGTAATAACAGAGATTTTGTTGACTCTCTAAATGTGTTCCCGGTTCCCGATGGCGATACGGGTACAAATATGTCGCTTACCTTTATTAACGCCTCTCGCGCAATTGAAGGCAAGGAGTTTAGTTCTGTTTCTGCTGTTTCTGATGTTGTTGCAAAGGCAACACTTCGTGGTGCAAGAGGAAATTCGGGCGTTATTCTTTCACAGATATTTCGCGGAATTTCAAAAAGCCTTGCAGATTGTGAAACAATCGACACTAACACTTTAAAGAAAATGTTTCGAGGTGGTAGTAACACTGCCTATCGCGCCGTAATGAAGCCGACTGAGGGTACCATCCTTACTGTAATTCGTTCTATTGCAGACGCTGGTGAATACTGTGACAAAGAAGATGTTATAGAATTTTTCACGTTTGTGATGGACAAGGCACATATTGCCTTAAAATCCACACAAGAGATTCTTCCCCAGCTCAAACAGGCCGGTGTTGTTGATGCCGGTGGGCAGGGTCTTGTGTGCATTTTTGACGGATTTTTAGAAGCACTTACCGGTAGTGATGTCACACTTGAGGGTGATTCTCCATTTACCGGTACACCTTCGCCCGCCCAAAGCACCATCAGTACCGAGGATATTAAGTATGCTTACTGTACAGAGTTTATTATAAATAAAATAAACGCAAAAACATCTGCCGCAAAAATGCGTGCCTCAATTGAGCCGAGGGGCGATTGTATGATAGTTATTGATGATGATGATATTGTAAAGGTACACATTCATACAAATAATCCCGGGTATGTCCTTGAGCAGGCAGTAAAAGTAGGTGAGCTTGTAAATATTAAAATAGAAAATATGAAAGAACAGCATACCGAAATAATCAGTGTCGCTAATGAAAAAAAGAATAAAGAAAAACTACCACTTAAAGAGCTTGGGGTTGTTGCAGTTTGTAATGGTGACGGGCTTGAAAAAACCTTTGCAGAACTTGGAGTTGATAAAATCATCCACGGGGGGCAAACAATGAACCCGAGCACGGAGGATATCCTTGCTGCAGTAGAAGAGGTTAACGCAAAAAATGTTATTATCCTTCCCAATAATAAAAACATTGTTCTTGCAGCACAGCAGGTTATTGAAATTGCGGACTGTAATATTATGGTTGTTGAATCAAAAACTATTCCGGATGGTATTTATGCAATGATGTCATTTATGCCACAGGCATCCATTGGGGAAAATGCCAAAAAAATGAAAAAAGCAATGACCAAAGTTAAAAGCGGAAGTATTACACACGCTGTAAAAGATACTGAAATTGATGGAAAAGAAATTCACGAAGGAAACATCATTGGTGTTTCCGCCGGAAAAATCTTATCTGTTGATGATAATATAAACAATTCCACACTTTCTCTTATAGAGCAGATTGCAGATGAGGACAGTGAAATCATAACTCTTTACTACGGTGATGAAATTACTGAAGAAGATGCAAATGCACTTTCAGAGGATGTTGAAGAAATGTTTCCCGATGCTGATATTTACGTAGTTAACGGCGGACAAAGCGTATACTATTATATTATTTCTGTAGAATAAGGTATGGTAAAATGCTATGAAACCTGATATAGCTAAAATAGAATCTATAAAAGGAATAGGTAGTGCCAGGGCGAAACAACTAAATCGCCTTGGCATTTCTACTATTTACGATTTGCTTACTTACTTTCCTAGAAGATTTGAAGACAGACGGAAGGTGTCGTCCATTTTTTCACTTGAGGATGATGTTACTACCTGTGTTAACGCAGTTGTAATTGCCCCACCTAAGGAGCACTATGTCCGCAAGGGTATGGTTTACTATAAGCTTCAAATTCGCGATGACAGCGGTATAATGTCATGTACATTCTTTAATAATAAATACATAAAGGATGCCTTTAAAAAGGGGATTTGCTACACCTTTTACGGAAAAGTAAATGCACGCGGAAGAAACAAGGACATGTCTTCACCTGAGTTTGAGCTTGCTACAAAAACTAGCTGTACAAAGTGCATTGTGCCCGTGTATCCCCTTACAAGCGGGCTTTCACAAAAATTCATGCGCATAATTATTAAGGGTGCTTACGAAAAATACAGTGCATTTTTAACTGACCCAATTCCGCAGGATATATTAAAAAAATATTCTCTGTGTAGCCTTGATTTTGCGATAAAAAATATTCATTTTCCACAGGACGAGGAAAGCCTTGAAATTGCAAAGAAGCACCTTGTGTTTGAAGAATTCTTTCTTCTTCAGGCATCACTTCGCAGGATGAAGGCAGATACAACCGATAAAAAGGGTATTAAGCTTGTGGACACTGATTTGGTTGAGTTTTTAACATATCTTCCCTTTACACTTACAAATGCACAAAAAAATGTGCTTGGTGAAATTGCAAAGGATATGGCCTCTGGCAGACTTATGAACAGACTTGTTCAGGGGGATGTTGGCAGCGGTAAGACGGTTATCGCAGCTGCGGCAATGTATCTTTGCGTTAAAAATGGCTATCAGGCAGCGATGATGGCCCCGACAGAAGTTTTGGCAAAGCAGCATTATCAAGATTTATCAAAGCTACTCGATAAAATGAATATTAAAACTGCACTCCTCACGGGAAGCAGCACCGCAAAGGAAAAAAAGCTTGTTTACGAAGGACTTTCAGATGGCACTATTGATGCAGTTTTCGGCACTCATGCACTTATAACAGATAGGGTTGTATTTTCAAAACTAGCTCTTGCGGTGACTGATGAACAGCACCGATTTGGCGTAAGGCAAAGAAGCTTACTTTCCGAAAAGGGTGTACATACACATACTCTTGTTATGACGGCTACCCCAATTCCAAGAAGTTTAGCGCTTATTATGTATGGAGATATGGATATTTCCGTTATTGATGAGCTTCCACCCGGAAGACAGCATATTGACACCTTCTGCGTTGGGGAGAATATGCGTGAGAGAATAAACGCATTTATTAAGCGTGAGGCCCAAGACGGAAATCAGGTATACATTGTTTGCCCTGCAGTCGAAGAAAATGAAGAAATAAAAATCTCATCTGCGCAAGAGGTATATAAAAAGCTTTCAACAAAGGTATTCCCCGATATAAAAATGGGACTTATACATGGCAAAATGAAAGCTTCCGATAAAGAGAAGGTAATGTCAAGCTTTGTTAGTGGTGAAACAAAAATTCTTGTTTCAACCACTGTTATTGAGGTTGGTGTAAATGTTCCAACCGCAACCCTTATGATTATAGAGGATGCCGAGCGTTTCGGTCTTAGCCAGCTTCATCAGCTTAGAGGCCGAGTTGGTAGGGGTAAAAGCAAAAGCTATTGCGTTATGTTTTGCTCTACATTTTCTGATGAGATTAAAAAGCGCATGGAAATAATGGTTAAAAGTGAAAGTGGCTTTGATATATCCGAGGTGGACCTTTCCCTTCGTGGACCGGGTGACTTTTTCGGCACACGTCAGCACGGTGCACTCACACTTAAAATTGCTGATCTTGCAAACGATATGGCAGTGCTTAAGGAAAGTGGCTTGGCCGCCGAAAAGCTTCTTTTAGATGACCCCAATTTAGTTAAAGAAGAAAACTATTATATTCGTAGATATACGGATTCGATGATAGACAATCTGACAATTTAAACATTTTGTTAACTGAGTTGACATTAAATTATAAAAGGAATAGAATAACTAGGATATATTGCCCTTGAAAGGAAGAAAACGTAAATGCTCAAAAAACTGATGAGAAGTGTAAGAGAATATAAAACACCTACAATTTTAACAGTGATTTTTATTATTGGAGAAGCAATACTTGAATCACTTATCCCCTTCATCACTGCAGACCTTGTAAATCAATTAAAGCGTGGTATTGGTGTGGAAGGCATCACACTGACAGGTCTTAAGCTAGTTGTGATGGCTTGTCTTTCACTTGGATGTGGTGCGGTGGCAGCTATTACATGTGCGAAAAGTTCGGCAGGGTTTGCAAAAAACTTGCGCCACGATATATTTGGCAAAATTCAAACCTATTCGTTTGAAAACCTTGATAAATTTTCTACTGCATCACTCGTTACAAGGATGACAACCGATGTTACAAATGTGCAGATGTCTTTTATGATGGTTATAAGAACTGCAATCCGTAGTCCGCTTATGCTTATCTTTTCTATAGTTATGGCATATATTATGGGTGGCGCACTTTCAGCGGCTTTTGTGTTTATTATTCCATTTCTTGCTTTTGGGCTTTATATTATCAGCAGAAAAGCAATGCCTGCATTCAGAAGAGTGTTTAAACGCTATGACACACTTAACGAATCAATCGAGGAAAATGTTCGTGCAATGCGTGTTGTAAAGGGTTTTTCTCGTGAAGAATATGAAAAAGAGAAGCTTGGAGTTGCATCAGAAAGCATACGCAAGGACTTTACAAGGGCAGAAAAAATTGTTGCACTTAACACCCCGCTTATGCAGATTTGCGTGAATGTTAATATGATATTTGTACTATGGGTAGGTTCTAAGCTTGCTATATCATCGGGTGGTGCTCAGGTGGATGTTGGGCAGATTTCTGCAATGCTTACATATGGTATGCAGATTCTTATGTCACTTATGATGCTTTCTATGATTTATGTTATGCTTACAATGTCTGCAGAATCTGCAAAGCGTATAAATGAGGTACTTGATGAAGCCCCCACACTTACGCAAAAAGAAGATGCTGTAAAAAATGTTTTAAATGGTGATATTGAGTTTAAGAATGTTAGCTTTAAGTACTCATCAAAGGCAAAGCGTTTTGCACTTGAAAATATTAATCTTAGTATAAAATCCGGTATAACTGTTGGTATCATCGGCGGCACGGGTGCAAGCAAAACATCACTCGTTCAGCTTATCCCTCGCCTTTATGATGCAACCGAGGGCATTGTGTCGGTCGGCGGAATTGACGTTCGTGATTACGATATAAAAACACTTCGTGACAGCGTTTCAATGGTGCTTCAAAAAAACACTCTTTTCTCGGGCACTATTAAAGAAAATATAAAATGGGGCAACGAACATGCAACCGATGAAGAAATTATTGAGGCTTGCAAATTAGCACAGGTTGATGATTTTATAATGTCATTCCCAGAAAAGTACAACACCAAAATTGAGCAGGGCGGTACTAATGTTTCAGGTGGACAAAAGCAGCGTCTGTGCATTGCACGTGCGCTACTTAAAAAGCCGAAAATACTAATTCTTGACGACTCTACAAGTGCAGTTGATACACGCACTGATTCCCTTATACGCGAAGGCTTTAAAAAATTCATTCCCGAAACAACTAAAATCATTATCGCACAGAGAATAGCTTCTGTACAGGATGCCGATATGATAATAGTAATGGAAAATGGGCATATTGACGGCATTGGCACACATAGTGAGCTTATGGCATCAAATGAAATTTACGAAGAGGTTTATGCCCAGCAGAATAACGGAGGTGAAAGCGATGAATAAGCCAAAAAGAAAGCTTAACAGCTCTGTTTTAAAAAGAACCGTTTCGTATTTATTTAAGTTTTTCCCTGTGCTTGTCCCTGTGACAATTATATGCATACTTCTTTCATCGGTAGCTGCTGCAATTCCCGATTTATACCTTCAAAAGGTTATCGCAGTAATCGAAAAGTGGTATCCAACAAGGGATTGGGCATCGGCCTTTCCTGAACTTTTGCCCCTTATAATAACTCTTATTATTTGCTATATTATTGCCTTTTTGTCAATTGTCATTCAGACCCAGCTTATGGCATATATAACCCAGGGCTTTCTTTCAAAGATGCGTTGTGCTATGTTTAACAGTATGCAGAATTTACCGATACGCTTTTTTGACACACACAAGCACGGTGATATTATGAGTCATTATACTAACGATATTGACACAATCCGTCAGTTGATATCTCAGGCACTTCCCGCATTTTTGCGTGCAGGAACTGTGCTTATTGCAGTGTTTGGCATTATGCTTTACTATAGTGTATGGATGACGCTTCTTCTTATAGTAGGTATATTCTTTATGCTTAAGGTTACCAAAAAATTTGGGGGTGGCAGTGCAAAATACTTTATTCGCCAGCAAAAATCAATTGGTCGTGCCGAAGGGTTTATTCAGGAAATGATGACAGGGCAAAAGGTTATAAAGGTATTTAACCATGAAAAAGAGTGTGAAGAAGAATTTGAAAAAGTAAATAATGAACTATGTGATGATGCCTTCCGTGCGCATTCTTATGCAAATATTTTAGGACCTGTCATACAAAATATTGGAAATATCCTCTATGTTATAATTGCTGTGGCAGGCGGTATTTTCCTTGTTTTGGGTGTGCCTAACCTTAGTTTCTCAGGTTTAGCATTCAGCATAAGCATTGTTGTTCCTTTTTTAAATATGACAAAGCAATTTACAGGCAATGTAAACCAGCTTTCACAACAGATTAATGCTATAGTTATGGGCTGCGCAGGTGCCGAAAGAGTTTTCTCACTTATGGATGAAGAAAAAGAAATTGACAAAGGCTATGTTACTCTTATAAATGCCAATGTTTCAGAAGATGGCACAATTACTGAATCTATAAATCATACGGGTAAATGGGCGTGGAAGTACCCACATAGTGACGGAAGTGTTACCTATACCCTTCTCCAAGGTAGGGTTACACTGGAGAATGTGGATTTTGAGTATGACCCCGGCAAACCCATTCTTCGTGATGTTTCTGTTTATGCAGAGCCCGGACAAAAGGTTGCCTTTGTTGGTGCAACAGGTGCCGGCAAAACAACCATAACAAACCTTATAAACAGATACTATGATATTGTCGATGGAAAAATCAGATATGATGATATAAACATCAATAAAATTAAAAAAAGTGATTTAAGAAGATCACTTGGAATTGTACTTCAGGAAACAAACCTTTTTACGGGAACAGTTATGGATAATATCCGCTACGGAAATCTTGATGCCACCGATGAGGAGTGTATAGAAGCTGCAAAGCTTGCAGGTGCCGATGACTTTATATCGCGCCTACCCGATGGATATGACACACAGCTTTCAAACAATGGTGCAAATCTGTCACAGGGCCAGCGCCAGCTTCTTTCAATCGCAAGGGCAGCTGTTTGTGACCCTCCCGTTATGATACTTGATGAGGCTACAAGCTCCATCGATACAAGAACAGAGGCAATTGTCCAACGTGGTATGGATAAGCTTATGGAGGACAGAACAGTTTTTGTTATTGCACACCGTCTTTCAACAGTAATGAATTCCGATGTTATAATGGTACTTGAAGATGGCAGAATTATTGAGCGTGGGAGCCACCAAAAGCTTATAGAGGAAAAAGGCACGTATTATCAGTTATATACAGGGGCTTTTGAGCTTGAGTAAAGGTAGGTAGAGTATTTAAATACTCTGCCTATTATTTTATGGACAAATTAATTGCTTTGTAGTATAATAAGAGTATCAAATGAGGTGACATTATGAAAAAAAGGTTTTTTTCCTGTTTTATTTTAATATTAATGCTTTTAACCTCTGCAAACATATATGCCAGCTCCCCCATCTTTTCTTTTAGTTTTGAGGATGAGGATGACATGTCCTATTGGAATGGCGCTTTTGTTGATGAAAGTGCAGTTTATGATGGTAACAGCGGCATAATCGTACAGAACCCCTTTGGTGAGGTTAAGGATGATATGGTTACTAACGTACTTGAATATAAAGACACTTTGGAGCTTGAAAAGGGTAGTGTATACACGCTTTCAGGCTATGTAATGAACCCTGATGCCAACCTTTTTTCAAGTATTAGATGTGGTGCTTCTGTCTCGGATGGCTCTAACTCTCTTATTGTTTCGATATCCGGTGCAGGTCCTGAATGGACACCATTTAGTGTAACCTTCTATGCAAGTGAAAGCGGAAGCTTTAATTTGTCTTTATATTTTGAAAATACATCTAATGAGGTCGGCGCTTTTGTTGATGAAATATCTCTTGTTGAGGAATCCTGCTCAATCGTTTCTGTCGGACTTTTAGGACCGAGTGAGGTTTTGGCTCCAGCATCGGGAAGTACAACGGTAAGCTATGTTCCCTATCTTCTTACAAGTGACTCAAAAAAAGCACTTTTACTTTCTAATAGCGCTATTCACGCTTCAATCGGAGATTACGAGGGTGTAATGTTTAACTCTTCAAACTTAACTCTTACAATAGATGAAAGTGTTAAGCCAAACACCTCTGTAAAAATTGATTTTGCACTAAAAAGCGGGGAGTTCCCATACCCTTGTTCGTTTGATGTTTTAATTACAAACAACCTTATAAAAAACTCAGCCTTTGGTGATGATGTTTACGATAGGTGGACGGGCTCAAACCTTACTGCATATACAAAAGATGATAACACCTATATCTCCGTAGATACGAATGAATATACTGATTTAGGCTATTTTGCAAGCCTTAATTATAGTGAGCCACAGCTTCTTTTAGAAGGAACAATGTATGTAATTCGTGCCAGTGTTAAAAGTACGTCCCCTGAGGTATCTTCTGTGTATATCTCTAATTCATCATTTGAGGATGAGGGTAGCGCATACTACACAATAAACAATAGTGCGGGTGACGAATGGCACGACGTGTATGCTGCATTTATCCCCGAGGTTACCGGTATTTATAATATTAATTTACTTTTCCATTCAACATATGATTGCACTGTTTTTGTTGATGACGTTAGGCTTTGTATTGAAACGCTTTCTCCCACACAGATAACGGTTCACGCACCCGGAAATATACCGATTCCTGATGAGTCTACAAGTTATCCTGCAAATGCTTATGTCAGAGACCAGCTTGGAAATATTATCGATGATAAATGTAGCCTTTCAATAATAAATGAAAATGAATCAGTGTACTATGATGAAGCAAGTCAGCTCATATATGTCCACCCCGATGCAAAGGAGGGTGATTATACGCTTGAAGCAACCTATAAAGGTGACAGTGTGCTGACATCACAGCTTAACTTTACTGTAAGTAGGGAATATATTGGTGACGGTGGCTTTGAGAAAAAGGCGGTAAATGAATGGTGGATTGCTTCTTCACCATATAGCACACTATTTAATATTACTGATGATGGATCATATAAGTATGCACAAGTCAACTGTGACGGCAATTATTTTGCGCTTATAAATAATTCCTACATTCATCTCATGGAAAAAGTAGCATATGTCTTTAACGGTAAGTTTTCCGCCTCTACAGATATTACGGTTACGGTTTTCCTTGATGGTTTAAATGATGAGGTTATTCCTCTTATTCAGTTCGACGTGCCCAATAAAACAACGCTTGACACGTCCCTTCTTCCCGAAATTTTCCTTTCGGAGTCAAATATAGTAGGAAGACTAATGTTTTATTGCCAATCTAATAATGGTGATAGCTTTAGCGTCTCTGCAGATAGTCTTTCACTTAA
>CAZYYT010000048.1:0-12195 GCA_964651775.1 uncultured Oscillospiraceae bacterium | reverse complement strand
ATTGCAACCTGGGGATGTGAAATGCCTGCAGGGCATCTTGATGAACAAACGCCACACATTACGCAGTCAAACGACTCCTCTGCACACTTTTTAAAGTCACCACGCTGAGCGTATGCAATGTACTGCATAACATTAAGCTCCTGTGTACAAGCCTTTGTACAAGCGTTACATCCGATACAGGCGTAAATTTCGGGGTAAAGCTGCATCATAACAGCTTCGTTTGTTTTTACAGTTTCAATATCATATACCTGCTTTACAAGGGGAAAGAAAGGAAGTGTAGCAATGTACATATTATCCTCTACCTTGGTTTGGCAAGCAAGGCAAGCCTTAAGCTCACGGTCACCCTTTATACGATAGATTGTTGCACAAGCACCGCAAAATCCGTTACGACAGCCACAACCTCTAACAAGCTGGTAGCCTGCGTATTCCATTGCGCTCATTATCGTTAAATTTTCGGGCACTTCGTACTTCTTTCCGAAAAGAAAAATTGTTACCGTCTTTTCCATAGTGTCACTCCTTAATATTCATCTGGAAGCTCGTCAAGTTCATCAAATCTAAACACCGGACCATCCTTACAAACATACTTTGAACCAACGTTACATCTTCCGCATTTACCTACACCGCACTTCATCCTAAGTTCAAGTGTTGTATATACTTGGGTTTTATCAAAGCCAAGTGAATAGAGGCCATCAAGCGTAAATTTAATCATAATCGGTGGACCACAAAGAACTGCCGTCCTATCTGTATCAAACCCAAGCTCTTTAACATAGTTTGGAACAAAACCAACGTGTCCGTCCCACCCGTCCTGTGGATTGTCTATTGTTATATGAACATTGATGTTTTCATCATTTGCCCATTCTTCAATGATTTCGTTATAATCAAGTAGGTCATCCTTACTTCTTGAGCCATAAACAATATCGATTTTGCCATAATTTTCACGCTTGTCACGGCAGTAATTAATTACGGAACGAAGTGGTGCGAGACCTACACCACCTGCGATAAAAAGAAGGTTTTTACCACTAAATGCGTCATCAACAGGGAACGGCTTTCCGTAAGGTCCACGAATTGTAATCTGCTGACCAACCTCTGCCTGGTGGAGCCATTCTGTTACGCAACCACACTTTTTAATCGAAAACTCCATATACTCAGTGTTTGTTGGTGATGATGTAATTGAAAACATTGCTTCACCAATGCCCGGCACTGAAAGCATTGCGCACTGACCTGGACGGTGGTCAAAAACTTTTTTACCGTCAGGCGTCACAACCCTGAAGGTTTTAATATCGGGTGTATCAATTCTAACATCCGTAATGACACCAATTTTGGGAATTAAGGTTTCTTCGTGATTATGCATTTTCTTTTCCCCCAATCTTTTTCATTACTTTAACTATATTCATAGAAATTGGGCACTTACTAAGACATCTTCCGCAGCCAACACAGCTAAAGAGTCCGTCATTGTTTTCTGGATAATACACAAGCTTGTGCATGAATCTTTGGCGAAAGCGTTCAAGCTGAGTAAGTCTTGAGTTACCGTGTGCCATCTTTGTAAAGTCAGAATACATGCAAGAATCCCAACATCTAAAGCGCACTACTCCATTTCCTGTGTTAAAGTCCTTAATATCATAGCACTGACAAGTGGGGCAAACAAAAGTGCAGGTACCACAGCCAAGGCATGATTCAGATAAACTCTTCCACTCGGGCGCATCAAAAAACTTTTGTGTGTTTCCACCACCAAATGCATCTGTAGTAAGCGATGCAAGGGGAAGTCTATCGAGAATTTCTTTTGTAACCTTTTTCTGTGCTTCAACCTTTTCGTCTGTACATTCTTCTGTCAGGCCTTCAATTTTCTTTAAGAGGGCTTCACCCTTCTTTGTGTTTGCATTAAAGAAAAGCTCATCTTCTGTTTTCCAAGCAGAAACATCACCAATTGGGTTTGTAGCATCTATACCAAATGTCCTACAAAAACAGGTTTCGGAAGGCTTTGAACAAGCAACAGAAACTATAATTTTGTGCTCTCTTCTTGATGCGTAGTAGGTATCAACAGGCTCTGAAAGGAAAACCCTGTCAAGCACTTCAAAGCTTTTAACGTCACAAGCCCTTACGCCGAAAATCACGAAATCTTCAGTTTCTTTTCTTGTGTCAATAACCTCAATTGTTTTCCCTGAGGTTTTAAACTCCATCAAGTTTTCCATCTGCGGAAAGAAGAAATCTTTGGGACTTCTTACAGTGTTTAGCTTATCTGACCACTCTACACCCTTTTCCCACTTTGTAAAGGCTGACTGCTCGTCATCTTTTTGTGACGGGATATATAAATCGTTTGACTTTGCAATTTCTTCAAAAATTGAATTAACTGCACTAAGCTTACATTTACGCATCTATACCCCCCCTATCTACAGCTTCACCGGGCTCTAAATCTTCAGTTGTATAATCTACAAGAGGTGCACGCTGGTAAGCCTCTTCTCCAGCTTGATATTCACCATAAAATTCGTTAATATCCTTAATGAATTTACGATTAAGAAGGTGAAGCGGGATGTTTTGCGGACATACTCTTGAGCATTCACCACAATCTGTACATCTGCCTGCAACATGATATGCCCTTATAATGTGAAACATTTTTTCTTCAAAGCTATTTGCCGCTGCCTTATTTTCAACGCCTGACTGAGGGTTTGAAAACACACACTGTTCACAAGTACATGCAGGGCACACATCACGGCAAGCGTTACATCGGATGCATTTTGAAAGCTCACTCTGCCAGAAAGAAAATCTTTCTTCGGGAGTCATAGCCTCAATTTTAGCAACCTCATCAAAACGATTACTTTCTAAAACTGCGCCATCCTCACCTAAAAGCTCATCATAATAAACGTGCTTTTTACTCTTACAATTTGCGCATCTTTCAGCCAAAACTGTTGCCTTATCAATCTCTTTTGAATCTCCGTATATGGTGTTTACTACCGCTTTTTTTAATTTTATATATGTCTGCCATACCATCACAAGGAATTCCAACCGCATATACCTTTTCTCTGTCAAAGCGATGCTCCGAAAGGAGCTGATTGAAACTATAAGTATCACAAGGCTTAAGAAAAACAAGTATTTTACCCTCTACCCTTTTTGTGTATTTAATAAGATATTTAGAAAAGTTTGCGCCACAAAAATCACTGTATACAAAGCTATTCTTAAGCTCATCCTCGTTTTCAAAAAGCGCAGGTGTGATATCATAATCAAACTCACCCTTTTGCCAGCCTAAGACTGCGTTTACTGTACCATTTGAAAGAAGTGATATTGCTTTTTCAACTAACTGGTCTTTAGTTAATCTTTGCATCTCAAATCCCCCAATCTTTTATTTTCTCCGAGTGATGCAACCTTTTGCGCAAAATCATTCATCGTTTGCGCAAACTTTGCACCCTCTGCAGCAGATACCCATTCAACACGGGTACGCTCCCTTTCAATACCCAAAAAGTCAAGCATTGAGAATAAAACTGCCATACGGCGACGTGTGTAGTAGTTACCTGATGTGTAGTGGCAATCTCCTGGGTGGCAGCCACAAATTATAACACCATCGGCACCCCGCTGGAATGCACGAAGTATAAACATCGGATTAACTCTGCAAGAGCAGGGCACACGAATTATTTTTACATCTGCAGAGTAGTTTAGCCTGTTATTACCTGCAAGGTCGGCACCGGCATATGAACACCAGTTACAGCAAAACGCCACTATTAATGGCTTGTATCCTTCTATTTGCATATAGCATCCACCTCCGCCATAATTTGTCCACTTGCAAAGCCACGCAAATCCATCGCACCTGATGGGCATGCAACTGTGCAAGCACCACAGCCCTGACATACTGCGGGGTTAACCTTTGCAACCCTTCTAATTTCAGTGCTTCTGTCGGGCATACGGAATTCTTTATTCTCATATGTTATTGCACCATATGGACATACTCTCTCACAAGATGAGCAACCGTTACACATCATCTCATTTGAGCTTGCAATACACGGGTTACCCTTAAGCTTATCCTTACAGAGAAGCCCAATAACCTTTGACGCTGCCGCCCCTGCCTGAGAAACTGTTTCGGGGATATCCTTGGGGCCTTGACAAGCACCTGAAAGAAATATTCCTGCTGTCGGGCTTTCTACGGGACGAAGCTTTGGATGTGCTTCTGTAAAGAAATCATTTGTATCCATACTTGCAGTAAGCATTGTTGCAAGCGGTCTTGCAGATTTATCAGGCTCGATAGCCGCTGCAAGAACAACAAGGTCCGCATCAATGTGAAGTTGCTTATTTAAAAGCAAATCAGATGCCTGAACCTTAAGTTTATCACCTTCGGGGGTAACCTTACCAACCATGCCCTTGATGTAGTGAACGCCATACTCCTCAACAGCTCTTCTATAAAACTCATCAAAGGCCTTTCCCGGTGTTCTTACATCTATATAGAATACATAAACCTCTGTATCGGGGTATTTATCTCTTGTAAGCATTGCGTGCTTTGCAGTGTACATACAGCAGATTTTTGAGCAATATTCCTTGCCCTTTTCTGCGCAAGAATCACATCTTGAGCCCACACACTGAACGAATACAATTGTGTGTGGGTGCTTTCCGTCTGATGGACGGATAAGCTTACCTGCTGAAGGACCTGCCGCATTAGTAAGGCGCTCAAATTCAAGTGAAGTGATAACGTCTTTAGATTGATTGTAGCTAAACTCATCAAACTTATCCATGCTGATAGGATTAAAGCCGGTTGCAACTACAATTGCACCATACTTTTCCTCAATGATTTCGTCCTTCTGTGTATAGTCAATAGCACCTGCGGTACAAATCTTTGCGCAAAGACCACATTTACCATTTTTAAGCATATTACAAGTATTTGGGTCAATAGTAGCAACCTTTGGAACCGCCTGTGCAAACGGAATATAGATCGCAGTACGGTTATCCATACCGAGGTTAAATTCATTAGGCACTTTTTTCATTGGGCATTTATCAACACATGCCCCACAGCCTGTACATATATCTTCTTTAACGTAGCGGGCGTGCTTTTTAATTTTTACATCAAAGTTTCCAACGAATCCATTTACCTCTTCCACTTCGCTGTAAGAAAAAATACGAATATTTTCATTTTGCGCAACATCGACCATTTTTGGTGTTAATATGCATGCCGCACAATCAAGTGTTGGGAAGGTTTTATCAAGTTGTGCCATCTTACCACCGATGGTGGGCTTTTTCTCAATGATATCCACAGGGAATCCTGCATCTGCGATATCTAGTGCAGTTTGAATACCTGCGATACCTCCACCTATAACAAGAGCACGCTTTGTAACGGGCGATTCCCCGGGGGTAAGCGGTGTGTTAAGATTAACCTTTGCTACTGCCGCCTTACCTAAGATAATTGCCTTTTCAGTACCGGTCAGAATATCTTTATGCACCCATGAGCACTGCTCACGAATATTTGCAATTTCAACCATGTAGGGGTTTAAACCTGCAGCCTCTGCAGTTTTTCTAAATGTTACTTCATGCATACGGGGTGAACAAGAGCACACAACAATACCGGTAAGGTTATGCTCTTTAATTGCCGCCTTTATCATATCCTGTCCTGCCTGAGAACACATATATTGGTAGTTGTCGGAAAAGACAACGCCAGGTTCATTTTTAAGTGCTTCGGATACCTTTTCTACATCTACAGTAGCGGCAATGTTACTTCCACACCAACATACAAATACACCAACTCTTTGCATTACATCTTTTCCTCCTTACTTACTATATTTTCTAAATGCGCTGACAATCAGCTGCTGCGGTACTTCGTCATCTGCTATTTCTGCCACTTTTTCTGCACTTAGACGATTTTGCCCTTGCTTTCTTATAGCTGCGATACGAATAGCCTCAACAAGCTTTGCTGGCTCCACACTTCTGGGACATCTGTCTATACATGCAAAGCATGAAAGACATCTGTAAATGCTTTCAGAATTTAAAAGCGGCTCAATATCACCTGATTCAACCATACTTACGAACTGATGGGGATGATACTCCATCTCATCATATGCGGGACAAGTTGCAGAGCATTTGCCGCACTTCATACACTTTTTGGGGTTAACGCCACTTCTTTTTATCAGTTCTTCCTGAAGATACTTATTATTCATTTGTATCCTCCTTTACTCCAAGCGCCTCTGCCAAAAGCTCGGTAAAATATATCACGGGTATATCAACGCCGTTTTTAACAAGATTATACTTACAAAGCGGACAAGCAGTAATAATCATCTCCGCGCCCATTGCCTTTGCATTTTCCACAACTGCGTTAGACTTATTTTTTGCAAGATCAGGGCTTTCAAGTGATACATAACCACCGCAGCACTCGTTACGGTTTGCAAAAACTACGGGAGTTGCACCAATTGCACGGATAAAGTCCTCCATAATTTGAGGATTTTCAGGGTCATCCATCTTCATAACAGAGTTAGGTCTGAGAAGAAGGCAGCCATAGTAAGCACCAATATTTTTACCCTTTAAAGGATTTACAACTTTTTCTTTGAGTTTATCAAAGCCAACCACATCACGAAGCATTTCAAGATAGTGATAAACCTGTGTTTCACCACTATACTCCCCTTCATTCATATACTGATTAACCTTGTTTTTAAAATCTTCATCAGTTTGAATTTCGTGATTTGTCTGCTTAATAACGTTGTGGCAAGCAGAACATACTGTAATAAGTGCCTGATTTTTACTTTGTGCATCCTTTAGAGCACGAACGCTTGATAGCTTTGTGGCAACCTCATCCTTTGATGTTGTAAAAACGCCACCACAGCACTGCCAAGCTTCTATTTCTTCTAAGGTCACACCTAAAGCTTCAGCTGATTTACGAGCATACGCATCTAAATCTAGCGCTTTATTCTTTAAGGTGCAGCCCGGAAAATAACTCATTTTCATTATATGACCTCGCTTTCTTTATACCATTTCTTCGGGATGGAATACCTCATCAAACTTTTCTTCTGTAAGGAAGCCAAGTGCTACACAAGCCTCTTTAAGTGAAATATGCCTTCTTCGCTGTTTTAGCAGCATTTTCATAACCGATATAAGGGTTAAGTGCAGTAACAAGCATAAGTGAGTTGTGGAGGTTGTGATGCATTTTTTCCTTGTTTGCTGTAATGCCTACGGCACAATTCTTATTGAAAGAAATAATTGCTTCTGCCAAAAGTCTGGATGACTGAAGGAAGTTGTAAGCACAAACAGGCATAAATACGTTAAGCTCAAAATTACCCTGAGATGCCGCCATACTAACCGAAACATCATTACCCATTACCTGAACCGAAACCATAGTTACGGCCTCACACTGGGTGGGGTTAACCTTACCCGGCATAATTGATGAGCCAGGCTCATTTTCAGGAATAAAGATTTCACCAAGGCCATCACGCGGGCCTGATGCAAGCCAACGTACATCGTTTGCTATTTTCATCATATCGCAAGCAAGTGCTTTTATTGCACCATGTGCAAATACAATTTCATCTTTTGATGTAAGTGCATGGAATTTATTTTCAGCTGTAACAAAGGGCTTTCCTGTGATGTTTGCAACCTCACGGGCTACAACCTCTCCAAAGTTCTTCGGTGCGTTAAGGCCTGTACCAACAGCTGTACCGCCAAGCGCAAGCTCATAAAGTGGCTCGATTGAACGGTAAAGAATTTCAACATCCTTTTCTAGGCTTGCTCTCCAACCACTGATTTCCTGACTAAACTTAATGGGGGTAGCATCCTGAAGATGTGTTCTACCACTTTTTACAATGCCTTCGTTTTCTTTTTCAAGACGCTTAAAGGTATCTATTAAAATCTCAACCGCGGGGATAAGCTTGTCTTCTAAAGAAAGAACCGCTGCAATATGCATTGCAGTTGGGAAAGTATCGTTTGAAGACTGGCTCATATTAACATCATCATTTGGATGAAGAAGCTTCTTTCCGAGAATCTCATTGCCACGATTAGCAATAACTTCATTAGCATTCATGTTTGACTGCGTACCTGAGCCTGTCTGCCAAACTACAAGTGGGAAATGCCCACTAAATTTTCCATCCATAACCTCATCACAAGCCTTTGAGATAGCCTGCATCTTCTCATCAGTCATTTTTTCACTACGAAGTGCGTTGTTTGCAATAGATGCGGCCTTTTTAAGCACGCCGAAAGCGTGTACTATTTCAGAAGGCATTGTTTCGATGCCTACACCAATTTCAAAATTTTCATGGCTTCTCTGTGTTTGTGCCGCCCAAAGACGGTCAGAGGGAACCTTTACTTCTCCCATGGAGTCGTGCTCTATACGAAATCCCATTATTATCTTCCTTTCAAATTATAATGTAATGTTGTTAATAGTCTCCTTAAGGCAATTTGCACTATACTTAAGCTGATCAACCTCAAAATCGTTCATCGGAAGGTATACCTTACCGTGAGCACCATTTTTACCAACGATATTTACAAGACTTAAACATACATCACTGATCCCATACTCACCATGGAGCATAGTTGAAACAGTAAGTGTTGTATCAATACCACCTAAAAGGCATTTGCAAATGTGGCATACTGACGCTGATACTGCATAGAAGGTTGCACCCTTTCTCTCAATAACGCGTGCACCTGATTTTCTTACATACTCCTCTATTTCACTTTTGTTAAATTTGGGGTAACTCATATTGTTGGTTTTGAAAACTGACTTGTCAAAATCCTCGACAGGAACATTTGAGATATTTGCAAGTGACCACGGAATAAATGACGAATCACCATGCTCACCCAAAACATATGAATGTACATTACTTTGGCTTACACAATAGTACTCTGAAATTCTTGATCTTAAGCGCGCAGTATCAAGGATAGTACCCGAACCTATAATACGCTCCTCCGGAAGGCCTGAAAACTTACAAAATGCATATGTAAGTATATCAACGGGGTTACTTACGATAACATAGGTAGCGTCGGGTGCATACTTAATGATTTCGTCAGTGATTGATTTTAGGATGTCAACATTAACCTGTGCAAGCTCAAGTCTTGACTGACCTGGCTTTCTTGCAACACCACAGGTAATAATAACAATGTCTGAATCTGCTGCATCACTGTAGCTGCCTGCATAAATACTGCAGGGATTGCAAAATGGTGTGCCCTGACGAATGTCAAGCGCTTCACCCTTTGCCTTTTCACCATTTATATCAATCATAACAATCTCAGAAGCAATTCCTTCAGTTGTGATTGTGTAAGCGATCGTTGCACCGACATTACCCGATCCAATTACTGTGATTTTGTCCATAAATTTTCCTCATTTCCAAGTAATATATAAAAATTTAGTAAACTGTGTAATATAAGGAAATAAAACCATCATTAACCCATATATTTCAGGAAAGCTCCTATTACCCCTATTTTACACAATATTATAGCATATTTCGTCATAACAATCAATATAGCTAATCAAAATAATATATACAAAAATTTTGCTAATTTACCTCTTTTTTTATGTAATAGTAAAAAAACGCTGTGAAATTCACAGCGTTCAGAACAAGGCAAAAGTGCGAAGGAATCCTGACGGATTTCAAGTACTTTTAACGAAGTTATGTGCCAAAAGAATGGTCTTTGGGCGAATAATCCCTATATGAACTGCCTTTACGGTGTTGTTTTTTATAAATTTAGCAATTATCTTACAGAATAGTTATAGAGTGTGTTTTTTCCAAGGTTTCCCCTGATGCTATTCTGCTAATCCCCCTCTTTTGAGTAATATCGTAGCCTGCTGACTCAAAATCGGGAAGCCCACTCCAAGGCTCTATGCAAATATATTTTGCGTTAGGCTTTGTCCATACAAAAAGGTAATCAAATCCGTCAAAATCAACCCTTATATTTCTGTCACCTGCTTTGTTTTTGAGCATGACAGACCTTGATTTAAGATTTAATAATGTTAATGCATCTACAACAAAATATTCCTGTTTGAGCTGAAGTGAGTTTACATTTTCACCAAGAAGAACATCCTCTTTTGAAAGCAAATTTCCGCGAAGCACATTTGTAGTAAGCTTTTCGGATTTATCAAAATAAATTGTGTATTCTTCAATACCCTCCGGGCAAGCATATCCCTCGTGCGCACCGACAGATGCAAACATATCTACCATTGAAGGATTGGTTATAATGTAATCCACCTTGATTGTGCCGCGTTCTAATGTATAACGAATTCTGAATTCAAAATCAAAAGGATACGACTTTTTTGTTTCTTCGTTTGATTTGAAAAGAAATGTTGCACTTTCATTATCTGCATTTTCAATTTCAAACTCACTTTTCTTTGCAAAGCCATGCTATGTAAGAATATATTCCTTTCCATCGTACTCAAACTTATCTTCTTTAAGCCCACCGCATATTGGAAAAAGCACAGGTGCCTTACCCGTCCAAACGCTTGGATCACCCTCCCAAAGGTAGTTTTTCCGTCTTTAATTATTGTCTGTATTTCAGAGCCACGTGTTGATATTTCAACATTAAGCTTATCATTTGAAATTGTAACAAGCATACAAATTCCTCCTTGTATAAATTTTCACAACAAGCCAATAATAGTACTTATTACCAACTAATGCAAGCAGAAAATAAGCAGGATACGAAAAATTCTAATATCCTGCTTATATCCTATATTTCCTTGTATTTCTTCCTGTATTGAAGTGGTGACAAACCCATTATCTTTTTAAAGGTCTTACAGAAGTGATTTGTTGACCCAAATCCCGTTACAAAAGCAATTTCTGTTACACTTTTTTTTGTTTGGCTTAAAAGCGTTGTCCCCTTCTGTATTCTATATTTATTTAAATATTCATTAAAATTAAAGCCTGTGCTTTGTTTAAAAAGCCTGCTTAAATTAAGAAGGATTCATATAAAATACATCTGCAATCTTTTCAAGTGTAAGACTTGTTGTATACTCTCTTATCATATAATTTATTATTTCGGATACCTTTGTTTCAAGCGTGTCCGTATGCATCACCTCAGGATTTGATTTTTCAAGTCTTTGAAGGTAAACAATGAGTTCATACACAAATGCCTTCATAAGAGACGCATCTTTCATACCTACAAATTCATCTAAAAGTGCTTTAAATATACCGCTGACCTTTTCGTTATTTTCAGTGCTAAAAACTGCGCCATAATCCCAAAGTATTTCCTGATCTTCCAAAAGCCCATTTAAAAAAATAGGGCTAAGATAAAAAAGAATTCTTTTTCTGTTTTTATGCTGTTTTTCAGATGCAAGGGTGTTGTGAATTGTGTTAGGCGGAATAATAACAACATCACCCTTTTTTATTTTATATACCTTGTCACCAATAAAGTAAGAAATGTTTCCCTCTTCAAGATAATAAAATTCGTAAACGGAGTGAAAGTGCTTGTCATTTTCTATTGTATTACCAACGTGTCGTTCAACCAAAAAAGTTGTCCCGTCATTATAAAATTTCATTATACTACCTCCTTTTTATCTATAATAACATAAAAAAGTAAAAAATGGAATAAAAGTTTCCAAATTTAGTAAAAAATATGGTAGAAATTATTAATAGAAAGGTGTATGATATATGTTATGAGATAAACCAAAAGGAGAATTTTTAATGATTATCACAAAAAGCAAAACAGCAGAAGTATTAGGTATAGCCGCGGCGAAGGTAATTGCACAGAAGCTTAACGAGGCCATTGAAAAAAATGGTAGTGCAAGAATTATACTTTCAACAGGCTCTTCACAGTTTGAAACACTTTCTGCACTTATTAATGAGGATGTTGATTGGTCAAAGGTTGAAATGTTCCACCTTGATGAATATGTTAATCTTCCTGAAACACACATTGCTAGCTTTAGAAAATATCTTAAGGAGCGTTTTATTGCATTTATAAATCTTAAGGCAGCTTATCTTGTAGATGGTGACAATCCAGAAGAGGCAATTGCATTCTTAACAAAAAAAATTACAGAAGCACCTATTGACGTTGCTTTGATTGGTATTGGGGAAAATGCACATATCGCATTTAATGATCCACCGGCAAACTTTGACACAAATGAATCCTACTTTGTTGTAAACCTTGATACAAAGTGTCGTATGCAGCAGGTTGGTGAAGGCTGGTTTGCAGGAATTGATGATGTTCCAAAGCAGGCTATTTCTATGACGCCTTACCGAATTATGCAGAGTAAGACTATTATTTCATCAGTTCCACACGCTGTGAAGGCAAATGCTATCAAGCTTATGATGGAAAGCAAGG
>CAZYYT010000047.1:0-12397 GCA_964651775.1 uncultured Oscillospiraceae bacterium | reverse complement strand
TCACCGAGAAGGAAGAAGGCTGTGCTATCTGATATTCGAACAGCCTGCTGCATATTGTGTGTTACCATAATAATAGTATAACATTTTTTCAGCTCATTTGCAAGTTCTTCGATTTTAGATGTAGAGATTGGGTCAAGTGCCGAAGTTGGCTCATCCATCAAAAGAACTTTAGGCTCAACTGCCAAAGCTCTTGCGATACAAAGTCTTTGCTGTTGACCGCCTGAAAGTCCAAGTGCGCTTTTTTTAAGTCTGTCCTTTACTTCATCCCAAATAGCTGCCCCACGAATTGACTTTTCAACTATGTCGTCAAGCAGTGCTTTTGATTTAATACCATGTGTCCTCGGTCCGTAGGCGATATTATCGTATATGCTCATAGGAAATGGGTTAGGCTTTTGAAACACCATACCGATTTCCTTTCTTAGTTCATTAACTTCAACATCTTTATCAAATATGTTCTCCCCGTTATATTCAATTAATCCCGAAGTTTTTACGATAGGTATAAGGTCATTCATTCTATTTATAGTTTTAAGAAATGTCGACTTTCCACAACCGGATGGACCAATTAATGCAGTTATAGTTTTTTCAGGAATCTCTATGTTAATATTTTTGAGTGCCTGAGAGTCCCCATACCATAGGCACAGATCTTTTACTGAAATAATACTCATATTTTACTTATATCCTTTCTCCACACAATTTGAAATAATGCTTTAAGAGTGATGCAAAACCAAGCATTGTTCAGATTTTTCTTTTTTTCATAAAGTATCTCCCCACAAATGTTGCCGCCAAATTTATTATAAGTGTCAGTATCATAAGTATTGCCGCAATAGCAAACGCAACACCAAATTCGCCCTGTTCCTTTGCATATACATATAAGGCAACTGTAAGTGAAGCCCCTGCTGTATTAAGCCCTTCAAAAAAACCATTTAAGGAATGTGCAAATCCTGCCGTAAAGAGAAGCGCTGCCGATTCTCCTAAAATCCTGCCGATTGATAATATACAACCTGTTATAACACCATCTATTGATCCTGGAAGCACAACTGTTCTTATTACCCTCCATTTTCCTGCACCAAGTCCAAACGCACCCTCTCGATAGCTTTGGGGTACTGTTTTAAGACTTTCTTGCGTGGTACGCATTATTGTAGGCAAGTTCATTATTACAAGAGTTAAGCTTCCTGCTAAAAGCGAGGTTCTCATACCAAGAAATTGGCAGAAAAAAAGCATTCCAACTAGACCATATATTATTGAGGGAATACCGGAAAGCGTTTCTGCCTCATACTCAATAATCGCAACTATCTTTTTATTTCTCGCATACTCTGTAAGATATATTGCCGCTCCAACACCCAAAGGTAAAACAATTATAAGGGTAGCAATTACCAAATAGAGTGTGTTTAATATATCAGGTAAAATACCAATGGTTTGATTTAGGTAACTGGGTCTTGTGGAAATAAGCATCCAAGATATATTAGGTATCCCCTTTATAAATACATACGCTATCAAGAACAAAACCAACGCGCACGTGATAAGTACAGACAAATGCATTAAAACCCGCATTGTACCAATATATGTTTTTCTTTTTTTAGAAATAGATTTTTGCATTATGTCACACCTCCTTATCTCGTTTTAAAAAGAAGTTTAATACGCTATTTATAAGCATTATGAAAAGGAACAATACAAGTGCTATTGAGAATAGTGCTTGTCTTTGTAAACCTGCCGAATATGACATTTCACTTGAAACTGCAGTTGTTAAAAAGCGTACGCTTTGGAAAAGACTCGGCATATTTGCCGCATTTCCCGAAACCATCATTACTGCCATGGCCTCACCGATTGCTCTGCCTACACCAAGCGTAGCCGCTGCTGCAATTCCACTTTTTGCCGCAGGGACTGACACCTTAAAGTATGTTTCAATATCTGTTGCACCAAGTGCAAGCGAAGCATCTTCAAATTCCTTTGGCACTGCCTCTAATGCAGTTAAAGAAACCTTAATAATAGATGGTAATATCATAATTGCAAGTACAATAATTGCCGCAAATAAACTCGCACCATCGGGTACATTAAAAAAGCTTCTTATGCTTGGCACTAACACAAGCATACCCACCAAGCCGTATACAACCGATGGGATACCTGCAAGCAGGTTTACTGCTGATTCCACAATACCTTTAACTTTTTTGTTTGCAACCTTTGCAAGATATACTGCAGTAAAAAACCCAATTGGAACGCCGATTACAATAGCTCCTGCTGTTCCATATATACTGGTTAATATAAAAGGCAATATCCCAAAACTAGGTTCGGCCGCAGTGGATGCCCAGGTTTTTCCGAAAAGGAATTTAAAAAGCCCAATTTCTTTTATTGCCGGAATTCCGGAAATTATTAGATATACAGATATCAAAAGTACACTTCCAACTGTTATAAGACCAAGTATCAGAAATATTGCGTGTATGATATTTTCAATTAGTTGATTTTTATTTCTCTTCATAGTTTTACCTTTCACGTGAAGTGCCATTGCCTTACTAGCACTGCACTGATTTTTATTTTACTGATACTGCACCTGCTTTTGATATGATTCCACTTGCATTACTTGAAGTCGCGTAATCAAAAAACTTTTGCGAAATTTCAGATAAAGGAGTATTCTCTTTAGTAACAAGTACAAATGGTCTTTGAATAGCATATTCTCCACTCTTTACTGTTTCTTCGGTTGCTTTTACCCCATTAACTGTCAAGGCTTTTACACTATCTTTTACTGAAGCAAGCGAAGCATACCCTATTGCGTTAGGATTTTGTGATACCGTTGTTACAACATCGCCTGTTGAGGTAAGCTCTTGACGATATTTGCATAAAAATTGAGTATTAGTAACGGTTTCAAAGCCATCCCTTGTACCAGAGCCTGCCTCTCTGCCAATTAGTACAATACCACCTGTGCCACCAACTTCACTCCAATTTGTGATTTCACCGGTATAGATTTTTGCAATTTGTTCTACACTTAAATCTGAAACTTTGTTATTTGGGTTTACAATTACTGCAATCCCATCATAAGCTAGAATTGTTTCTTTTAATCCTTTTGCCTTTTCTTCATCTTTAAGACTACGAGAAGCAAGACCAATGTCGCATCTACCTTCAGCTACCGCTGTGATGCCTGAACCTGAACCTGTTGGATTGTAAGTAAAGTTTGCACCTGTTTCCTCCATAAATGCTTCACCAAGTGAGCCGATTACTTTTTCCATTGATGTTGAGCCATCTGTTGAAACAGAGCCTGAATTGGTTTCTTTTCCTGTGCAACCGACAAGTGTCACTGCAAATGCTATGATAACCGCTACCAATGTTATTATTTTCTTCATAAAAAAATCTCCTTTTAATTTTCTTTTTTTCCCATTGATGAATTTATTATATACTACCAATGTAAAGTCCGAAGCCTATCTTTTGTCAAATTTATGTAAAGTTTTAATTTCAATGCTTATATTATAAGCGTAAAGCTTGCTATTTAACGTTCCTATAAAAAAAGCACAACCTTATTGAAGGCTGTGCTTTTATTTATTTTGTTTTAAATTGATATTTATTTTTTCCACACTCAATTGGTTTGCTTTCAACACCGTCAACTGTATATGATTTAGGTGCTTTTATTTTTCCATGAATTTGAGATGGTGCAGTAACAGTCATAGTTATGTTATCACTTTCTCTTTCCCATCTGACGCTTATTTTGCCATACTCAGATTCATAGGATGCCTCGGCAAAATTAAGTTCATCAACAAACTTTGGCGATATTTCAAAATAAGATATATCGTCCGCATTTGGATTAGGCTTAAGCCCTGCAAATTCCTGAATTGTAAGACTTGAAAAATCCCCTAAAAAATGATGGTTTCTGGAGCTTGAGCCTAAGTTATAATCTTCCATAGTTTCAAGCAAACTTGAGCCATTGTTTTCAAGCATATAGCCATACCCTGTTCTTTTTTTTGACATCATCATCTTATACGCAAGATTATATTCATTATGCTCTGTAAGCACATGATAAATATACCTTAGTCCCAGCATACCACAATGGTTTTCATCACCGTCATTATGAATAATTTCAAGCAATTTATTAAAAGCACTTTGTGTTTCTTCCTCGTCAAAAACCCCAATTGCAATAGCCATTGCTTGCGATGTCTGACAATTTCCTGAAACTGTCATTGTATCAAAATCAACAAGCTTCTCTCTAAAACTGTTTCTCAATTCAGTCGCAATTTTTTGTGCAAATTCACACGCATACTTATTGTTTATTTCTTTAAACAAATGAGTAGCTTTTTGAGCAATATCAATAATTTGAAGTGTATCTGTAACCGCAAGTGGTGCTGAAATATATCCTTTTTGTGCTTCGTAAGGGTCTATCCAATCGCCAAGACCTATTTCGATTAAGCCGTCTTCATTTCTCTTCCCAAAAATATACATAAAATATCTTAATATCATATTCATATTTTCAAAAATGACAGACTTATCCCCATCAAATCTATAAATAAAATAGGGTAGATTAACGCAAACTGCATCCCACGCAGGTCCATTTCCCCATTCAAAGCCCCAACCCCCGGTGGGAACAATTCCCGGAAGACTTCCGTCCTCTTTCTGGGCTTTTCTTATATTGCAAAGCCATTCTTTTAGGCTTTTTGATGCCTTTAAAGTTAAAAGCATATGCTCGGCAGAAACCGATGCATCCCCCGTCCAACCGTTTTTTTCACGATGTGGGCAATCTGTTGGAAAATAATAAAAGTTTGCCAAATCTGATACATTTGCACATTGCTGTAGTTTGTTTAAACTTTCGTCGGAGCATTTAAATTCTGCTCTCTTTACGAGGTCTGAATTCATTACATAATATGTAAGCGTTTCATCATTAACCTGTTCTTTCTCCAGGCCCTCAACATAGGCATATCTGAAACCGTCATACTTGAATTTAGGCACGAAAATTTCTTCTGTGCCTTTGCAAATATATTCGTCTGTTTGTCCATATTCAAGATATTTTTCTAAACATTCTTCTCTATTGAAAAGGGTAGTATTAACTGCAAAGCAATCTCTGATAAGATGCTCCCCGTGATGTATGGTTATTTTCTGCCCGGGCTTTCCCTTAATCTTTAAAACAGATACACCTGCTGTATTAACTCCAAAATCAAAAACATACACATTAGGTCTTACTGTTTTTTCTATTGGCTCGGCAATTTGAGAAGTATCTTTATATGCAAAAGGAAGGCTTTCGTAAAACGTTACCGAAACAGGCTTTAATTTTTTAGTTACTGTTATTGGCTCGGCATTACAAAGCTTATACTCACCCGAAGGCTTTTGAGCTGACTTTGCATTTTCCCAACTTGATGCATCAAAACCAATTTCGTTCCATCCATTTATCTCAAGTATTGCATCATATCTTACACCCATACGAATATCGTCAAATGTAATCGGTGATGAGTGTGTTTTTACTGTTTCATCTGCCTCTATTATTATTTTTTCGCCATCATTTTCAATTTCAACAGCAAATGATGTAATAACAGGTCCTCTATGCTTGGATTTTTCAAAATCCCATACAAATCCTCCAAAAGGATTTCTAAAACCGTTACCAAGCAAAATGCCGATGACATTCTTGCCTTTTTTAAGCTTATCTGATATATCGTAATTATCAAAATAACAAATATCATCTGTATTGCTTATGTAAGGAGCTAGAGGGCCTTTTGTTATATCTTTTCCATTAATATAAAGTTCATAAAACCCTAATCCGCATATAGTAATTTCAGCCTTGTTAGGAATAAATTCAAGTTCAAATTCTTTTCTTAGGTACGGTGCATTAACGTGATTATTAAAATCACACATTGAGTCGTTTGCTTTGATAAATTTTTCTGATAATACCATAATTATTCTCCTTTAAGTTAAGATTTGTGAATAACACTACAAGAAAGGTTATATCATGCCATGGGATTATAAAAGCACTACTTTAAAAGTGCGTGTACACGGTCTATAAAAAGCTTCATTTGATCCGTTGTTACATTTTCATCAAGCGAGAAAATCCCAGGTGCAGTTCCTAGTACAATGCCTGCGTCAAACACACTTTTAAGCTCTTCTTTAGCATTACTAAGGCTTCTGCCCTTACTTATCAAGTGTATAAATTGTTTCCATAAGTTCATCTGCAAGTGATTGCATTTTTTCTGCATCCTTTACGTAGTCTATGTACTTTTCATAGGCGATGGGTTTTCCGTAGTGCACGCTTCTTTTTTTACAAAGCGCCGGAACAATCATTGCGTTTGATTGAATTGCAAGACGAATTATTCCTGAGTTAATTTGTTTTTTATCCCCGTTTTTCATACGAGTCCCCTCAGGGAAAATAAGCGTTGCACCGCCATGACGAAGTATTTTTATTGTTGCCATAACTGCGCCTGCATCACTCTTACCCCTTCGGATAGGAAATGCACCGCATTTTTTTATAAACCAACTAACCACGGGAACCTTGAAAAGCTCTTCCTTTGCCATAAAGGTAAGCTGACGCTTGCATGAAGCTGCAAGAAAGATGGGGTCACGAAGGGCACGATGGTTTGAGCAAAGCAGAAACGCCCCCTCCGATGGAATATTTTCTGATCCGTATGCTTTAAATAAAAAGAAAACCTTCATTACACCGTTTAAAAAACATGTCACAGCTTTATAAAGACTCATTTTATCTGCCCCCTTATATAGTTTATTACTTTATCCACAGACTCCTCTAATGTAAAGTCTGAGGTATCAATAACATGTGCGTCATCTGCAATTTTAAGGGGTGAGAATTCTCTTGTAGAATCGTTTTTATCACGAAGAATCATATCTTCTGTAACATCTTGTTGTGTTACCTTTTCACCTTTTAGAATAAGCTCATCAAAGCGCCTTTTAGCCCTTGCCTCTACTGAAGCAGTAAGAAAAATCTTAACCTCCGCATCGGGGAGTACGTAGGTTGCAATATCACGCCCATCCATAATAACATCGTTATTATCCGAAAGCTTACGCTGAAGCTCTACCATTGCAAGCCTTACGCCTGGCACCCTTGAAACATTGCTTGCCGCAAGTGAAATTTCAGGCGTGCGGATAAGTGAAGACACATCTTTTCCATCAAGGTAAATTTTTTGGTCACCGCTTGAGCATTTGATATCAATATCAATATCTTTAACAAGCGCTGTTAAGGAAGTTTCATCATTTGTATCAATTGATGAACGAATTGCCTTTAGGCCAACTGTTCTGTACATTGCGCCCGTGTCAATATACACAAATCCAAGCTCACTTGCCACTTTTTTGGATATCGTGCTTTTGCCTGCACCCGATGGTCCATCGATTGCTATTTTTGTCATATTTCCACCTCATTTACAGCTGCATTTACACCTGCAAGGTGCCCCGTTGAGAAGGCAATCTGCAAATTAAAACCGCCAGTATAAGCATCAACATCAATAATTTCACCTGCGAAATAAAGGTTTTTCACAAGCCTGCTTTCCATTGTTGACGCATTAATTTCTTTAACATTTATACCACCTGATGTAATGATTGCCTCTTCCACTGGGCGATATTTTTTAACGGTAAAGGTAAGATGTTTAATTGCATTAAGAAGGCTTCTTCGCTCTTCCTTAGTTATTAAATTTACCTTTTTGTGTGGGTCTATCCCTGACTTTTCTATTATATAGTCTATCATTTTATTGGGCAGAAGCTCCGAGAGTGCGTTTTCAAAATTTTTGTTTATAAACTTTTGAAAGTCCCGAAGTATCCTTGCATCAAGGGTTATTTCATCAAGTGCCGGTTTAAGGTCAATTTCTACCACTGCACCATCGGGATTTTTCCCCATATGGCTGCTTGCTGAAAGGATAAGCGGCCCCGTAAGACCGAAGTGCGAGAAAAGCATTTCACCAAAACCATCATATGTTTTTTTAATGCCAAGCTTAACCGTTACCGAAACATTTCGAAGTGAAAGTCCCATCAGCTTTGATGCATCCTCATATGTTTCAACGGGGACAAGTGCCGGGTGAATATCCGTCACGCTATGCCCAAGCTTTTTAGCAATTTTATATCCGCTTCCGTCAGAGCCTGTCTGCGGATAGCTTTTTCCACCTGTTGCTATAATAACGCTTTCACAATCTATAATTCCCTTTTTTGTTTTAATACCGCAGACCTTTTCATCATCCACCAAAATTTCTTCTAGAGTGGTGCGAATTACCTTGATGCCAAGCTCCCCCATTTTGTTTTTAAGCGCGTTTACAATATCCTCCGCCTTATCACTTACGGGAAAAACCCTCTCCCCACGTTCAATTTTTGTGGGGACACCATTTTTTTCAAAAAATTCAATCACATCAAAGTTTGAAAATCCGTAAATGGCGCTATATAAAAAGCGCTTATTCTGTGGGATATTTTCAAATATATCCTCCGTTTGGCAGGCGTTTGTTAGGTTACACCTTCCCTTGCCGGTGATTCTTAATTTTTTGCCGAGTCTGTCATTTTTTTCAATGATTACAACCTCTGCCCCATTTTCCGCTGCCGCAATTGCTGCCATCATCCCTGCCGGGCCACCGCCGATTACTGATATCATATTATTTCCCCTGTTCTTGAATTACGAAAAACACTCTTTCGCTTTTTGGTTTGGGTGCGCTAAAGGTAAGTTTATCATAAACCTTTAAAAGACGCATCCCCGATTTTTCTATTAAATCGCTCATTTCCTCTATTTCATACGCACGCTCGGTATGCTCTTCATCAAAGCGTGTGTAACATTCACCTTCCTTTTGAAAGAAGGTAAGGTAAAAATCACATAGCCTGCGGGTTTTATCATACTCATTTTGCCATGTCAAGAAAACCTTATCATCCTCAAGGACAAATGTGTTATTGCCCAAAACATGGGAAAGCTTGTATTTTGTGTTTATGTCAAAGATAAAAAGTCCACCCGGATTAAGGTAGTTATTCGCAAGCTTAAGCACCTTTAAAATATCACGCTTGTCTAATATGTAGTTCATACAATCAAGGCTTGATACAATAAAATCCACCGTTCCATATAGCTCAAAATCCGTCATATCCTGATTGAGATAAAGGATTTTCCCATCCTCATTTTTTTCCTCTGCTATCATAAGCATATCCTCTGAAAGGTCAATACCTGTCATATCAATGCCACGCTGTTTAAAAAGCCTTGTCATGCTTCCTGTACCACAACCAAGGTCAAGTCCAAGATCCGGGTTAAGGCCGTAGCGCTCAAATAATTTAAAGTAATAATCAAGCCATTTATTGTAATCAACATCTTTTATAAGTTCATCATAAACAAATGCGAATTTATTATACATACTACTCATCTCTCTCCAGCTTTGCATAAAGCCCAAGCAGGTTTTTCGTGCCAACGCTTTGAAAAGCTATCTCATAATGTATGTCATTACCGACAGGGTTTGCCGAAAGAATAATTCCGCGACCAAATTTTTTGTGAACAACAGCATCCCCAACACTGAAATGGTCACTTGCCCTTTCGGTGCTACGCTTTGATTTAGTTCCGAAAAGCGAGCTTTCCGGCATTTTGTAGGGATTGAAGCTATCGCACAAATTTGTTTCATGCGAATTAAGCCCAAGTGCCCTTCTAGCTTCTAATGTGTCGGTAATATCTAAATATTCTTCGGGGATTTCATCTAAAAACCTTGATGGTTTGTAGACAGAGGTTTTTCCGTAAACCATTCTTTGATATGCGCTTGTAATGATTAAAAGCTCTTTTGCCCTTGTAATTCCCACATAGCAAAGCCTGCGCTCCTCCTCAATTTCTGCACTACTTGAGGATGACATAAATGACGGGAAAATCCCCTCATCAAAGCCACAGATAAACACAATCGGGAATTCAAGCCCTTTTGCAGCGTGAATTGTCATAAGTGATGCGGCATCAAGCTCTTCATCATAGTTATCAATGTCACTTATAAGTGCGATACTGTCCATATAGTCACTGAAATTTGGATTTTCACTTGCCGCTATGTAGCTTGATGCACCATTTATAAGCTCGTCTACATTTTCCATTCTTTCCTGTGCTTTATCGTCAAGCTTAAGAAGCTCTTTATAACCTGTTTTCTCGTAAACCTCGGTTATAAATTCGTCTATTGGAAGCGACTGTGAAAGCTCACGAAGGTCACATATAAGCTTATAAAATTCACGAACATTATTACCAAGTGTATCTTTATTTTTTTCAATTGATTTAAGAATACCGCTATTTTCCCTTGATGCTGCGGCAGAGATATTGTCAAGCGTAACCTTACCGATTTTTCTTGACGGCACATTTATAATTCTTTTAAGGCTGATATCATCTGATGGGTTTTTAACAAGCCTTAAGTATGCGATAATATCACGGATTTCCTTACGGTCATAGAACCTTAAGCCTGCAAGCACCCTGTATGGAATAGCCTTTCGCATAAATATTTCTTCAAGGTTTCTTGAGGATGAGTTTGCACGATAAAGTATTGCCATATCACCGTACTTGTACCCGTCAGCACTAAGTGAGCGCATCTTATCTGCGATAAACTCCGCCTCGTCATAATCCCCACGCGCTTTATATACCATTATTTTTTCGCCGCTGCCAATATTTGTCCAAAGCCTTTTGCCTTTTCTGCCGATATTATTTTGTATAACGCCATTTGCGGCATCAAGAATGTTTTGTGTTGAACGATAATTTTGCTCAAGTCGGACAACCTTTGCATCCTTAAATTCCTTTTCAAATTCAAGTATGTTAGTAACATCTGCGCCCCTAAAACGGTAAATACTTTGGTCATCATCACCCACAACACAAAGATTTCTGTGCTCTTTAGAAAGCAGAATTATAAGCTCATTTTGTGCCTTGTTAGTATCTTGATATTCATCAACCAAAATGTAACGGAATTTATTTCTGTAGTAGGAAAGCACATCCTCGTTTTCCTTAAAAAGCTTAACTGTAAGCATAATAAGGTCATCAAAATCAAGGTCATTTGCATTTTTTAGCTTCTGCTGATAAAGGCTGTATATTCGTGCAAGTTGTTTTTTGCGAAAATCTCCCTCAAATTCCTCTGCATATACTTTAGAAGTAATAAGCTTGTCCTTTGCGGAGGAAATCTCGTTCATAACGCTTCTAGGCGGAAATTCTTTCTCATCAAAGTTTAGCTCTTTAAGGCATTCCTTAACAAGGGATTTTTGGTCATCGGAGTCAATAATATTAAAATCACGACTGTAACCAATTCTATCAATATCACGCCTTAAGATTCTTACGCATGCAGAATGAAAGGTGCGAATCCACATATCATTTGCCATTTCTCCGATAAGTGCCTCCACCCTTTGTGCCATTTCCTTTGCCGCTTTATTTGTAAATGTAATTGCTAGGATGCTCCACGGTGAAATGTGCCTTTCCTCTATCATATGCGCAATTCTGTAGGTAAGCACCCTTGTCTTTCCACTGCCTGCACCAGCTAGTACCAAAAGAGGCCCATCAATAGATGAAGCGGCCTCTCTTTGCATATCGTTTAATTGTGATAACAATTCACTCATATTAAAATCCCTTTAGAATTATTTGTTGTTTTTCATAGCAACTACTTTTTTAACATTAGCTACAATATTTTCTGTTGAAAGACCGTACTCACGAAGAAGTTCATACGGATTACCGCTTTTGCCAAACACATCCTGTGTCCCCACGCGAAGCATCGGCACAGGGGTTGTTTCACAAATCACCTCTGCCACTGCACTGCCAAGTCCACAATAAACATTATGCTCCTCAGCTGTAACTATAGCACCCGTCTTTTTAGCGGCATTTTCAATTATTTCTTTATCAATCGGTTTAATGGTGTGTATATTTACAACAGATACGTCAATGCCATCCTTCTTAAGCTCTTCAGCTGCCTCTAAAGCATAGGGCACCATTAGGCCTGTTGCAATAATTGTGGCATCTGTGCCTTCTTTAAGCATAACGCCCTTACCCATTTCAAACTTGTAGTTTGTTTCATCAAAAATCTGCGGAACAGCAAGTCTGCCAAAACGGAGATATACAGGGCCTTCATGCTCTATTGCGGCCTTTACCGCCTCCATCGCCTCATAATGGTCTGCGGGGTTAATGATTACCATATTTGGGATAGTGCGCATAATGCCGATATCCTCAAGGCACTGATGTGTTGCGCCATCCTCACCAACAGAAATGCCGGCATGGGTTGCGCCAATTTTAACATTAAGGTTCGGGTATGCAATTGAGTTTCTTATCTGCTCAAAAGCCCTTCCTGCTGCAAACATGGCAAAAGAACTTACAAAAGGAATTTTTCCGGTGGTTGCAAGACCAGCAGCAATTCCTACCATGTTACATTCTGCAATACCACAGTCAATATGTCTGTCCGGGTATGCTTTCTGAAATACACCTGTCTTAGTGGCACATGCAAGATCTGCATCCAGAACTACAAGTTCCGGATATTCTGCCCCCATT
>CAZYYT010000046.1:0-12470 GCA_964651775.1 uncultured Oscillospiraceae bacterium | reverse complement strand
GCGTAATACTGTCGTATTTCGCCATTTTTTGATGCCGTATTAACTTAAAAGTTCAGGCCAAAACCGATTACTCCCTATGTGAAGCTGCCTAAAGAAGCCATTGTAATTTTTTATTTATCATCCGACCTATTGTGAAGGTCTTTTAAAATACTTTTTAACTTTTCCGGTATGGGTAGACCAATGTGTGCAGCATTCTCAAGGATTGAGACGCCCTCATTCGATAAATAGAAAAATATGACTGCCGTCCTAAGTACCGAGCCACCCCCTATTACACTTTTATCTATAATATATCCGATTGCCACCAACGAGAAGATAATCACCTTTTTAAATATCCCACGAAATCCAATTTCACTTGACAGCTTTTTATCAACAATCGCACACATTACGCCTGTGAGATAGTCAATCACTACAAATACTAGTAGTGCATAAAAAAAGCCATCAAATCCTCCCATTAAAAATCCTAGCCACCCACCAAGGGAGGCAAAGAAAATCTGAAAATAATTCCACAATTTCATATAATCTTTCCTTTCATTTACGCTTTTTACCCTATGGGGTATCCACTCTGTTAATATAAAATATGCCAAGAGCAAGATGCCCGCTACCACCAATATAAAAACAAGCTTTGTTGCTACAATATATATAAAACAATTGTTTTTTATCCTATTTAATATATATTGTTTTTATTTACACTAAAATTTTATGTAATTGGTATAATATAGAACACATTTAAACTATATATGTATTATTTAAAGAAAAAACTATATATAGGGATCATTTATTGATTTAGTAAGATTAAAAAAGGTCGAAATTATTGTTATTGTAGCTTATTTTACAGTTACAACAAACGGCGCTTTGGAAGTCTAGACAAAATAAGAAAGGAAGATATTTATGAATACCACTTTTCATAACGAGGCATTTGAAAACGATGAGGTTTATGTAGACGAAATAGACTATGAAGAAATGGAAAATTATGATGCCGATTCGGATGAAAACAATTCCGGCGAAACTAAAGACCAAAAGTTTGTTAGGATTGCGGAAATAAGAGTAAATAAAATGGTGGACTGGATAAGAAAAATTGATAACTTATCAAATCGCATCAACTATGAATATACTGATGAGCAAGTAGAAGAAATTTTTAACTACATACAATCAGAGTTAGATGAAGCAAAAAAACACTTTCTATCTTCAGGCAAAAAAGAGACAAAGAAGTTTAAATTTGGCCAAATATAAGCCTAAAAATTGTATTATGCTTAATAGATTTTTTGAAACATATATATGCATAAATCCATATAATAATGACGGATAAACATAACTCCCCATAATATAAAAGACGGGTAAATAACTTATCATTATTTACCCGTCTTTAGTTTTTAAGGCAGTCTTAAATTTTGTGTTGGATATATACAAAACCTTTAAGATGATATATAATAAAATTATCATCTTAAAGGTTACGAAAAACTGGGGATATTCTCTGTTTGTGAAAATCTGCCTCTCTTGTGGTATTTATAAAATTCTCTTTGATTTTGGGCATAATAAAAGGACAACCCATTGACTCCCTAAAAACACCTTATAAATAACATCTTATATCTTGTGCAAATTTTTCTTCACATGAAATTAATTCATTGCATATTTTTTTTGACTTTTCATCGGCAACAGAGTACTGATTTAAATATTTACTTAAAGATTTTACTCCCATGTTACACCCATCAGTAATAAGATCAGCGACAGTTTTGTCACTTTTATTCATTGCCATCATCATATTAGATTTAATCCACGACATTCCCTTTGCTATTGAATTTGGTTCCTCATCTTCTTCGTTATAGCGTGATAACAAATCATGAATTTCATTACCTAATTTTGTGTGCTTATCTTTAAAATCAATTAGTGCATTTTTAAAGTTTTCATTACTTACTTTATCAATAATATCATCAATTGAAGAAACTGCCATTTTTGTACCGGAATCACATTCTTTTAGTAAGTCGATTGTGTCACTTGTATCCATTTTTTGTACTCCCCTTTTAAAGTTTTATTTTATCATTTGTTGAAATTCATTTAATATACTTATTATTTATAAAAAGCAAGCCTCAAATCCTTAAATGATGGTAAAACTACCAAGACTATCTTGTAAGATAGATTCTGTTTTAAATATAATTATACATGTTGGAGGTTATAGTATGAACATTGGCTATGCATGTCTAACTGTTGGGGTTTTCGCTACTAAACAGAGAACCTGTACATTAAAAAACGCTACTTCAGATGTGTTAATAGGTTTAATTAAATCAAATCTTGAATCATTAAATAATATATTAGATTACAATATGAAAAATGGAATCATGCTGTTTCGTATCAGTTCAGAAATAATTCCATTTGGTTCCCATCCCAAAAACGCATTGAATTGGTGGGAAATATTTAATGATAAACTAAATGAAATTGGACGTAAAGCGATAACAAACGGGATACGCCTTTCAATGCATGCGAGCCATTACACCATCTTAAATTCACCCGATGAAGAAGTTTTGAAGCGGTCTGTAGAGGACCTAAGATACCATGCACGACTAATGGATGCAATGGGCTTGGGGCAGGAAAACAAAATAGTCCTTCACGTGGGTGGCGTTTATGGTGATAAGAGAGAGGCAATAAAACGATTTATAAATAATTACCACTGTTTGGATGAAAACATCCGTAAGCGACTGGTGATTGAAAACGATGACCGCTGTTATGACATATCAGATGTTCTTAATATTGGTGAGCGAGAAGGAATTCCGGTTGTATTTGACAATCTTCATCACCAAGTTAATACAAATAACACACGTTCGGAGGCTGGCTGGATTTCTGCATGCAAAAAAACATGGAAAAAAGAGGATGGCAATCAAAAGCTACATTATTCGCAACAGGATATAGGCAAAAGACCCGGCTCTCATTCCCCTACTATAAATGGTGAGGACTTCTTTAACTTTTATAAACAGCTACCTAAGTACGATATAGATATAATGGTTGAAGTAAAAGACAAAAATTTGTCTGCAGTAAAATGTATAAATGTAATTTCTTCTCCCGAAATCAAGCGGTTGGAGAATGAATGGGCGCGTTATAAGTACTTAGTTTTAGAACATTGCCCCCAGGCATACTATGCAGTAAGACAGCTTTTAAAAGATAAAAGCTTATACCCTGTTATAGATTTTTACAAGCTGATTGATGATTCCCTAAGCACCCCGATTAAGCCCCAAAATGCAGTAAATGCAGCACAGCATGTGTGGGGTTATTTTAAAGACTTTGCTGATTTAAAAGCATACCAAACCTTTGAAAAAAGTATTAATAAAATTAGCCTGGGTGAATCAACAAATTCAATGAAAAAATTTCTATGGCGCCTCACCTTAGAGGCGCAGCAAAAGTATTTAGAGAATTCACTTTATTTTTTGAACGTGTTTAATTAATTTGCTTGCATTATAAAAAAACAAAATATATAATGGATATATCAAATATAGGAAAGGGGCATATACAATGGATAAAACAAAAAAATCTCGGACCAATGGATCGTGGATCAACGCACTGTTTCTTCTGGTTACGCTCGCAATCAATTTCCTTGGTGCTTTAGGCATTATAAACGGGCTTTCCCAAAAAGAGATTTCGGACATGTTTGTAACACTTATAACCCCAAGTCCCTCAACTTTCAGCATTTGGAGTGTTATCTATTCTTTGTTGATAATTTCAATAATTGTTATGATTGTAAAAAAGGATGAAACATATTACAGGGATGCTGTAAATCAGATTTCAAATCTTTTCAGAATTTCGTGCATACTAAATATCTTATGGATTATAGCTTTCTCATATGTTTTGATTGAGTTATCTGTATTAATGATATTTGGGTTTGTAGTAATATTATCGTTAATTTGTCGCAATCTTCTGAAAATCAATGAAGGAAAGCACCTTCTGTTACCTTTGACCTTTGGGCTATATACCGGTTGGTTATTCATTGCCTCAGTTGTTAACACCGCCGCAATGCTTGTCAAACTAAAATGGAACGGATTTGGGCTTCGGGATGATATTTGGGCAATTATTATCCTTATAGTTTCCATCCTTTTGGTCGTTGTGGTACTTTCAAAAGTTCGTAATGTCGCGTTTGTGTTACCCGTAATTTGGGCTTACTTTGGAATATACGAATCTTTAAATTCACCGGAAGGCTTTAACGGGCAATTTGTACTACTACAAAACGTTGTTCTTGCTGAAATGGTTGTTTTGATAGTTTTGGCAGCAATTCAATTCTACATAAATCACTTTTCTATAATTCCAAAACATAAAGATAAGAATGCTTAATTATATATAAGATAAGGTGGCTGACTATGAAAAACACATATTCTAATTCAACTATTAAGATAATCCTCAATGCCTTCTCTTAGGGATTATTGCACCCTTCTTGCATTTTGCTTATGAATTCAGCGGGAAAAACCTAATTGTAGGATTATTTTGCCCTGTAAACGAAAGTATTTGGGAACACTTGAAACTTATGTTCTTTCCATTACTATTATGGTGGGCCGTCGTATATAAGATAAAAAACAAAACATATAAAGCTACATTAAATACTTGGATTGTAGCTGCAACAGTTTCGTTAGTTGTAGCGCCTATATCAGTTGTACTGCTGTTTTACGGTTATACAGGCGTCTTCGGAATTAAATCGTTAATAATTGATATACTTTTGACATTTATATGTTATTTTATTGCGCTGTGCTTTGCAGCACATTTTATGAAATATTCAAAGCCTAACAAATGGGCAGCTATAATATCGGTTATAGTCATTGTAGCTATGATAATTAAGTTTGTTGTATTTACAACTTACCCACCTGAATTCCCAATCTTTTATAGATAACAGCAATATTATGTGATACATAAAATGGAAAAGGCACTCCACGTTGTAATTTCGCGGGGTGCCTTTATGTATAATCTTACTCATATATCTACTATCTCCTCTTTCTTCTAACAAGTTAATCCCTTAAAATACCTAAATATACAAAAATTTAACTAAGTACCCCATTTTTTTAGTCTGATGTTGCGAATAATATAACAGAAACAAAAAGGAGTGTTTATAATGTTTAAAAAAATCTTTTCAATTTTATTTGCTATATGTTTTTGCATGTCAAGTGTAGCTGCATTAGCAGACAGTAAAGGTTTAGCAAAGGGTAAAACCAATGAGGAAGTTGTAGCCACCGAAATCGAAAACGAGCAGGGTGAGGTCGAAGACGAAGGCGAGCAAAACACAATCGGCGATACGGGCAAGACTATAAAAGAACAATTAGAGGCAAAAAAAGAGGAACGTGCATCTGCAAGACTTGATGCAAAAGTTTTTATAAAAGACCTTCATACGATGTTTAAGGATGCAGATGAAGAAACAAAGAAGGATATTTTATCAGAGATTGCAGAAGTAAAGAAAGAATTAAAGAGTTTGTCAATAGGCGTTTTTGTAAAAGGTCTTGTAGTTGATTTTGCAAAATACGACAATGTAGAGCCTGTTATTGAAAACGGTAGAACACTTGCCCCTGTAAGAGCTATCACGGAGGCGCTTGGTGCTGAGGTTATATGGAATTCTGAAACCGGCAAAATATCAATCACAAAAGGTGATGTTTCAATCGTTTTAACAATTGACAGCGAAATCGCCATAGTAAATGGTAAAGAAGTTACACTTGATGTGTCACCTAAAATAGTAAATAATCGTACATTAGTACCTATGAGATTCATATCTGAAGCATTAAACCTTGGGGTAAATTGGGATGAAAACAGCCGAACAGTTATTGTTGAAGAGAAGCCAGCTGAAGTAACCCCCGAACCAAAACCCGTAGAGACTACTAATACTAACGTATATGAGCCCGATAGTTTTGATTACGAAGGTAACCATGCTGATTATTTTGACGATCAGTATTCCGATGATAATTACTATGAGGATCAGTATTCGGATTCCGGAAATGATTCATTTGAATAATAATCAGTAGGCCATCATATTTACCACTTTCTATTGACTATTAATTATGTTTACTATATAATTATGTTTACTATATAATATGCCAAACATAAGAAAGAAAAGTGGTTTATATGACCTTAGAAGATAAAGTTATTTTAGCAAAAACGGATAAAGTACTTCGGGGGGATATAATTTTTGAATATAAAAATTATATCCTTTCGTGTGCCGCGAAATCAATTGGAAAACATGTATCTGAAATGGACGATGCTCATTCTATTGCAATGATTGCATTTAATGAAGCCATTTCAAAATACGATCCATCAAAAGGCTCTTTTTTGAATTTTACAAAAATAGTCATTAGAAACAGAATGGTCGATTACCAAAGAAAAGAGCTTGTACATGCAAACACAATTCCTTTTAGTCATCTTACTCAGGTAGATAAAGACGGCAACGAAAAGGAGCTTCAGATAGAGGCTCAAAAAACGACTGATTATGATGTTGAATTTGAGTTGGAAGCTTTAAAAAGTGAGCTTAGTAAATACAACATCTCTATTTTTGATTTACCTAAAGTAACCCCTAAATCAAAAAAAACCAAGTCTTCATGTTTCGCCGTAATAAAATACATTGTTGATAATCCTGTTATGAAAAATGAGGTGCTTATAAAGGGGCTAATACCAGTAAAAAATATTTCTGACTTCTTGGGCATTAACCGTAAAGTAATCGAGAATCACAGGAAATATATACTAACTGCAGTTATTATTTTAGCCGGAGATTATGAAATAATATCTGATTATATCAAAGTAGGTGGATATCCATGAAAGGCATTATAGCCGAAGTTGAAAATAAAAGAGCAGTTTTTCTAAGCGATAGCGGTGAATTTTACACTATAGATAATAAAAATTACGAAATTGGGGAGACGGTTGAGTATTTACCCAACACATATTACCGTAGCATATACAGTATTATAGCTTGTTTTATTATAATGTTATTTTGTGGTTTTGGAGGTTACAAAGTGTATAATGATCCTACCACCTATGTAAGCATTGATATTAATCCAAGCATTCAATTAAATATTAATCGGTTTAATAGAGTTATTGAAACCATCCCGATTAATGAGGACGCCCAGACCCTTGTTAAAACAATTAACGTTGATAACAAACTCATAAGAGAAGCCGTTGATAAAATTATTGACGCATCGGAAAATATGGGGTATCTTGATGAAGATAATAACCATATTGAAATTGGTATTTTTTCAGAAAAAAGAAGTGTAATTGAGGAAATTGAGAGTAGTATGAGTAAATACACCTTATCTGAATTTGATGTGAATGTAGAAAAAGCTGATAAAAAAGATGTGACTTTATCGAGTGAACTTGGTATTTCAATCGGAAGGGCAAAAGCAATCCGCGAGTACACAAAAATTTATGGTGGGAATGCCGAAAATAATGCAGAGGAGTTATCTGACTTATCTTTAGGCGAAGTAAAAAAGAGCATTAAAAAGGACAAAGAAAGTATTACTCCAAACAGCCAAAATAGTAATAACAACAGCAAAACAAATAGCTCTGCACAAGCTAAAAGCAGTATTTCAGAGCCCACAAATAATCAAAGTGAAAATGACGGGCCATCGGATAATAAAAATACCAATGCACCCGTTAAGCAAAAAACAAATGGCAAAGATGTAAAAGATTCAAACAATAATAAAAAACCAAATGCTATTTTAAACAAGAAGGACAATAAAAACAAATAAAGCGTTACCGGTTAAGGTAATGTAATATATTTATAAGAGAATCCCTCTCATTTTAAAATGAGGGGGGTTTTCTTATAAATAATTTTATTATTTGGATATGCTTTTTTATGTCCAAACAAACACTTTAGTTATTAACTGCAAGCGGTTAACAATAGGTTATATCAAAACCCTTGATATAGTCTTATGGTTGTGTTATCATTTACTTACAAACCCATAGATGACAAGCTTAACTAAATTAGATTGATTGGAGATACGGTATGAAAAAAGTCATTAAAGATGTTTTATTTGGCATTTTAATTATAATTGTTACGCTAATTTCTGAGTTTATTGTTACTATTTCGTTCACTGAAACTGCAAGTGAAAGCGATAGGGCAAGATGGGCGTTTCTTATAAACAGGGAACTGCTTTTAACTGCCGTGCCCGCTGCATTAATAACTTACACCTTTGCTCGATTGCTAAAAACAGCCCGAAGAAAGGATGCCTTGCGCAGAGGAATTATCTGGACATGTATTCTTGCGATGTATTACTTATTAATAAGCATTGGAAATGGTAGCTTCGATTTAATGTTCGGAAACATCGGTATTTACGCACTACTTGGTTGCTCCTTTTTAGGCACAGTTATTTATTCTGTCTTAAAACACTGTAGATGATATGGTTATACGCTCAAAGGAAAACCATCAAAAGCACTTTCTTTTGCCTTAAATATTCTATAATTTTGTTTATTCACTTATGGAGGTAAAGATAATGTTGTTTTTTATCGCTATCGCAATAGCTTCAATTATCGGCATAGTTACTGGTATTATTAAAAAAAACAAAGTATTAGTTATACTTTGTGCAGTGCCCCTAGTAATGGTTGTTGCAGTATGGGTATATTTTTATAATAATCCATATTAATGTATACTTTTTAAAACCTACGTCATAATTTATTAGACATAGATTTGCATTTTTTTATTAGATGCGGGCAAATTAATCATTATGAAGTTTACCGCAGGCTTAAAACTAAATATATGTCACCGTTTTTGGTGCATAGAACCCTACTCAAATTTGTTGTTGCATAGAACCCTACTCAAATTTATCTTGACGAAGGAAAATTTGTGTGCTATAATTTATCTATAAAAGCTGTGAAGGAAAGAGTAGCCTTAACGTGGGTATAAGAGAGAGGTGTGCATTTGCTGGAAGCGCATTGTACAGCGTTTTGGTGAAGACCATTCCGGAGCTGTGTGGCAGAAATAATAGTAAGCTGCATCGTGAGCCTGCGTTAATGGATGGGGCAGAACCCTGAGTTAAAAATTAAGGTGGAACCGTGCAAATTTTGCACCCTTAATACACATATTTGGTGTAGTTAAGGGTGCTTTTTATTTATTTTTTATTATATAAACTTATAAAAGAAGGAATGATTTAAGTGAAAGTTATTTACAATGACGGCAGTGTACGTGAGTGTGATCAGGCTGAAGAGCTTCATATTATTCGCCACACCGCTGCACACATTATGGCGCAGGCAATAAAGCGCCTCTATCCCCAGGCAGACTTTGCGTTTGGCCCTGCAACAGAAAATGGATTTTTCTACGATGTTGATTTAGGCGACACAAAGCTTACAGACGAAGATTTGGAAAAAATTGAAGCAGAGATGAAGAAGATTACTAAAGAAAATCTTCCAATTAAGACATTTGTGCTTCCCCGCGATGAAGCTAAAAAGCTTATGAGTGACAGGGGTGAAAAATATAAGCTTGAGCATATTGATGAACTTGCCGAGGATGCTATAATAAGCTTTTACCAGCAAGGCGACTACATTGACATGTGTGTAGGCCCCCACCTTACCTATACAAAGGCACTTAAGGCATTTAAGGTTACACAGCAGTCAGGTGCTTATTGGAAGGGCGAAAAGAGTAATAAGATGCTTACCAGAATCAATGGTATCGCATTTGCCACAAAAGAAGAGCTTGATGATCACCTTAAGCTTTTGGAAGAGGCTGCAAAACGTGACCATAGAAAAATCGGCAAAGAAATGAACATGTTTATGATGTGCGATGAGGGTCCGGGCTTCCCCTTCTTCCTTCCTAATGGTATGGCAGTTAAGAATGCACTTATTGACTATTGGCGTGACATTCACTATGCAAGTGATTATGTTGAGGTTTCAACACCGCTTATTATGAACCGTCACCTTTGGGAAACAAGTGGCCATTGGGACCATTACAAGGATAATATGTACGCAACCGTAATTGACGAAGAGGACTACTGCATTAAGCCCATGAACTGCCCCGGCGGTGTTATGGTTTATAAGAGTCAGCCACATAGCTATCGTGAGCTTCCGCTTAGAGTTGGTGAGCTTGGCCTTGTTCACCGTCACGAAATGCGTGGCGCACTTCACGGACTTTTCAGAGTTCGTTGTTTTACACAGGATGATGCGCATATCTTTATGCGTAAGGACCAGATTACTGATGAAATTATGGGTGTTGTTCACCTTATCAATCAGGTATATGAGAAATTTGGCTTTGAATACTTTATAGAGCTTTCAACTCGCCCGGAGGACAGTATGGGTAGTGACGAAGATTGGGAAGCAGCAACAGACGGACTTAAGGGTGCACTTGAAAAGCTTGGCCTTGATTACATTCTTAATGAGGGTGATGGCGCATTCTACGGCCCGAAGATTGACTTCCACCTTCGCGACAGTATCGGAAGAACATGGCAGTGCGGAACGATACAGCTTGACTTCCAGATGCCCATTAACTTTGACCTTGAGTATGTTGACGAAAATGGTCAGAAGCAGCGCCCAATTATGATTCACCGTGTTGCATTTGGCTCAATCGAAAGATTTATTGGTATCATTACAGAGCATTATGCAGGTAAATTCCCAGCTTGGCTTGCACCCGTTCAGGTTAAGGTGCTTCCCGTTTCAGAAAAGACTTTGGACTACTCAAATGATGTTTACGAAGTTATCAGAAAGGCAGGCATTCGCTGCCAAATTGATACAAGAAACGAGAAAATCGGCTACAAGATTCGTCATGCTCAGCAGGAGGAGCGTGTTTCCTATATGCTTATCCTTGGTGCTAACGAAGCTGAAAACAAATCAGTTTCTGTTCGTAATCGTGATACCGGTGAAACAACAGAAATGTCACTTGATGAATTTATCGCAAAAATCAAAAAGGAAACAGTTGAACGAATTTCAAAATAAATAATTTTACTGTTGCCCACAACCAGATAAGGAATTATCGGTTTAAAAGCTTTAGTTATACTACAAAAAAAGTCCAGAATACGCCAGTATTTTGGACTTTTTTGACTAAACATGGTCAAAATTGCTTCGCACCCTAAACCTACTTTTGCATTTTAAAACATTTACCTTAATATCCTAATACATCAGACAGGCTATCATCATTGTCTATCCAATCTTTTTGAACATTTATAACTCTATATTCACTATCGGTACTGCGTACAACAACCTTTTCTATGCCTGCATTAATAATATGACGTTTACACATTGCACAGCTTGTTGCATCGTGCACATACTCACCGGTTAAACAGTCTCTACCCGCAAGGTAAAGCGTTGCGCCTATCATATCTCTTCTTGAAGCGCTTATTATTGCGTTAGCCTCACTATGTACACTTCTGCAAAGTTCATACCGCTGCCCCCTTGGCACCTGAAGCTGATCACGGCGACAATAGCCTAAATCAATACAGTTTTTTCTGCCACGCGGTGCACCTGTGTAACCTGTGGAAATAATCTCATCATTTTTTACTATAATAGATCCGTAATTACGCCTGAGGCATGTGCCCCTTTCGAGTACGGTTGATGCTATATCAAGGTAATAATTATGCTTATCACGTCTGTCCATTATGATCTCTCCTTTTATTTTATTTTATAACATAAGGTGATTTTTGTCAAGAATTTGGAGGTTTTGCACACATTTTTTGTAAAAAGCTTCGAATTCTTTCTTATTTATTGACAAAATCTCCGTTTTGTTATATAAATATATTGAGTAAATTTATAAATTGGGGTGGTAGAATTGAACAGCACTCTCAAAAACATTGCTGAAGAGTTAGGGATTTCTGTTTCAACAGTTTCACGTGCATTAAATGAAAAAACAGTAGTGAATGAAGACACAAGGCAAAGAGTTTTAGCGATGGCAAAACACCTTTCATATACTCCAAACGAAATTGCAAGGTCACTGCAAAATTCGTCTACAAAAATTATTGCAGTTGTTCTCCCCGATATATCGGAGGTTTTCTTTGGAAATATCGTAAGAGAGACGGAGGCATTTCTTTCCGAATACGGATATATGATCCTCCTTGCAGACACGCACGAAAACCTTGGTAAAGAGCTTAAATATCTTGATATGCTTTACAAAAGGCGTGTTGACGCACTTGTTATTTCAACAGTTTCTTCGGAGACAACCCCTCTTAATAATTATATAAAAAGTAAAGTGCCGATTGTGTTTTTTGATAATGACCCAGGAGTAGCTAACACTGACGTGGTTTCACTTGATAACAAAAAGGCAAGCCGTTTGGCGGTTGAATACCTCTACAAATATGGCCATGAAAAAATTGCAATTGTGTATGGCTCTGACACGGAGACAACGGGTATAGACCGTTTGACCGGTTACAAGGAATGTATTAAGGATTTAGGCCTTACCTATGACCCAAGACTTGCAAAAGTTGGTTACTTTAAAGAGGACACAGGGTATAAGGCGATGAAAAAGCTTCTTGATAACTACGACGATGCACCCTTTAGTGCAGCTTATATAACCTCGGAAAAGATGACATATGGCGCCCTTCGTGCTATAA
>CAZYYT010000045.1:4181-12666 GCA_964651775.1 uncultured Oscillospiraceae bacterium | reverse complement strand
TAGAAAAATTTACTGTGGTGAAAGTGTTGTAGCCCAGCAAAACGAAATTAAGTAAAGGGGGTACTTACAATGAAAAAATTATTACTTGGAAATGCCGCTGTTGCAAGGGGTGCTTACGAGGCAGGCGTTAGAGTTGTTGCATCATATCCGGGCACACCCAGCACAGAAATAACTGAAGAAATTGTAAAATTTGATGATATTTATGCAGAGTGGTCACCCAACGAAAAGGTTGCGGCAGAGGTTGCAATCGGTGCATCTATAGCAGGTGCAAGGGCAATGAGCTGCATGAAGCACGTTGGCTTAAACGTTATGGCAGACCCGGTGTTTACTGCAAGCTATACAGGTGTAAATGGGGGATTGGTGCTTTGCGTTGCTGATGACCAGGGGATGCACTCATCACAGAATGAGCAGGATTCCCGTCATTATGCAAAAGCATCTAAAATTGTTATGCTTGAGCCTTCTGATTCGTCAGAATGTAAGGAGTTTACAAAGAAAGCTTTTGCTCTTTCAGAGGAGTTTGACACACCTGTATTTATTCGTCTTTCAACAAGAGTATCTCATTCGCAGAGTCTTGTTGAGATAAATGAAAAAGACCAGGTAGAGCTTAAACCTTACGAAAAGAATATTCCTAAAAATGTTATGATGCCCGCAATGGCAATCAAGCGCCATGTTATTGTGGAGGAAAGAATAGTAAAGCTTAAAGAATTTGCAGAAACCTGCGAATTCAACACTGTAGAATTAAACAATACAAAAATCGGTGTTATTACTGATGGTGCAGCATATATGTATTCTAAGGAGGCACTTGGTGACAAGGCATCTTACCTTAAACTTGGTATGGTATACCCTCTCCCTGAAAAGAAGATAAAAGAGTTTGCTGCAGAGTTTGACAAGGTTTTCGTTATTGAAGAGCTTGATCCGATTATTGAAGAGCATTGTAAGGCGCTGGGTGTAGAGGTAATCGGCAAGGAGAAATTTACACTTCTTGGCGAATACACACCTAATATGATTAGAGAAGCAGTTCTTGGTGAAAAAGCACCTGAATTCATAGAAATAGAAGAAAACATTCCGATGCGCCCGCCGGTTATGTGTGCAGGTTGCCCACATAGAGGAACATTTTATGTTCTTAAAAAGCTTGGCTTAGTTGTATCAGGTGATATCGGATGCTACACACTTGGTGCAGTTGCACCCCTTCAGGCAGTTGACACAACTATTTGCATGGGCGCATCAGTATCTGCAGCAATGGGTATGGCGAAGGCAAGAGGGCAGGAGTTTAATAAAAAGCTTGTGTCTGTTATTGGTGATTCAACCTTTATACATTCAGGTATAACAGGTCTTATTGATATTGTTTACAACAAGGGTAACAACACGGTTATTATTGTTGATAACTCTATAACAGGTATGACAGGCCATCAGGATAATCCAACAACAGGTCTTACAATAAGGAAAGAGCCAACAAAGCAGGTCGATCTTCTTATGCTTTGCAAGGCAGTTGGAATTGAGCATGTTACAGTTGCAGACCCATTTGATTTAAAGAACTTTGAAAAAATAGTTAAGGAAGAGATAAACCGAGAAGCTCCTTCTGTTATTATAGCACAAAGGCCCTGTGCACTTCTTAAGGGTGTTAACTACACCGGTCATTGCACTATTACAGATGCTTGTAAGAAATGCAAGCAGTGTATGAAGCTTGGTTGCCCTGCAATCACAGAAGATAACACAAGTATAAGAATCGACACAACGCAGTGTAACGGATGTGGATTGTGCGTAAATGTTTGTCCGTTTGGTGCAATTATAAAGGAGGGAAACTAAGCATGACTAAAAATATTATGATAGTTGGTGTTGGTGGACAGGGTACGCTTCTCGCAAGCAGAATCCTCGGCAACACGGTCATAAATGAAGGCTACGATGTAAAGGTTTCCGAAGTACATGGCATGAGTCAGCGTGGTGGTAGCGTTGTAACATACGTAAAATTTGGTGACAAGGTATATTCCCCCGTTATTGACCTTGGTGAAGCCGATATTATTCTTGCATTTGAAATGCTTGAAGCATATCGTAGTATGCCCTATCTTAAAAAGGGCGGGAAAATCATCGTAAATACACAGAAAATTAATCCTATGCCCGTTATCACAGGTCAGGCGAAATATCCCGAAAATATTGAAGAAAAAATCAAAAGCCGTATGGAATACATTGGTGTAGATGCACTCAAAATAGCTAACGAAGCAGGAAATTCAAAGGCTGTTAACGTTGTTCTTATTGGCGTTATGGCAAAAAGCACAGATATACCCTATGAAAAATGGATTGAAACAATCAAAACAACCGTCCCCGAAAAATTCCTTGAGGTTAACATAAAGGCATTCGAGCTCGGTTATAATATGAAGGAGTAGATTGAAATGGCAATGTGGCTAAAAGACATTGAGACTATGCCCCGTGAAGAGCTTAAAAAGCTTCAGAGCAAAAGACTTGTTCATCAGGTAAAACGAATGTACGAAAATGTTGAACTATTCCGAATGAGAATGAATGAATTGGGCCTAAAGCCTGAGGATATCAAGGGCGTTGATGACCTTTCAAAGCTTCCCTTCTCGTATAAGCAGGACCTTCGTGATTACTACCCCTACGGTCTATTTGCAGTGCCGATGTCTGAGATAAGGCGTGTGCACGCATCATCAGGCACAACGGGTAAGCAAATTGTTGTTGGATATACAGAAAATGACCTAGTAATGTGGGCAGATTGCATTGCAAGGATTCTTAAGGCTACCGGTGCTGATGAAAACTCTTTCGTCCAGGTTTCATATGGCCTTGGACTTTTTACAGGCGGATTTGGTGCATATGATGGATCAATTAGAATTGGTGCAACAGTAATTCCCATTTCTTCAGGTAACACACAAAGGCAGATTCAGACAATGATTGACTTTGGTGCAACAGTTCTTTGTTGCACACCCTCATATGCTCTTTATCTTGGAGAGGTAATAGAAGAAATGGGCGTTCGTGACCAGCTTAAGCTTAAGGCAGGCATCCTTGGTGCGGAGCCTTGGACAGAGGAAATGCGTAAAGAAATTGAAAGTAAGCTTAATTTAAAGGCTTATGATATCTATGGTCTATCTGAAATTTTGGGCCCCGGAGTATCATATGAGTGTGAGTACCAGTGTGGTATGCATGTTTGTGAGGATAACTTTATCCCGGAAATTATAAATCCAGATACTGGTGAAGTGCTTCCTGAAGGTGAAAGTGGTGAGCTTGTTTTTACCACAATAACAAAAGAGGGCTTCCCTTTAATCCGCTACAGAACAAGAGATATATGCTCACTTAATTATGAAAAGTGTGAGTGTGGCAGAACTCATATAAGAATGAATAAGCCACAGGGAAGATCAGACGATATGCTTATTATTCGTGGTGTAAATGTTTTCCCATCACAAATTGAAGAGGTTTTACTGAAGGTGGGAGAAGGTGTTACACCTAACTACCAGATCATTGTTGACAGAGTAAATAGCACAGATACCTTTGAAGTTAATGTTGAAATGAGTGAGTCTCTTTTCTCTGACGATGTTAAGTCAATTGAAAAAATGGAAAAGACAATTACATACGAGCTTCGTTCAACTCTTGGAATCGGTGTTAAGGTTACCCTTGTAAATCCGAAATCTATCGAGCGTAGTGAGGGAAAAGCAAAGCGTGTAATTGACCGAAGAACAATTAAATAAGGGGGTAGCGATATGTTAGTAAAACAACTTTCAATATTTGTTGAAAACAAATTTGGCAGACTTGGTAAAATTATTGAGGATTTAGGCAACAACTCAATCAACATTAGTGCACTATCACTTGCAGATACTACCGATTTCGGCATCCTCAGAATTATTGTTGATGATCCAGAAAAAGCAAGGGAAATCCTTGGAAAAGAAGGCGTTATTGCTAAATGCACAAACGTGCATGCAATTGTTATTGATGACCAAGCAGGTGGCCTTGCGAAGGCAATTGATGTGCTTAAAGAGGCAAGCATAAGCATAGAATATATGTATGCATTTGTTGGTAAGGTTTCCGGGAAAGCATTAATGGTGCTTAAAACCGATAATGATAAAAAAGCTGAGGAGGCGTTTGTAGCAAACAGTGTTCAGATGCTCTCTCCCGCGGATATTTACAGATTTGACAAATAACAAAAAAATGGAATGGATAATCCATTCCGTTTTTTGTTATTAATATATAAACAAAAACGCTCCATACAAATTAATAGATAAAAATATCAACTCCACCTTTTTGTGCATATTGCACAAAAAAATATGGCAAAATTCGGTAAATTGGGTATTGATATATATATATAAATGAGCTATAATAATTATATCATTAAAAAGGAGGAGAATATTATGGTAAAGAAGATTTTGTCAGCTACACTTGTGCTTGCTTTAGCACTTTCGGTAGTTGGCACACTTCAGATGACATCTTTTGCGGCAGACCACATCACAATTGATGATATGCCCGGAGCTGTTGTCTACTCAGAAAACTTCGATAAGGTAGAAGATGCAGCAAAAACAACACCTACGCAGTATGGCATGACCGAGAGCGATACTGCTGCAAACTGCGTTTCAGACTTTGTTGTAGAGACAGAGGGCGATGGAAACAAGGCTTTGATTCCGAAGTCAAGACTAGCGTACTACTACTCAACACCTGAAGAGCTTGCTGAAATGGCAGCAAGTGAGTACACAATTAGTATTACTGACAGTAAAGGCAACGTAAAGGTTTATCCTGCAATTCTTAAGAAGGTTAATGATGACTACTTCTTGATTTACGATGTAGGTGGAGTAAAGCAGTGGGTAGGTATCGACTATGTTGAAGGCACAAAGGCTTATGCACCAAATGCATCTAAGACAAATAATTTCAAATGGTTCTATGCAAATGGTAACCCCTATACATATATGGAGGGTGCAGATGGTACTGGCGTAACCGTTAAAAACCCTAAGGCAACCGCCTCTAGTGCTAAAATTCCCATTAAGAATTTAGCTTACGAGAAAAATGGGACCGATATTAAGGGTATAATAAGTATCGGCTACAAGTTCAAGAATCTTCGCGCAGGGACATGGGCAGCTGATGACGGTGCAACAATTGCACTTAATTTGACCGGCGTTTTAGGTCAGTTCTACATCAGACAGAAAATTGTAAGAATTGATGGTACACATAACTATATTTACATTGCAGAAGATAATGCCATAGACACTGGTCATGGTCCCGCTTCTTTTATTGCACCTAATGCAGACACAACAGGTATTTTTGATGCTAAGGGTGTACTTAAAGATTTTGGCGACGCTCCTCGTGATAACGGATGGCATGATGCATTGGTTGTTGTCGACTATGACAATGCAACCTACAGATTGTATTACGATGGCAAACCGGTATTCTTTAATGTGAGTGGAAAGTACTCAAGTGAATTCAAAATTCTTAACAAAACAACTGCACCCGATTTTATATTCTCAACACCTCGTTACAACTACTGGGGCAACAATGAACCAATGTTTGATGACGTCGTTGTTAAATATAAGGCTACACCCAATACCGTTATAAATGCTGAAGTTGCAAAGACACAAGTTAGCCTTGCAAACTCAGATGGTAAGGATGCGTATATGGGTTATGCAATTACAGCAAATATCCCTGAAGGTACATTTAACAAAATGAAATGGGTATTTAACACAAATGATGCAAGATACTTTTCAAAGAATTACACATCCAATGTTTCAGCATCAGGTAATGTTACATTTGCAGCAGTATTTAAAAATGGTGCTGTTGTAGACGGTGCTGTTGTTGGTGCGAAAGATATCATTGCAGTAGACGCAATCTTTGATATTGATGGAGTAAACTACTTCACAAATATGATTGATGACTCATATCTTGATAGACCATAAATAAGGAGGAAGTGTAATATGAGAAAATATAATAAACCTGAAATCGAAGCACTTCGTCTTGAAATGCTTGATGTAATCGCTTTAAGCGGTAAAGAAGCAGTTATTCATGAGCTTGAAGCTGCAGGTATCCCGGAGGGTAAGGTTGATGAACTCGGCGATGTATTCGCTGATGTAACAACAAACACCTGGTCCTGGTAAATTAAATAAAAAAGCGTGTGATCATGTCACACGCTTTTTTTGTGCATATTGCACAAAATAATGTTCGAAAATTCGTTAAAATAGCTATTGCAATATATATATAAATGAGCTATAATTATTATATCATTAAAAAGGAGGGAAATATTATGGTAAAGAAAATTTTGTCAGCTACACTTGTGCTTGCTTTAGCACTTTCAGTAGTTGGCACACTTCAGATGACATCTTTCGCGGCAGCAACCGTCACAATTGATGATATGCCCGGAGCTGTTGTCCGCTCACAAGACTTTGATGGAACAGGCGAAAACTCCGTTGAAGGCAAAACACTTACGCAGCTTGGTTACACTGAAAGCGATACAGGAGCTTACCAGGTTTCAGACTTCCAGATAGTTACTGTTGAAAAAGATGGTAACGCAAGCAATAAGTCTGTTGTTGCAGCAGCTCGCGTTGCATACTCTTATGCAACAGCTGAAGAAAAAGCTCAAATTGACACGGGTGCTTATAAGCTTGGTACAGTCAATGCAATGTACTTAAGCACAGGCGAAGGTGCGACAAAGAGAGAGTACTTAATAACCAAAGATACTTCAGAAAAAAAGTCTTGGTATAACGTTGATGGTGTTACACCTACAGTTGCAGATGGTGTTACTACTTACGCAGAAAAGAACTCGCTGAGAACAAATGCTAAAAACATGTGGTTTTATGCTAACGGAAATCCGTATCTTTGTTTAGAAGCGGGCAAGGATACAGGTTCATTGGCTGAGGCTGCCCAGTCAACATTGTCAATTCCTGCACCTGCAGTTGAAAAAGATGGAACTGGAAGAATTAAGGGTGTAATTACATATTCATTTAATACCATGAATCCAAGATTGGATACTTGGAATGGGGAAGATGGTCAGGCATTTTTGATATCAGGTATTGGCGCGACAAATCAGTTCTACTTCAGAAAAGAATATATTCGTATTGATGTTAATCATTGCTATATTAATATAAATGGTTCGGCCGTTTCCAAATCAATGACAGGTAGTTCAGATTGTTTTTTAGCTAACAACATAGAAACCTTTGGCACACAGCCTGATACTACAAGCCTTAAAAAATTTTATGAGGTTGACAAACGTGATGGTGGAGAATGGCATAATGTTATAGTTGTTCTTGATTATGATAATGCTATTTATAAGCTCTACTACGATGGAAAGCCCGTATACTTCTATGAACCTGTTGACAAAAAGTATCACGATGAATTCGTGATTCAGACTCCGACTGCATTGCCTGATTTTAAAATCAACACACCACGTATGAACTACTATCAGGGTAATGAGCCCTACTTTGATGACATCGTTGTCAAGTATGCAGCTAACACAAACAGAATCGTAAATTCTGACCTTGCAAAGACAAATGTTAGCCTTGCAAACTCAGATGGTAAGGATGCTTACATGGGCGTTGCTATTAGAGCAAACATTCCCGAGGGTACATTTAACAAAATGAAATGGGTATTTAATACAGAAACAGATAGATTTTATTCAACGAATGTTGCACCTTTAGTATCTGCATCAGGTGAAATTTCATTTGCAGCAGTATTTAAGAATGGTGATGTAGTTGATAATGCTATCGTTGGTGCGAAAGATATCATTGGTGTAGACGCAATCTTTGATATTGGTGGAGTAAACTACTTCACAAATATGATTGATGCATCATACTTTAATAGACCGTAAGTAAGGAGGAGAGTATAAGATGAAAAGATATAATAAACCTGAAATCGAGGCTCTTCGCCTTGAGATGCTTGATGTAATCGCTTTAAGCGGTAAAGAAGCAGTTATTAATGAGCTTGAAGCTGCAGGTATCCCGGAGGGTAAGGTTGATGAACTTGGCGATGTATTCGCTGATGTAACAACAAACACTTGGTCCTGGTAAATTAAATACGAAAAAGAGAAGTGAACGGATGTTCACTTCTCTTTTTTATTTTAGAAATAAGTTGACACAATGAATTTGTTGTAATAAACTATACTTGGAGAATTATTTGTATAAAAAGTATGAAGGTGAAAATATGAGATTGCAAAAATTTATGGCACAATGCGGAGTTTCTTCAAGACGCGGTGCAGAAAAGTTAATCGAGCAGGGTCATGTAAGTGTCAATGGTGAGATTGTTGATTTTATGGGCTTTGAGGTTGATGAAAAAAATGATGTTGTTGAGCTTGATGGCAACCCAATAGGAAAAGAAGCAAAAAAATATTATATTATGCTTAATAAACCGAAAAACTATGTAACAACAGTGAGTGATGATCTTGGACGCCCAACTGTTATGGAGCTTGTTTTTGATATTAAAGCAAGAATATACCCTGTAGGCAGGCTTGACTTTGATACAACAGGACTACTTATTATGACCAACGATGGTGAATTTGCAAATATAGTAACAC
>CAZYYT010000045.1:0-4171 GCA_964651775.1 uncultured Oscillospiraceae bacterium | reverse complement strand
GCCACGTTATTAATAAGGCATATATTGCACATGTTAAAACACCACTTACAGAGGAGCAACTTGTAAAGCTTCGAACAGGGATTGAACTTGATGGTGTTAAAACTGCAAAAGCAGGCGCAGAAAATATAAAAAATTCAAAGTATGGGTCAGAGGTTAAGATTACTATTCACGAGGGGAAGAATCGTCAGGTAAGAAGAATGCTTGATAGCGTTGGTGCAGAAGTGCTTTCACTTAAAAGACTTTCTATCGGTTCACTTACTCTTGGTAACCTTCCCGAAGGTAAATGGAGAAATATGAGTGATGCAGAAATAAATAAGCTTAGGGGCAAAAGGAAATGATTAGAGTTAATATAATAGATGATATTCGTATTATACAGTCAATTACAAAAAACTGTGACGAAAACGCCCTTGTTGCATGGGCACAAGAGAACGAAAAAAAATCGGGGTTTTGCGTATTTGACGTAAATGGTGAAATAAAAGAGGTTATTGATAATGATAACGTTTTTGAGCTACTTATAAGGGCAACTTTAAATTATCTTGATCTACGTGGTGTGAAAGAGGGGTACTCTTCAAACGAAACCCTTTTTAAAGACCTTAAAAAGCTTGGATTTATACAAGAAAATAGTAGAGTCAAAGTTGATATTCCAACATTTTTTAAGCCCTGCTGTAACTGCAAGGAATAATATACTAAAAAATAAAAAAAATGTTGAAAAATAGTATTGTTTGGTATATAATAAGTGATATGATGGGAAAGATTTGAATGTGTTCAATTTAAGCGGGAGGTATATTATATGAGTTCCATTGAAAAGGTATCCGACCTACTTGCTAAAAAGGCAGAAATTGCCCTTGGCGGAGGAAAGGATAAACTTGAAAAACAAAAGCAGGGTGGCGAATTTACTGCACGTGAAAGAATCTTGGCACTCCTTGATGAAGGTAGCTTTATTGAGATTGGTGGATTCGTAAGCGCAAGAGATGCTTCTACTGCTGCTGACGGCGTTATCACTGGTTATGGTACAGTTGATGGAAGACTTGTTTATGTTTATTCACAAGATAAAACTGTTCTTTCAGGTGCTATTGGTGAGTTTAATGCTAAAAAAATTGTAAAGCTTTTCGATTTAGCACTTAAAATGGGTGCGCCGATTGTTGGAATGCTTGACAGTGATGGAGTTCGTCTTGATGAAGGTGCGTTTGCACAGGCTGCAATGGGCAAGCTTCTTTGTGCGGCATCAAAGGTAAGCGGTGTTATTCTTAACATCAGCATTATTTTTGGAAACTGTGCAGGTGGAAGTGCAATCGCAGCAGAGATGAGCGATTTTGTTATTATGAATGAAAAGAATGGTCGTTTGTTTGTGAATGGCCCTTCAGTTATAGAAGCGTCAACAGGTAAAAAAGCACCTGCAGATGCGAAGTCTAATGTAAATGAAAGCGGAAATGCACACTTTGTTGCACAAAGCGATGCGGAGTGTCTTTGCATTGCAAGACTTCTTCTTTCTTACCTTCCCTCAAACAATCTTTCAGATCCATTTGAATTTGAGAGTGCAGATGATATCAACAGAACAAGTGATGTTCTTAATAATATCGATGCTATTGAAGATGTTAGGGTTGTTATTGCAGAGGTTGCTGATGATAAGGCCTTCTTTGAGGTCCAGGCAGGTTATGCAGCTGAAACAACAATCGGCTTTGTTCGTCTTAATGGCGCAAGCGTTGGAGCTATTGGAACAAACGGAAAAGAGCTTAGCGGAAAGGCGATACAGAAGGTTTCAAGATTTGTTCGTTTCTGTGATTGCTACAACATTCCCGTTCTTACATTCACGGATGTTGACGGATTTGTTGTTAGTGCTGCAGAAGAAGAGTATGGTCTTGCAAGAAAAACTGCAAACCTTGTTTACTCATTCACTGGCGCAACCGTTCCTAAAATCAATGTAGTAATCAAAAAGGGCTATGGCACTGCGTACGCAATTCTAAATTCTGCTCAGGTAGGTGCAGATATTGTGCTTGCATATCCCACAGCAGAAATTGCTGCCCTTAATGCAGAAGCAGGTATTCGTGTGCTTTATAATGAAAGACTTAAGGCAGGCGAAAACAAAGATATGCTTATTAAAGAATATAAGGAAAATGATGCATCCGTATATAATGCTGCAAAGGCATTTTATGTTGATGATATAATTTGTCCCGCAGAAACTCGTCAGAGAGTTATTGCATCACTTGAAATGCTTAAGAGTAAGCGTGCAACAGTGCCTTCTCGTAAGCATGACAATATGCCACTTTAAGAGGTGAATGCAATGGATTTTAATATTAAAGATATCGTTATTGAAGGCCTTTCATATACATTAATGGGTATGATAATAGTATTTGCTATGCTTATCATCATAATGTTTGTTATTAAGGCAATGGCACTTTTCAGTGGTGAAGAAAAGCCCGAAGAAGATGTATCTGTTCAGCCTGCAGTTAATCATACACCCAATATGCCTGTAGCGTCAAATGATGCGGAGCTTGTGGCAGTTATCACAGCTGCTATTGCGGCGGCAATGGGAAAAAGTGCATCAGGGCTTGTAATTCGCTCTTACAAAAAAGTATCAGACGGAGCATGGAATAAGGCGGGCCGTCGTGAAGTTTTAGAAAACAGATTTTAGGAGGATAATTATTATGAGAAAATTTATTGTAAATGTAAATGGTAATTCATATGAGGTTGATGTTGAAGAAGTTGGTGGCGTAGCAAGTGCACCCGTAGTTTTAGCTCCCGCTCAAGCACCTGCACCAGCACCGGTAGCAGTACCAGCACCGGCATCAACTCCAGCACCTACAGCAGCTCCTGTGCCTGCAGTAGCTCCCGCAGGCGGTACACCTGTTAATGCACCAATGCCTGGTAACGTTGTTGATATCAAGGTTTCAAATGGTGCGGTAATTAAGAAGGGTGATGTACTCATTATTCTTGAAGCTATGAAGATGGAGAATGAAATCGTTGCTCCTTGTGATGGTACTGTAACTGTAGCAACATCAAAGGGCTCAACCGTAAATAGCGGTGATTTACTTGTAACTCTTTCTTAAGTTTATAGATTAATAATGGAGTGATTTATTTTGTTAGAAAAATTAACTGATGGATTTGTCAAGTTCGTTATGAACACAGGTCTGACAGAAATGTTCTTTGGATCAAACAGTGTGTGGTGGAAAACTGCGGTTATGATAGCAATTGCGTGTGTTCTTTTGTACCTTGCAATTGTAAAAAAGTTTGAGCCCCTACTTCTTCTTCCCATTGCGTTTGGTATGCTTCTTGCAAACCTTCCCTTAGGTGGAGTTATGCACCCCGAACTGTTTTTATCAAATAATATAGACTACGGTGAAGTTCTTAAAAAGGGTGGTCTTTTAGATATTCTTTATCTGGGTGTTAAGCTTGGTATTTATCCGCCTCTTATATTCCTTGGAATCGGTTGTATGACAGACTTTGGCCCACTTATTTCAAACCCAAAAAGTATTCTTCTTGGTGCGGCCGCACAACTCGGTGTGTTTATAACATTCCTTGGCGCAATCCTTCTAGGGGCATTTCAGATTGGTGGCTTCGGTACGGATGGTACAGCATTAACGATCTTTAGGGAAGCGTCATCAATCGGTATTATTGGTGGTGCAGATGGGCCTACTGCTATATATGTAACAAAAACACTTGCACCTGCCCTTTTAAGTCAGATTGCAGTTGCCGCATACTCTTATATGGCACTTGTTCCCATAATTCAGCCGCCTATTATGAAGGCCCTCACAACAAAAGAGGAAAGAATGATTGTTATGGGACAGCTTCGCACTGTATCTCAGAAGGAAAAAATTCTTTTCCCTATAATCGTTACAATTATTGTTGCTCTTCTTATTCCCGATGCAACACCTCTTGTAGGTATGCTTATGCTAGGTAACCTCTTTAAAGAAAGTGGCGTTGTTGACAGAATTAATAAAACTGCACAAAATGAGCTTATGAATATTATTACAATATTCCTCGGTACCACAGTTGGTGCAACTGCTACTGCAGATACCTTTATTACACCTAAAACAATTCTTATCATTTGCCTTGGACTTCTTGCTTTTTCGGTAAGTACTGCTGGCGGCATTTTATTTGGTAAGATTATGTGCAAAGCAACAGGCGGTAAGGTTAACCCCCTTATCGGCAGTGCAGGTGTTAGTGCAGTGCC
>CAZYYT010000044.1:700-13101 GCA_964651775.1 uncultured Oscillospiraceae bacterium | reverse complement strand
TGGATGAAATCAACAGGGCAGTTAATATGTGGAGTGGGAATAGTATCATTTAATAATGATTCACAGATAAATCAAAAGTGTGTGATCTATGTAGGTTGAAATTACAAGATGTTAAAACATATGTCAACCACTTTATGAAAATACAAATGCAATCACACCAATGATAAGGGAAGAAATAAGTATATTTCCATCACCTGCAACTGCAAAGCTGATACCCACAGCTAATGCATCAATGCTTGTTGCTATAGCCTGTGTGGTAAGCCTAATTGGAGTAAGATACTCTCTTGAAGAAATGCATCGACACTCCTCAGCCTCATTTTTAAAGCTTTCTGCTATCATATTAAGACCAATTACAGCTAAAAGGCCAAATGCCACCCAATGGTCAAATGACTTGATTATATTTTCAAATCCACTGCCTAAAAGATAGCCAATAAGAGGCATCAAAAACTGAAATACACCAAAATATATTCCAATTTTAACAGCGTGCTTTTTCCTAAGATCATTTACAACAATTCCGTTTGTAACGGAAACTGCAAATGCGTCAACTGCTAAACTAACTGCTATAAGTAATACTGTTACATATCCCATTTGATTAATTAACCTTCTACTTCTATTTTAAGGAATGATTTTTTTCCTTTTTTAACAATGATTTTATTATCTTTGAACATATCCTTTGTTACTATAAAATCAATTGCAGAAATCTTTTCACCATCAATGGTAATACCACCCTGCTGGACAAGACGCCTACCCTCACCCTTAGAAGGAATCATACCAACCTTAAGCAAAAGGTCAAGAACACCGATACCACTATTAATTTCATCTTCTGAAATCATTGCTGAAGGCATATTTACATTATCAACACCGCCTTCAAACACTGCTTTAGCAGCACTTTGTGCCTTTTTAGATTCTTCTTCACCGTGAACAAGAAGTGTGAGCTCATATGCAAGTCTATCCTTTACAGGGTTAAGTTGGCTACCCTCAAGCTTTTCATATTCACGAATTTCATCCATCGGAATAAACGTAAGAAGGCGCAAGCACTTGCAAACATCGCCGTCGTCAACATTTCTCCAATATTGATAAAATTCATAAGGAGTTGTTTTGTCCTTAGAAAGCCATACTGCACCATTTGCAGTTTTACCCATCTTCTTACCTTCATTGTTTGTTAGAAGAGTAAATGTCATACCATAAACCTGATTCTGGTCTTTACGTCGGCAAAGATTAAGACCACCGAGGATATTACTCCACTGGTCATCACCACCAAGTTCAAGCTTACAATTGTACTTACGACTGAGCATAAGGAAGTCATAGCTTTGCATAAGCATATAGTTAAATTCAAGAAATGATAATCCTTTTTCAAGTCTTTGTTTAAAGCACTCTGCCTGAAGCATCTGATTAACAGAGAAGCATGAGCCGATATCTCTTATAAACTCAACATAGTTAAGGTCAAGAAGCCAATCAGCATTGTTAACCATAATTGCTTTTCCATCAGAAAAATCAATTATTCTTGAAAGCTGCTCTTTAAATCTATCACAGTTGTGATCAATTGTTTCTTTTGTCATCATTTGGCGCATATCAGTCCTTCCCGAAGGGTCGCCAATATGGCCTGTACCGCCACCAACAAGCGCAATAGGACGATGTCCGTGATTTTGCATATGACGCATAACAATCATCTGCAGAAAGTGACCAACGTGCAAGCTGTCTGCTGTGGGATCAAATCCTATATAAAAAGTTACCTTCTCTTTACCGAGAAGTTCTCTTATTTCTTCCTCATGTGTGGTTTGTGCAATTAAACCTCTTTCTTTTAAAACGTCAAAAACGTTTTCCATTGTATCATTCCTTTCGATAAATCTTATTTTATTATACCACTTATCTCCCTTCCTTTTCAAGTCCTTTTTGTAAATATTTAAGGTTGTTTACTATTGATCCAATATTTACATAAAAGAATTCAAAAGTGACTGTCGAACAAGTAAACGAGGAGAGTGATATTTATGAAAAACAAAAAGATAATTTCTGCACTATTAGCACTTGCCCTTCTTCCCCAGCAAGGGTTTGCGGCAACAAAATACACCGTGCAGAAGGGAGATTCCTTTTGGGTTATCTCTCAAAAATTTGGTATAACATTAAAGGAGGTGCTTGAAAAAAACAATGCCAATTACACGACGCCATTATACATTGGTGATGTCGTAAGCGTACCATCATCTACATATATTGTTAGTAAGGGTGATTCATTTTACCTTATAGCAAAAAAATGTGGTGTAAGCTTAAATGAACTGCTTGATGCAAATAACGCTAATTATTCTACAATACTTTATATCGGTGACAGGGTTATCATTCCAAGTAAAGATACTATTCCTGATAATGAAGAAAAACCAAGCGGAAATTATATTACATATGAAACCTACACCATTAAGAAAAATGACACACTGTGGACAATTGCGATAGATTGTAAAATTCCTATGGAGGAGCTTTTAAATGCTAATAACCTTACTGAAAACGACTATGTTTATGAAGGAATGAAACTTAAATACCCCGTTCATCATATTGCAATAAAAAAAACACCATCAGATAAATATGGTGAGCTTCTTGATTGGTATACGGAGGCACAGTATGTTGTTCCCATAAATGCTGATTTTAAAGTAATTGATTTTGAAACAGGAAAAAGCTTTAATGCAAGGCGTACAGTGGGTAGCGGTCACGCTGATTGCGAACCACTTACAGCTACCGATACTGCAGCCATGAAAGAAATTTTTGGTGGTACTTTTAGTTGGAATAAACGAAGTGTTCTCATTGTGTGTCAAGACCGTAAAATAGCAGCAAGCATGGCAGGTATGCTACACGCCGGCAACGATGGTGCACCCGGTGGCGCTTGGACAAGCTGGCGAAGCGATAATTGGGGGGAAGGTACAAATTTTGATTACGTTAAAAACAATAATGCGCATGGTCACTTTGACCTCTACTTCTATAATTCAATTGGTCATAAAAGCGGAGTCTTAAACGAAGGACACCAACAAAACATCAAAAAGAGCGCGGGCATTAATTAAAAACTTAATACAAAATAGGAAAATACTTGATATTTTCCTATTTTTTTTATTGACATAGCTTAATTTTTATGCTATTATTTTATTGTATTACCGTGTTACCGTACTAAAGCGAATAAATGCAAAACAGGAGTTGATGATAATGGGCAGAACAATTGAAGAATTAATCGGTCAGATTAAAGGCATATATCAGCAATTTGGTTATTCACAGTTTAAAATGAACAAGTTTGAAGAGTATGATATTTATGTAAACAATAAGGACTTTTTGAAAAGTGACAAGGTAATAACCTTCACAGATACAAACGGAAAGCTTCTTGCTATGAAGCCTGATGTTACTATATCTATAATAAGAAACTATGATGATGCTTCCCTTTGTGTTCAAAAAGCATACTACAACGAAAATGTTTATCGTGTATCTGACGGAACGCATTCCTTTAAAGAAATTATGCAATCCGGCCTTGAATGTATCGGAGACGTAGATGAATATTCAATTGCAGAGGTTATCATCCTTGCGGCTAAAAGCCTTGCCGCTATAGACGAAAATTATATGCTTGATATTTCACATATGGGGCTGACCTCTTCCCTTTTAAAAGCTGCGAAGATAGATGAGAATAACACACAAAAATTCTTGCAGGCAATAAGTGAAAAGAACTTTCCTGAATTTTCTTTACTTTGTAAGGAAGAAAATTTAAGCAATAAATGGGTCGAAACCTTAAGCAGTTTAATTACAATGTATGGTCCTATTGATGAGGTTTCCGAAAAACTAGACATATTTGCAGTTGATGAAGAAACGAGTGCTTCTGTAAACGATCTTTGTGAGATTTCAAAGCTTCTTAAAGGTATTAATCTCTCTAAAAATGTGCAGATAGACTTTTCTGTTGTAAATGATATGAACTATTATAACAAAATAGTTTTTAAGGGCTATATTGAAGGCATTGCGTCGGGTATATTAAGCGGTGGTCAGTACGATAGGCTTATTGCTAAAATTGGTAAAAAGGCAAAAGGTCTTGGCTTTGCGATATATCTTGATATGCTTGAAATGCTTTTTACACAGAGTAAAGAATATGATGCTGACATTTGCCTTTATTATGATAAAAACTCTTTACCGGAGGATGTTTTAAGCAAGGTAAAAGAAATTACCGATTCGGGAAAATCCGTACTTGCACTTAATTCGGAAAATAATAAGGTGCTATGCAAAGAAAAAATATATCTTACAAAGGAGGTAAGGCAAAATTGAATCCTGTAAATGTTGCACTTCCAAAAGGAAGACTTGGAGAAAAGGTATATAATATGCTTAAGGTAGCAGGCTTTTCCTGCCCCGAGATAAGCAAAGATGACAGAAGGCTTATTTTTGAAAGTGAGGACGGTCTTTTACGATACTTCTGGGTAAAGCCATCAGACGTTGCAATCTATGTTGAACATGGTGCGGCAGATATCGGTATCGCAGGGAAAGACATTTTGCTTGAGAATAACCCCGACGTTTATGAGCTGCTTGATTTAGGAATTGGTAAGTGTCGTATGGCTGTTGCGGCAAAGTGTGGTTTTCGCGATAAGCCCGACAGGACGCTTCGTGTTGCAACAAAGTTTCCTAATATAGCAAGTAACTACTATGAAAAGAAAAGTCGTGATATAACAATCATTAAGCTAAATGGCTCTATCGAGCTTGCTCCTATTCTTGATTTATCAGATGTAATCGTTGATATAGTAGAAACAGGCACAACACTTAAAGAGAATAATCTTGAGCCGACTGAAACGGTTGTTCCTATTTCAGCAAGGCTTATATCTAATAAGGCAAGCTTTAAATTTAAGCATGATGAAATACAAAAGGTGTACGAAGCACTTCTTTCTAAATGTGAAGAAAGGTGGATAAAATGATTAAAATTTATGAATATAGTGAAATAACAAAAAATGATATATTTTCAAGAACAAAAGACAAAACGAATGTCAGTGCAGTTGTGAGTGAAATTATTGAAGATGTTAAAACAAACGGTGATAAAGCACTTTTTAAATACTGCAAGAAGTTTGATAAGGCTGATTTAGAATTTCTTGAGGTTACAAAAGCGGAGATTGATGCAGCTATTTTAAACCTTGACCCCAAAATGCTTGAAATTCTTCGTGAAGCAAAGGAAAATATAGAATATTTTCACCGTCATCAGATAAAAAATAGCTTTATTGCTAACGATAAAAGTGGTATAATAATGGGGCAAAAGGTTATCCCTATCGAAAAGGTTGGCATTTATGTTCCGGGTGGCACTGCGGCTTATCCTTCATCAGTGCTTATGAACTCTATCCCCGCAAAGCTTGCAGGTGTAAGTGAAATTATTATGGTCACGCCCCCTACAGGTGGTGAGATAAATCCTAATATATTAGCTGCTGCGTATATTGCAGGTGTTGACAGAATCTTTAAAATAGGTGGCGCGCAGGCTATAGCGGCACTTTCGTATGGTACAGAGTCTGTTCCAAAGGTTGATAAAATTGTAGGCCCGGGTAATGCGTTCGTTGCAGAAGCTAAAAGACAGGTTTTTGGACGCGTTGCAATTGATATGATTGCAGGGCCAAGTGAAATTTTAGTTATCGCAGATGACACAAATAACCCTTCACATATAGCGGCAGACCTTCTTTCCCAGGCAGAACACGATAAAAATGCAAGCGCTGTGCTTGTAACGGATAGTCTTTCTTTTGCAAAGCTTGTTCAAAAAGAGATTGACGTACAGGTAAACTTACTTCCTAGAAAAGAAATTGCCTCAACATCTATTGACAACAATGGTAAAATAATAGTAGTGGATTCAATTTCTTCGGCAATTGCAATTTCTAACGAGATTGCACCCGAGCATCTTGAGATTTGTGTCGATAACCCATTTGATTATCTTGATAGGGTGCTTCACGCAGGTTCAATCTTTTTAGGTAAGAATTGTCCGGAGGCGCTTGGTGATTACATGGCAGGCCCTAACCACACGCTTCCCACAAGTGGCACTGCAAGGTTTTCAAGTCCATTATCTGTAGATGACTTTGTTAAGAAAACACAGTATACTTATTTTACTGAAGATGCATTCAAAAATATAGCTGATAAGGTTTCGTACTTTGCCGAAAAGGAAGGCTTATCTGCACACGCAAGAAGTGCATCAATCAGAAAGGAAAGCAGATAATGAGTAGATTCCTAAATAACAAATATATTGATTTAGAGGCTTATACCCCCGGGGAACAGCCTACCGATATGAAATATATAAAGCTAAATACGAATGAGTCCCCTTACCCACCTTCAAGGGAAACGATTGAGGCTATTTCTTATGATGAGGGCTCAAGGCTTAATTTATATCCTGACCCTACCTGCGGTGTGCTTAAAGAAGCACTTGCAAAACGCTACGGATTAAATTCAGAAAATGTTTTTGTAAGTAATGGATCCGACGATATACTAAACTTTTCTTTTATGGCATTTGCAGGTGGTCGTGAAAAGGCTGTTTTTCCGGATGTTACATACGGATTTTATGAGGTTTTTTGTAAACTTCACCATGTTGATTTTATAAAAGTCCCACTTTGTGAGGATTTTACTATATGCATAGATGACTACACTAAAAATAGTTCAATGGTTGTAATTGCAAATCCAAATGCACCAACGGGAATTTTGCTTTCGCTTACAGAAATTGAGAAAATAGTTTCAAGCAATTTTAATCATGTTGTCGTAATTGATGAAGCATATATAGATTTCGGCGGAGAAAGTGCAGTATCGCTTGTAAAAAAATACGATAATCTTTTAGTTGTGCAAACCTATTCTAAATCACGCTCACTTGCAGGTGCACGACTTGGCTATGCTTTTGGCTGTAAGGAGCTTATTCTTGACTTGGAAAAAATAAAATACTCAACAAATCCTTACAGTATAAACAGGCTTACATTAAACGCCGGTATTTCGTCAATTAATTCCGATGATTACTATGTGGCAAACTGTAAGCAAATAATTAAAACCCGTGATTTCACCAAAAAAGCGCTTGAGGAATTAGGATTTTATGTAACAGATTCTTATGCAAACTTTTTATTTGCAAAAAAAGATGGTGTAGACGGAGGATGGCTTTACAAACAGCTTCGTAAAAATGGTGTTCTTGTTCGTCACTTTACAGCTGATAGAATAAAGGATTTTAACAGAATTACAATTGGCACACCCGAACATATGAAAAAATTAATTGAAATTACAAAAAGCATTGTAAATTCTTAAGATTGGAGAATAAAATGAGAACTTCACAAATTAAAAGAAAAACAAACGAAACAGATATCTCACTTTCTATTAATCTTGATGGGAGCGGAATATCAAAAATTGATACAGGCTGTGGGTTTTTAGACCACTGCCTTACACTATTTTCCCACCACAGTGGATTTGATTTAGAGGTAAAATGCGTTGGTGATATAAATGTTGATGACCATCACACCTGTGAGGATATCGCTATTTGCCTTGGTGATGCATTTAAAAGTGCAATCGGCGATATGCGCGGGATAAAAAGGTACGGAGATATAATTCTTCCGATGGATGAAGCGCTTATACTCTCGGCCGTAGATGTTTCGGGAAGGGCGCACCTTTCATATGGGCTTAACATCCCCTCACCTAAGGTTGGCACCTTTGATACAGAGCTTACGAAGGAGTTTTATCTTGGCTTTGTACGAAAATCAATGGTAACACTTCACATTAACCAGCTTGCAGGTGAAAACTCTCACCACATTATAGAGGGTAGCTTTAAAGCCTTTGCGCGTGCGCTTAAAGAGGCTGTTTCAATAGACGATTCAAAGAAAAACGAAATTCCATCTACAAAGGGTGTATTATAATATGATTGCTATTATAGACTATGGCTGTGGCAATCTGTTTTCGCTTAAAAGCTCACTTGATTCACTTGGTATAGATAATATTATCACAAATGATTTCGAGGAAATTAAGAGAGCAGACAAGCTTATTTTACCGGGCGTTGGTGCTTTTGGTGACGCTATAGATTGTCTTAAAAAAAATGGGCTTGATAAGCTTATCTATGAAGAAGCAGACAAAGGCAAGCCTATACTTGGGATATGCCTTGGCATGCAGCTTTTATTTGAAGAAAGCTACGAATATGGTATTCACAAAGGCCTTGGACTTATTAAGGGCGAAATAGTGCCTATATCAGATGTAGTGGATGAAAGCTATAAGATTCCGCACATTGGTTGGAATGCACTTAACTTTACAGAAAATAAAAGCCCTATATTTAAATATTTAAAAGAAAACGACTGTGTTCATTCTTATTTTGGTGCAAACTGCAGTGAAAGTACAACCTCAATAGCAGAGTATGGTGCACCTATCACAGCTTCCGTTCAAAATAAAAATGTTTTTGGTTGTCAGTTTCACCCTGAAAAAAGTGGCAAGGTCGGTTTAAGTATTTTAAAAGCATTTGATGAATACGAAACGGAGGATATCTAAACCAATGATAATTTTACCTGCAATAGATTTATACGAAAAAAAGTGTGTAAGACTTCTAAAGGGAGATTACAACAAGATGGAAGTTTACAGTGAGCACCCGGAAAGCATTGCCGAGGATTTTTCAAAAAGCGGTGCATCAAATATCCATATCGTCGACCTTGAAGGCGCCAAAACGGGAAAAACACCGAATATAAATGTTGTTAAAAGCATAATTAATTCCACCAATCTTAAGGCAGAAATAGGTGGAGGAATCCGTTCAATAAACGTAATTGAAGCCTATATAAATGCAGGCGCTACGCGCGTTATTTTAGGAACTGTTGCCATACAAAATATAGATTTTGTAAAAGAAACTGTTAAAAGCTTTGGAGATAAAATTGCAGTGGGCATAGACATAAAGGATGGCTATGTTGCAATAAAAGGATGGACGGAAAAATCGCAATATAAATACGAGGACTTTTGCGCTATAATGGATGATATAGGTGTAAAGACTATGATTTGTACCGATATATCAAAGGATGGTGCAATGCAAGGCACAAACCTTGAATTATATAAATTACTTTCAAAAACATGTAAAATGAATATTATTGCATCAGGTGGTGTTTCAAACATAGATGATGTTAAAAACCTTTCAAAGCTCTCTATATATGGTGCAATAATTGGCAAGGCATACTACACAGGTGCAATTGATATTAAAGAGGCTGTTTTGATTTGTGAGAAAGGTGGGGTTATATGATAACAAAGCGTATTATCCCCTGCCTTGATGTTAAGGATGGAAGGGTTGTAAAGGGAGTTAACTTTGCAAACTTATCTGATATATCCTCCCCTGTTGAGCTTGGCAAGTACTATAGTGATTGTGGTGCCGATGAGCTTGTGTTTTACGATATAACGGCATCATCTGACGGGCGAAGGCTATTTACAGATATTCTTAAGGAGGTTGCTTCTAACATATTTATCCCCCTTACAGTTGGTGGCGGAATAAACACAATAGGTGACTTTGATAGGGTACTAAAATGTGGTGCAGATAAGGTAAGCGTAAATTCTGGTGCAATCGCAAATCCTAATCTTATAAGCGAGGCGGCAAAGAAATATGGTGATCAATGCGTTGTTATAAGTGCCGATATTAAGCGTGTAGACGGCGTTTTTAGAGTGTTTTCAAAGGGTGGCAGGGAAAATACAGGCATGGAGGCAATAAGCTGGATAAAGCATTGTGTTGACCTTGGTGCAGGTGAGGTTGTTGTCAACTCAATTGATACGGATGGTGTTAAAAATGGTTTTGACCTTGAGATACTTAAAGAAGTGCTTGATGCAGTAAATGTCCCTGTAATTGCATCGGGTGGTGCAGGCTCTGCTGAGGATTTTATTAAGCTTTTTAAACAGCTTCCGGGCATTGATGCAGGCTTAGCAGCATCAATTTTCCACTTCGGCGAGGTCAGAATAAATGGTTTAAAAGAATTAATGCGTAAAAATAATATTACAGTAAGGTTATAAGGAGAGTAATTATGATAAATATTTCAGAGCTTAGGTTTGATTCAAACGGACTTATCCCAGCTATTGTTGTCGATGCAAATTCACAAAAGGTGCTTACACTTGCATATATGAACGAAGAAAGCCTTAAAATATCTATAGAAAAAAGGCTAACCTGCTTTTTCAGTCGTTCACGTCAAAAGCTTTGGATTAAAGGTGCAACTTCAGGAAACTATCAGCATATCGTAAGTATTACTGCAGATTGCGATAATGACGCGCTTACAGTTATGGTTAAAAAAGATGGGCCAGCTTGTCACACAGGCAGAGATTCATGCTTTTATAATAGTGTATACGAAAGTGAAGAAGGCGCACCTTTTTCTTTAAATGCACTTATGAAAATGATTAAAGGCAGAAAGATAACAAAAAAAGAAGGCTCTTACACATCCTATCTTTTTGAAAAGGGCATCGATAAAATTCTTAAAAAGGTTGGTGAAGAGTCTACTGAGGTTATTATTGCAGGTAAAGCCAATGATAAAAGCGAAACTATATATGAAATTGCAGATTTAACATATCACACAATGGTGCTTATGGTTGAAATGGGTATATCTCTTGATGATATTAAAAAAGAGCTTGCATCAAGGCATGTCATTGATAAAAAAGTTAAACAGGAGAAAATGACAAAATGATTCCAAAATCAAATTTTCATACACACACATATTATTGCGATGGTGTAAATAAGCCTGAAGAAATTGTGCTTGAGGCAATTTCAAAAGGATTTATAGAACTTGGATTTTCTGGTCACTCTTATACACCATTCGATTTAAGATATTGTATGTCACAAGAATCAACTGAAAAGTATTTGTATGAAATAAATATCCTTAAGGAAAAGTATAAGGATTATATAAAAATCCATTGCGGAATTGAGGTTGACTATTATTCAACTGTAAATAAAAAAGACTTTGACTACATAATTGGTTCTGTTCACTATATTGAAAAGAATGGAATCTTTTACGATGTTGATGATTCTAAAAGTGATTTTATATCGCACATAAACAATGCATGGGACGGTGATGTCTATAGCTTTATTGAGGACTATTACAGTCTTGTGGGGGATGTAGTAAATAAAACGGATTGTGATATAATCGGACATTTTGATTTAGTAAGAAAATTTAACACCGACTCCTCCCTATTCTCCGAAAATCACCCCAGATATGCTACAGCTTCGGAGTCAGCAATTAAAAAACTTCTTAAAACAAATAAGGTCTTTGAAATAAACACAGGCGCAATAGGACGCGGATATATGAGTTCACCCTATCCTTCAAGTACAATACTACGCTTATTGAAAGGAAGAGATGTTGTTATTTCATCTGATTGTCACGAAAAAAGTGCACTTGACTGCTGGTTTGATAATGCTTATGAATTAGCCAACAAAAATTCATTATATATTCTTTATTCATTAAAAGAAATCAAGGATTAATCCTTGATTTCTTTTTTACTAAGTACCGGAAGAGGGCAACCCTCTTTGACTAAATCCATAATCTAAAAGAATCCTATGGTCATTCCAGTCAGATGGGGCATTAAGTGTAACACAAATAAGCTTTATCTTTCCCCTTTTTGCACTTGTAACCAAACATCTTCCACTTACTTTGACATAGCCTGTTTTGACGCCGTTACAGCCCTCATACCGCCATAACATCTTATTATGATTAGTTAGTGCCCTATCCCACTTTTCACTTTTATTAGGTATTGTTTTTGTTTTAGTAGATACTATTTTAGAAAAGTACTTATTCTTCATTGCTTTACGCGTAATTAGTGCCAAGTCGTAAGCCGTTGTGTAGTGACCTTCCTCGTGTAGTCCGCTAGGGTTTTTAAACTGGGTATTTTTTGCGCCAAGCTCCTTTGCACGCTTATTCATAAGCAGTGAAAAGGCATCAACACTCCCCGCTATATATTCCGCTATAGCAACTGCTGCATCATTCCCGCTTTTAAGCATAAGACCATATGTAAGATCCCCAAGCTTTTGCTTTTCTCCGGGCTTAAGCCATAATGAAGAGCCCTCCGTTGATGATGCAACAGGGCTTATTTTAACTGTTTTTTTCAATTTTCCGCTTTCGCAGGCAATAAGCGCAGTCATAATCTTTGTTGTACTTGCCATTGGAAGCCTTTCATATGCATTTTTTTGAAATATCACTTTTTCACTTGATGCATCTATTAATATTGCGCTTGTTGCACTAATATCAACAGCACATACGTTACTAGTGTACATAATTAAAGATATAAGAATCATTAAAATTTTTTTCATGCAAAAACCCCTCTTACTCAATTTATTCAAGAAAAAGGGGTTTAAGACTATATTAATTCCAGGATTTGGTTACGGAAGGAACGCAAAATTATTTGCAGATAACGGTTTTGAAGTCACTGGTGAAGAAACAGAAAAATCTTTCAAATCTCGCGTTTGTGATGCAATATCA
>CAZYYT010000044.1:0-690 GCA_964651775.1 uncultured Oscillospiraceae bacterium | reverse complement strand
TACTCAATTTATTCAAGAAAAAGGGGTTTATTCGTTATTCTTATTTTACGTATTTCTTAATGCCTGCAGATACCTCATCAGGATTTATACTAAGTATAATCTGGATTTCTGCATTGTTTGCCTCGGCAACAGCATGAATTCTTTCAAGGAACTTCTCAAATTCATCCATACTATCGTCAACAATTTTTGTAATGCTATCAATAAAGATATGGGCTATGTCATAATTTTGTGAAAGAATTCCACAAATAAAACCGAAAAATTCTTTGTAGTTAGAAACACCATATTCCTCTGTATCAACGAGTCTAACATCATGCGAAAGGTTTAACAAGAGTCTCTTACCCTTGTTTATAAAAACTACACTACCTGTGGCTGCCTTCTGAGCAGTATGTACAGCCTCGATAAGTTTCGCAGTTTTTCCTGTGCCCTTTTCGCCTATAATTACATTTAACATAGAAAGCCCTCCTATTTTTTTAAATTGCAGAATGAGAATTTATTCCATTCTGGCCACAAGTGAGCTTTGGTATTCAACTCACTTATGTTTATACATATTATACTATAAAGTGCACCTATTATCAAGTAATTTTTGTGAATTATATCAAAATATTTCGACAAAAAACATCACGAAGGGAAAACAGCGTGCAAATATTTAATTTGCACGCTGTTAAATATAATTTAATTATTAAGTACAAT